>DASUXL010000186.1:0-85364 GCA_036377915.1 Candidatus Limnocylindrales bacterium
GTCCTTCTCGAGGTGCTTCCGGTACTCGTCGAGCGTGGTGGCGCCGATCGCGCGGAGCTTGCCGCGGGCGAGGGCGGGCTTGAGCATGTTGCCCGCGTCCATCGAGCCCTCGCCCTTGCCCGCGCCGACCACGGTGTGCAGCTCGTCGAGGAACGTGATGACCTGGCCGTCACTGGCCTTGATCTCCTCGAGGACGCTCTTGAGCCGCTCCTCGAACTGCCCGCGGTACTGCGCGCCGGCCACCATGGCACCCAGGTCGAGACTGACCAGCTTCTTGTCCCGCAACGACTCCGGCACGTCCCCGGCGACGATCCGCTGCGCCAGCCCTTCGACGATGGCGGTCTTGCCGACACCAGGCTCTCCGATCAAAACCGGATTGTTCTTGGTACGGCGGGAAAGCACCTGGATCACCCGACGGATCTCTGCATCGCGGCCGATGACCGGGTCAACCTTGCCGTCACGCGCCCGCGCCGTGAGGTCGACGCCGTACTTCTCCAGTGCCTGATACTGCTGCTCCGGATCGGGGCTGGTGACCCGCCGATCCCCGCCGCGGATCTGCGGGAACGCGGCGACCAGGGCCTCCTCCGTCGCCCCCTGCTGCTTGAGCGCCAGGCCGACCGGGCCGCCGACCCGGGCGAGCCCGGCGAGCAGGTGCTCGGTCGAGACATACTCGTCGCCCAGCGGCCGCGCGATCTGCTCGGCGGCGTTGATCGCATTGACGAACTCGCGCGACAGGCTCGGCTCGGCGACACTGCTGCCGTGGGCGCTGGGCAGCTGCTCGACCGCGCGCGCCGCCGCCCGGCGGACGTCGGCCGGGTTGGCACCGACCGCCCGCAACAGCCCGACGGCGGTCGACCCGCCGGTGTCCAATAGCGAGAGGAGGAGGTGCCACGCCTCGACTGTGGCGTGGCCGCGCTGCTGCGCCGTGGCGACGGCAGACGTGATCACTTCGCGTGACTTTGTGGTTAGACGCTGAGTATCCATAGCAGACTTGAGTCTACTCAACTCAACTTCCAGATGGCTACATGGCACGTGAAGGACGTAAAGGATTGGTGACAGGTCTTGCCCGTCGCCGAACCGACACGCTACGTTGTCGCCGCCGGCCACAAGCAGGTGTGACCCAAGCTGCCCGCCGGCGATGACCAAAGCAACGCCGCTGGTCACCGAGGGCGAGGCCGCGACTGCCATCGCTGTCTCGCGCTCGCTGCGCGATTTGACTGGAGGGTGATCGATGAGCGCTGCCTCGGCGGTATTCCGGGGATTCTCAAACCCCGTCGATCCAAGCCCAAACGAGTTGAGAAGCTGGGCCTACGCGCCCGACTCGGTACCCCTGAGCTCCATGCCGGCCGACTGGGACCTGCTGATCGCGGGAGACCGCCTGATCTCCACGCTGTTCGATCTCGCCATGGACCCGGCCTGCCCGGCGCGGCGCTTCGCCTTGCACTGCTGCTACATCTACGCCGCCGACGCCATCCGCACGGGTTTCAAGGCTCATCCCCGCCGCAAGCTGCGCAAGCTCGTCGAGGAGGCCGAGGAGGACGGCGACGAGCTGATGATGACCTGGGCGCACAACACCCGGGTGCTGCTGGCGCGGCCCAACCTGTTCGACTACCACGACTGGTGTGAAGGTGGCCTCGTCCGCCAAACCCGCAGGTTGTAACTCTCGCGGGTGAAGATCCGCGAATTTGCCTGGCAATCCCGGCCTTCGGGCCCCGCCTTGCCCGGTATTGCCAGGCAAATTGCGCGATCTTGGCCGGCCGGTGCGCGAAAAAAACGAAAACAAACCGGGGCGGGGATGTCCCCCGCCCCGGAATGGTGCCCTGGTCTATTGGCCGGGCATTCGCTTGTCGATCTGCTCTCTTGCCTTGTCCTGTGCGCTGTCGACGTGACCCGACGCCTTGCCGCCGGTCTTCTCGTCGACCATGTCGCCGGCCTTGTCCACGCCCTGCTTGGCCTTGTTGCCCATCTCGGAGGCCTTGCCAGATACCTGATCCGCCTTGTTCTTGGCTTCATCGGCGTTCTGGTCCATGCCCATGGCTTCCTTGGCCTTGTCAACGATGCCCATTGAGATCTCCCCACCTCGCTGGCGCTTGCGCCCGGTTTGTCCGGACTGCCTGACTAATACCAAGCCTAGCCAGGGATCATGTCCTACCAGCGAGTTCTCACAGATCTTGAAAGGGCGAAGCGGGCCCAAACCGGTCGATCAGGCAGGACCCGGGCGCTGCCAGACCACGAGCGCCGTGGACGTGCGCGAGGTGCGCATCAACTCCCGCCGCGGGAACGCGGAGATCGACTCCAGCTCGGCCAGGCGCTGCCGCGCGGCGTCGAGCTCGTCGAGCACCTCCGCCATCTGCTGGCGCAGCTCGTTGACGGTCCGCTCCAGCCCGATGATGCGCTTCACGCCGGCGAGGCTGACGCCCTCCTCCTGGCTCAACCGCTGGATCTCCCGCAGCAGCTCCACATCGTGCAGGCTGTAGCGCCGGCCCCCACCCGGCGTGCGGCCCGGCTCCACCAGGCCCATCCGGTCATACTGCCGGAGCGTCTGCGGGTGCATCCCGGCGAGTTGGGCGGCCACCGAGATCAGCAACACCTTCGCTGAAGCATCCATTCGTGGTCACCTCGTATCTTCCAGGTGGTCGCGGCGTGCGGGCGGGGTGAGCGAGGCGAACTTCTCCAGCGCCTCGCGGGCTTCGTCGGTCAGGTCGGAGGGAAGGACAATGTCGACGGTAACCAACAGATCGCCTGAATGACCATCACGTTTTGGCACACCGCGACCCCGGACCCGCAGCAGCCGCCCGCTCGGCGTGCCCGCGGGCACCCTCACCTTGACCATTCCGTCCAATGTGGGTACCCGGACCTCCGCCCCGAGCACGGCCTCCGCATAGGTCACCGGCACCGTCACGGTCAGGTCGTCGCCGGAACGCCCGAAAATCGGGTCCGGCCGCAGGATCACCCGCACGAACAGGTCGCCGGGCGGCCCGCCGCGATCACCCGGCTCGCCGCGCCCGGCAAGGCGGACCCGCTGGCCGTCGGCGACACCCGGCGGGATGCGCACGTTGAGCGTCCTGGTCTTGGTGACACCGCCGGTGCCGTGGCACTCCGGGCACTTCTCATCGACGATTGTGCCCACGCCCTGGCAGTCGCGGCACGGCTCGGCGAAGCCGAACGCGCCCTGGTTGCGGTTGACCACACCGGATCCGCCGCAGTGCGGGCAGGTGCGCGGCTTGGTGCCCGGCTTGGCACCGGTGCCGTGGCAGGTGTCGCAGACCCCCGGCGCGCGCAGCGTCACCGGGACATCGACGCCCCTGACCGCGTCGAGGAAGTCGAGCACGATCTCAGCCTCGACGTCACGCCCTCGCACGGGGGCGGTCCGGTACGTCGCCGGCCCACCCCCGCCCGAGAAGATCGAGCCGAACAGGTCGGAGAAGCTCGCCCCGCTGAACCGCTGGTCCCGCCCGGCGCCCTGGCCGAACAGGTCGGACATGTCGAAGGGCTGACCGGCTCCCCCGGCACGGGCCCCACGCCGGAACGCGCCCGACTCGAACAGCGAGCGCATCTCGTCGTACTCGGCCCGCTTGCGGTCGTCGGAGAGCACGTCATACGCCTCCGAGACCGCCTTGAAGCGGTTCTCCGCCGACGAGTTGCCGGGGTTGTGGTCCGGATGAAGCTCCCGGGCCAGCTTGCGGTAGGCCTTCTTGACCTCGGTCGCGGTGGCGTTCTTGGACACGCCGAGCACCGAGTAGAAGTCCTTCTCCAACCAGTCCTTCGAGCTCACCTAACGCCTACTCAGACTCAGGATCGGCCACCGCGACCATCGCCGGGCGCAGCAGGCGCTCGCCCAGCAGGTAGCCGCGGCGCATGACATCAATACACGTCGGCTCGGTCACCTCGGAAGAGGTCAGGTGAGCCACCGCCTCGTGCCGGTTGGGGTCGAACGAGTCGCCCTTGGCGCCGAAGGCGGTCAGGCCGAACTTCGTCGTCACCGTGGTGAGCTGCTCGGCCACTGACGCGAACGGGCCGTTGAGGTCGCCGTGGTCGCGGGCGCGGTCGATGTCGTCGAGCACCGGCAGCAGCGCGGTCAGCACCATGCCCACCGCCAGCTCCGCGGCCTGTGTCCGATCCCGCTCGACCCGCTTGCGATAGTTGGCATACTCGGCCGTCACCCGCTGCAGGTCGGCGGTGCGCTCGTCGAGCACCGTCCGCAGCTCGCCCAGTTCGGCGGAGTCCGTCTTGGCCTCGCCCTCGGGCTCGGCCGCCTCGGGCGGCACGATCGCCTCCGGCTCCTGCTCCGCCGGCTTGCCCGCCTCCGGCTTGGCCGGTTCGGGCTCACCGGTGGGCGGGGCCTTGGCGTCCGCCTTCACCGCCTCCGCCGGGGTGTCCTTGGCGGCCGGTTCCGAGGTCTTTGCCTCGGAACCGTTGGCCTCCTTGGACTCCGGGGCCTTGCCCGCGGTACCCCCCAGAGAGATCTTCCTTTTGTCGCGAATCACAATGCGCTCTCCGGCCGCCGGGGCGTCGGTCGAGGCATCTGATTTATCCGTCACTGCTTCTTACCCTCATCGTCGATGATCTCGGCGTCGACCACACTGTCGTCCTTTGGCGCAGCGCCCGGCTCCGCACCCGGGTTGGTGCCGGCACCGGCCGCCTGCGTCTGCTCATACAGCGCCGCGCCGGCCTTCTGCGACACCTCGTCGAGTTTGGTGTGCGCCGCTTTGATCTTGTCGATGTCGGTCCCGCCCAGCGCCGAGCGCAGCTCGCTCAGGGCATCGTTGATCTCGTCCTTGACCTCCGCCGGCAGCTTGTCGCCGTTTTCGGCAAGGAACTTCTCGGTCTGCCACTGCCGCGCCTCGGCCACGTTGCGGGTCTCGGCGTCCTCGCGGCGCTTGCGGTCGTCCTCGGCGTGCTCCTCGGCGTCGCGGCGCATCCGCTCGATGTCGTCCTTGGGCAGCGACGAGCCGCCCGTGATCGTCATCGACTGCTCCTTGCCGGTGCCGAGGTCCTTGGCGTTGACGTGGACGATGCCGTTGGCGTCGATGTCGAAGGTGACCTCGATCTGCGGCACGCCACGCGGCGCCGGGGGCAGCCCGGTCAGCTCGAACGTGCCGAGCTTCTTGTTGTACGCAGCGATCTCGCGCTCGCCCTGGAAGACCTGGATGAGCACGGACGGCTGGTTGTCGTCGGCGGTCGTGAAGACCTCGGAGCGCTTGGTCGGGATCGTGGTGTTGCGCTCGATCAGGCGGGTGAAGATGCCGCCCTTGGTCTCGATGCCCAGCGAAAGCGGGGTCACGTCGAGCAGCAGCACGTCCTTGACCTCGCCCCGGAGCACGCCGGCCTGCAGCGCGGCGCCGACCGCCACGACCTCGTCCGGGTTTACGCCTTTGTTGGGCTCCTTGCCGGTGAGCTGCTTGACCAGCTCGGTCACGGCGGGCATGCGGGTCGAGCCGCCCACGAGGATCACGTGCTCGACGTCGGCCAGCTTGACCCCGGCGTCCTTGATCGCCTGCTCGAACGGCGCCTTGCAGCGGTCGAGCAGATCCTGGGTCATGCGCTGGAACTCGGCGCGGGTCAGCGTGGTGTCAAGGTGCAGCGGGCCGTCCGGGCCGGCCGTGATGTACGGCAGGTTGATGCTCGTGGTCGCGGCGGCCGACAGCTCGATCTTGGCCTTCTCCGCGGCCTCCTTGAGGCGCTGCATCGCCATCTTGTCCTGGGACAGGTCGATGCCATACTGCCCGCGGAACGTCTTGACCAGGTGCTCGATGATGCGCTCGTCCCAGTCGTCGCCACCGAGGTGGTTGTCGCCGTTTGTCGCCTTGACCTCGACGACCCCCTCGGCCAGCTCCAGCAGGGAGACGTCGAAGGTGCCGCCGCCCAGGTCGAAGACGAGGACCGTCTGCTCCTTGGAGCCCTTGTCCAGCCCGTAGGCGAGGGCCGCCGCGGTCGGCTCGTTGACGATGCGCAGCACGTTGAAGCCGGCGATCTCACCGGCCTCCGTGGTGGCGGTGCGCTGAGCGTCGTTGAAGTACGCCGGAACCGTGATCACCGCGTCGGTGATCGTCTCGCCCAGGTAGGACTCGGCGTCGCGCTTGAGCTTCTGCAGCACCCGCGCGGAGATCTCCTGCGGGGTGTATTTCTTGCCGTCGATGTCGATGGACCAGCCGGTGCCCATCTCCCGCTTTACCGAACGGATGGTGCGATCGGGGTTGGTGACAGCCTGGCGCTTGGCGACCTCGCCGACAAGCACCTCCCCGTTTTTGGCGAACGCCACGATCGAGGGGGTCGTGCGGGAACCCTCGGCATTCGCGATGACTGTGGGCTCGCCGCCCTCCAGGACGCTCACACAGGAGTTCGTCGTCCCGAGGTCGATGCCGACCGCACGTGCCATGTCTTGCCTCCAGAAGCAACAACTTGAGTGGACCAGACTCAAGGTACAAGGTTGAGTCCCTAGACTGCAAGTTTGGTTGGGGTCTGTGGTAACGGGCCTGGGCAAGTTAAATTTCCAGTGTGATTGACCATGCGGCTCCATTGCTCGCCGTGATCGGGGGACCGACCGGAGCGGGCAAGTCGACGCTGGTCAACAGCCTGGTCCGGGCGCCGGTCAGCGTGACCGGCATCCTGCGCCCGACCACCCGCACACCCGTGCTCGTGTGCCATCCGCGCAGCTGGGCCAGGGTGCACCGGCACGGGCTGACGCCGATCTCCGCACCGGCGCTGCCGGCCAACGTGGCGCTCATCGACGCACCGGACATCAACTCTGTCGATCAGGCGAATCGGGACCTGTCGAACGAGCTCTTCGATGACGCAGACTTGTGGCTGTTCGTCACCACCGCCGCCCGCTACGCTGACGCCGAGGCTTGGCGGCACCTGCGCGCGGCGCAGCAACGCAAGGTTGACCTTGCGGTGGTGCTCGATCGGGTGCCGCCGCAGGCGGTCGACGAGATCGTGCCTCACCTGACCGAGCTGCTGGGCGAGCCGGTGCCGCTGTTCGTGGTCCCGGACTCCCAACTCGATCGGCAGGGAATGCTCCCCGAACGGGTTGTCACCCCGATCTGGGAATTCCTCCAGAAGTGCGCAGCAAGCAAAATAGCCGATATGTCCAGCCAGACCGAGGGAGGGGATTAGGTGGACGCCCGCACCCCCGAGTCCAAGCTGGACGTGCTGCAGAGCTTCCTCGACGCGGCCGGCGTCTGCCTGCCCGACTCGCCACAACTGAACCGGGCCAAGGCGGTCGCCGAGCGCGCCGCCGACCGGCTGCGCTTCCCCCAGCGCTTCACCACGATCGCCCTCGCCGGCACCACCGGCAGCGGCAAATCGAGCATGTTCAACGCGTTCACCACGATCGATCGCTCGCCGGCCGGCATCCTGCGCCCCACCACCTCAGAGCCGTATGCGTGCGTCTGGGGCAGCCTCGGCCAGGCCGACGAGCTGCTCGACTGGCTGGGAGTGGCCCCGCGGCGGCGCTTCACCCGCGAGTCCCCGCTCGACGCCGAGGACGAGGCGAGCCTGCGCGGCATGATCCTGCTCGACCTGCCCGACGTCGACTCGGTCGAGCCCAAGCACCGCGTCGAGGTGGACAGGCTGCTGCACCTTGTCGACGTGGTGGTCTGGATCTGCGACCCGCAGAAATATGCCGACCAGCTCGTCCACGAGGGATACCTGCGCCAGCTCGCCGGCCAGCGCTCCGGCCTGATCGTCGCGCTCAACCAGACCGACAAGCTGCTCCCCGCGCACCTGCCCAAGGTCGGCGCGGACCTGCGCCAGCTGCTCGACGAAGGCGGCCTGGCCAACGTGCCGCTCGCCGCCACCTCCGCCACCTCAGAGGTGCCTGAGCAGCCGGCCACCAAGCGGGCGCCGATCAAGCCCAAACCCGGCCCGTTCTCGACCGAGCGGTCGTCAAGGGGGTACCAGGGAGTGCGCACGCTGCGCGCCCTGCTGGAGCCGATCATCGCCAGCGGCACGGCCGGCGTGGACACGGTTGACCGGGATGTGACGGCGACATTGAAGGAGCTGGCGGTTTTTGCCGGCGGTCCGGCCTCCACACCGTCGACGGCGCCGCTGGTCGACGCCTTGACAAAAGATCAAATCGATCAGGGGGTACGGGACTACGCGGCCAGCGCCGCCCAAGGGTTGCCCGAGCCGTGGCAGGAGGCGGTCTCCATCGCGGCCAAGTCCCACGTGTCCGAGCTGCCGGAGGCGCTTGACGGGGCGGCGAGGCGCGCCGCCGCCAACCGCCCGCGCCGGGTCTGGCTGCCCGGCGGCAAGCGGCGGCTTGAGGCACGCACCGACGCCCTGCTCCAGCAGGAGATCGAGAAGGTCGCCCTGCGCCACGTGATCGAGCCCGTGCGCCGGGTCCTCGCCAACTACGAGCGCGGCCGCTCGGCCCTGTCCAGGTAGGGCAGGTAGGGAGGTTCCGGCAGCTCGATCTCGGGCATGTCAATCTCGGGCATCTCGATGTCAGGCATGTCAATCTCAGGCATGTCGATGTCGGGGAAGTCGATGTCCGGCAGGTCGGGCGGCTCGACCCAGGGGCGCTCCACGCTTGGCTTCTTGGACTTCTTGTTCTTCTTGGACTTCGACGTGTTCGGCTCGCGCTTCGGCTCCTCCGATTTGGACTGTCCCGGCTCGGCGGGCTTGTGCTTGTGGACCGGGCGCGGGGACGTGTCAACCACGGCCTTGCGTTCAAGGACAGGTTCCCGTTGCGGCTCAACGGGTTGCGGTGGAAGCACGGGCAGGGACCAACCCTGCTGCTGCCCGGCCACGGGCGGTTTCTTGTTTGGTTGCGGCGGTGGTTCGGGTACCCCCAAAACAATCGGACGGACCGGAGCGGCCGCCGTGGACCGGAGTTCCTCGGTGCCCGCCCGGATCATGATGAAGGTTGGGACAGCGGTCAGGCCGACCATGAGGATGAGCAGGATGGCGAAGCGTTTTCCGGAGCCGGACAGCCCGTCACCGGCACGGCGTGCAGGCGGGTGCTTGGTGTCCTGCGCACCCAGCACCGCCTCCAAGAAATTGGGCATACGTGACCTCTTCAGAAAAACCGGGGAAGACAGTTGTATAACGCCCATTAGTTTTGATCGTTAGGGCTGGCTGTGACGACGGGCACGGATACGGCAATATTGAGCCCGTCGGCAATGACGAATCGCGGCAGACCGCCCACACTGCGGATCCGCCAAGCGATACGTCAAAGCCGCCAAGGCAGCGCCGCCGGCTCAGCCACGGTTATGCCACGCCTCGAAGATGGCGTGCCATCTTCGCCACGCGAGACTCCCACCGGGGCAGCGTGGATTAGCCCGGTGGCACACCCCGCTGCCGGGGACCTGAAATGGGAGACACGGAATGACCAGAGCCTCCTCGAAGCGCGCGGCGCCGGCAACGGCCGCCGATACCGACTTCGTGCAGTTACTGACCCCGGACGGCGAAAGGGTGACGCACCCCGACTACTCCGTCGACTTCAACCCTGACGAGCTGCGCGGGCTCTACCGCGATCTCGTCACCGTTCGCAAACTCGACGCCGAGGCCACCGCTCTGCAGCGCCAGGGAGAGCTCGGCATCTGGGCAAGCCTGCTCGGCCAGGAGGCCGCCCAGGTCGGCTCCGGCCGCGCGCTGCGCGAGCAGGACATGGCCTTCCCCACCTACCGCGAGCACGGTGTGCTGTACTGCCGCGGCATCGACCCGATCATGCCGCTGGGCCTGTTCCGCGGCGTCGACCAGGGCGGATGGGACCCGATCGCCAACAAGTTCGGCATCTACACCATCGTGATCGGGGCGCAGACCCTGCACGCCACCGGCTACGCCATGGGGGTCGCCAAGGACGGCAAGGTCGGCGGCGACGACGGCGAGGCGGTGATCGCCTACTTCGGCGACGGCGCGACCAGCCAGGGCGACGTCAACGAGTCGTTCATCTTCGCCAGCGTCTACAACGCGCCGATCGTCTTCTTCTGCCAGAACAACCAGTACGCCATCTCCGAGCCACTGCAGCGCCAGACCCGGGTTCCGCTCTACCAGCGGGCGTCGGGCTTCGGCTTCCACGGCGTGCGGGTCGACGGCAACGACGTCCTGGCCACCTACGCGGTGACCCGGGCGGCCCTCGACAACGCCCGCCACGGCAACGGCCCGATGCTGATCGAGGCGTACACGTACCGGATGGGCGCCCACACCACCTCCGATGACCCGACGCGCTACCGCGTCGCCAGTGAGGTCGAGGAGTGGCAGGCAAAGGACCCGGTCGCCCGCGTCCGCAAGCTCCTTGAGCGCGAAGGCATCGGCGACGACGCCTTCTTCGCCGAGGTCGACCAGGAGGCCAAGGTGGAGGCGGTCAAGCTGCGCGAGCGGGTGCTCGCCATGCCCGACCCGGACCCCACCCAGATCTTCGACCACGTCTACCCCAACGGCTCGGCCGAGGTGGACGAGGAGCGCGAGCAGTTCAAGGCCTACCACGCGTCGTTCGAGGGAGCGCACCGATGACTGAGACCCTGACTCTCGGCAAAGCGCTCAACCTGGGCCTTCGCCGGGCCATGGAGGACGATCCCAAGGTTGTGCTGATGGGTGAGGACATCGGCAAGCTGGGCGGCGTCTTCCGGATCACCGATGGGCTGCAGAAGGACTTCGGCGAGGACCGCGTGATCGACACGCCGCTCGCCGAGTCCGGCATCGTCGGCACCGCGGTCGGTCTGGCCCTGCGCGGGTACCGGCCGGTCGTCGAGATCCAGTTCGACGGGTTTGTGTACCCGGCGTACGACCAGATCGTCTGCCAGGTCGCCAAGATGCACTACCGGTCAAAGGGCAAGGTGCGCCTGCCGATGGTCATCCGCATCCCGTTCGGCGGCGGCATCGGCGCGGTCGAGCACCACTCCGAGTCGCCCGAGGCGTATTTCGCCCACACCGCCGGCCTCAAGGTGGTGGCCTGCTCCAACCCGGCCGACGCCTACTGGATGATCCAGCAGGCCATCGCCTCCGACGACCCGATCATCTTCCTGGAGCCCAAGCGGCGCTACTGGGAGAAGGGCGAGGTCTCCAGGGACAGCGCCACGATCGACCTGCACACCGCCAAGGTGGTGCGGGAGGGCACGGACGCGACAGTGCTCGCCTACGGCCCGATGGTGCGCACCGCGCTCGACGCGGCGACCGCGGCCGAGGAGGACGGGCGCTCGCTCGAGGTGATCGACCTGCGCACGCTGTCCCCGCTGGACATGGAGCCGGTGTATGCGTCGGTGCGCAAGACGGGACGCGCGGTGGTGGTGCACGAGGCGCCGGGCAACCTGGGCCTCGGATCCGAGCTGGCCGCGCGCATCACCGAGCAGTGCTTCTACTCCCTTGAGGCGCCGGTGCTCCGGGTGACCGGCTACGACACGCCGTACCCGGCCGCCCGCCTGGAGGAGGAGTACCTGCCCGACCTGGACCGTGTCCTCGACGGCGTCGACCGCACGTTCGGGTGGTGAGGAAAAGCATGGCTATCAACGAGTTCCCGCTTCCCGACCTGGGTGAGGGCCTGACCGAGGGCGAGATCCTCAAGTGGCTCGTCGCCGAGGGCGACGTCATCGAGCTGAACCAGCCCATCGTCGAGGTCGAGACCGCCAAGGCGGCGGTGGAGATCCCGGCGAAGTGGGCCGGGCGGGTCGTGAAGATCTTCCAGCCGGAGGGGGCGGTGGTGGAGGTCGGCGCGCCGATCATCTCCATCGACACCGGAGGCGAAGCCGCTCAGGCTCAGGAAGGCGGCCTGATCGGGGAGACCACGGCCAACGGCCGGACCGCGGTGCTGGTCGGGTACGGGCCCAAGAGCGGCCCGGCCAAGCGGCGCGTCCGTGCCGGGGCGCAGCCTGCACCCGTCGCGACACCCGTGCCGGAAGTGGTGCCCGAGCCCGAGCCGGAGCCGGAGCCCGTGGCAGCTACGGCAGTGGGAGGGAAGGCGCTGGCGAAGCCGCCGGTACGCAAGCTCGCCCGCGACCTCGGGGTGGACCTGACGACGATCGCCGGGACAGGGCCGCAGGGCTCGATCACGCGCGAGGACCTGCAGGCCGCGGTGGACGGCAAGGCCGAGGCGCCGGCCCCCGCCCCGGCAGTCTTGGGTTCACGTGAAACCAGGATTCCGATCAAGGGTGTGCGCAAGCTGACCGCCGCCAACATGGTGGCGTCCGCGTTCACCGCGCCGCACGTCACCGAGTTCCTGACCGTGGACATGACCCGCTCGATGCGGGCGCTGGAACGGCTCAAGGGGCAACGGGACTGGCGCGAGGTGCGGGTCTCGCCGCTCCTGCTGGTGGCGAAGGCCGTGCTGCTGGGCATCAAGCGGTACCCAATGATCAATTCGACCTGGTCCGGCGCCACCGAAGAGATCATCATCAAGGAGTACGTGAACCTCGGCATCGCCGCCGCGACCGAGCGTGGCCTGATCGTCCCCAACATCAAGGACGCCGGCACGCTGACCCTGCGGCAGCTCGCCGACGGCATGACCGAGCTGGTCAACGTCGCCAAGACGGGCAAGACCCCACCGGCCGACATGACCGGCGGCACCTTCACGATCACCAATGTGGGGGTGTTCGGGGTGGACACCGGCACGCCGATCCTGCCCCCGGGCGAGGCCGCGATCCTGGCCTTCGGCGCGGTGCGGGAGCAGCCGTGGGCGCACAAGGGCAAGGTGAAGCTGCGCCAGGTGAGCACGCTGGGGCTGTCGTTCGACCACCGGATCATCGACGGCGAGCTGGGCTCGAAGTTCCTGCGCGACGTGGGCGAGTTCCTCACCGACCCGGAAGCCGCCCTGCTCGCGTGGACGTGATGCAGCGCCGCCGCCGGCGTGCGGGGCTGTCGATCTTGCAAACACGCTCCACCGTTTGCAAGATCGATCTGCCACGCTCGCCGGCTTCCTCGGCGGCGCTGCCCGCGACTTGCTTTAGCAGGAGCAATAGTCACAGTGATTCACGGTAGTGATCCGTTCGCGACCCCGGAGTCGGCGCGCTCGCAGGTGCGCCGGCTCCGGGGCCGTTTCGCGCAGACGGTCACCCTGTGGACGGCGCCCGGCCCGGCGGGCCTGACCGTCTCGTCCAGCCTTGTCGCAGACGGCGAGCCGGGCACGATGCTGGGGCTCATCGACGAGGAGTCGGACCTGTGGGCCGCCGCATCCGGGGCCGGGGTCTTCGCCGTATCGCTGCTCGCCCCGCCGGACAGGCAGCTGGCGGACCGGTTCGCCGGGCTGGCACCCGCGCCGGGCGGGCTGTTCAAGCAGGGGGAGAGCTGGCTCGAGACCGGGTTCGGGCCGGTGCCGGCGGACCGGCCGTGGGTGGGCTGCCGGCTTCAGGCATCCCGGCCGGTGGGCTGGAGTTTGCTGGTCGAGGGCGCGATCGCCGAGATGCACCTGCCTGAGGGCTCGGAGTTGTTGCTGCATCATAGGGGTACGTATCGGAGTCTCGATGAAAGCTAAGCTAGGCGGCATGTCAGTCACCCCACGCTTCGGCGAAGGTCATCGTGTGCTCGTGTCCGGCGGCGCGGGGTTCGTTCCCTCCCATCTGGTTGACCTGCTGATCTCGCGCGGGTGCCAGGTGGTCGCGATCGATAACTTCGTGACCGGCGCCGAGTCCAATGTCGCGCACCTCGCCGACAACCCGCTGTTCACCCTTGTCAAGGCGGACATCTCCGACGGCCTGCCGGCCGAGCCCGCGTTGATGGGCCGCTTCGATGCCATCCTGCACATGGCGTCGCCGGCCAGTCCGGTCGATTTCGGCACGCTGCCGGTGGAGATCCTGCGCGTGGGGTCGCTCGCCACCTTCCACCTGCTTGACCGCGCCCGCGAGGACGAGGCCAGGTTCCTGCTCGCCTCGACCTCGGAGGCGTATGGGGATCCGCTGGTGCACCCGCAGCCCGAGACGTACTGGGGCAACGTCAACCCGGTGGGTGTGCGCAGCGTCTATGACGAGTCCAAGCGGTTCGCCGAGGCCACGACGATGGCGTACAGGCGCACGTATGGTGTCGACACCGCGATCGTTCGGATCTTCAACACCTACGGTCCGCGGATGCGCGCCAACGACGGCCGCTTCATCCCGACGTTCATCTCGCAGGCGCTGCGCGGCGAGCCGGTGACCGTGCACGGCACGGGCGACCAGACCCGCTCCATCTGCTTCGTGGACGATCTGGTCCGCGGCATCCTGCTGCTGCTCGACTCGCACGAGCACGGGCCGGTCAACTGCGGCACCGAGTACGAGATGAGCGTGCTCGACCTGGCCAAAAAGATCATCGAGCTGAGCGGGTCGAGTTCAGAGATCGTGCTGCTGCCGCGCACGCCCGACGATCCCGAGCGCCGCCGGCCTGACCTGACGCTTGCCAAGTCGAAACTCGGCTACGAGCCCACGGTCGGTCCGGACGAGGGTCTGCGCGCCACGATCGATTACTTCCGGTCGTTGTAGCTCGAAGCTCTTACCCTGGACTTCATGTCCTCACCGAACCAGCGGCGGCCCTCGGGTCGCGCCTCTGTTCCCGGTCGCTCGGCTCCGTCGTCCCGGGAAGCGGCTCCCGGTCCCCGGACGACCGGCACCTATGGCACGCCCCGCAAGGGTCCCAAGCCGAGGTGGGACAGGATCGCCCTGGTGGTGGTGCTGGCGCTTGCCCTGTGTGCCGGCGTCGGCGGCATCGGTCTCTGGCTATACGGCAAGAGCATCGAGGGCGATCTGGAGCGCACAGACCCGTTCTCGTCGCTGACGAAGGGGCGCCCGCCGGAGACGGCGCAGGGCGTGCAGAACATCCTGCTGGTCGGGACCGACCTGGCCGATCCGGATTCGCCGGCCGACGATCCGGGGCAGGCGCGGACGGACACCATCATCCTGATGCACATCCCGTCCACCCAGGATCGCGCCTACCTGGTGTCGATGCCGCGTGACCTGTGGGTTTCGGTGCCGCAGAAGGCGACCGACACGGAGTGTGGCAGCCGCCGAGCAAAGATCAACGCCGCCTACGCGTGGGGTGACCTGCCGCTGCTGGTCAAGACGGTGGAGTGTTTCACGTCGGTGCGCATCAACCACGTGGTGCAGATCGACTTCGGTGGTTTCAAGCAGGTGGTGGACGCGCTCGGCGGGATCGACATGCCGATCGAGCGGGACATCACCTCGATCCACCCGCCGTACCGGGAGTTCAAGAAGGGCACCATGCACCTCAACGGTGCCGAGGCCCTCGACTACACGCGCCAGCGCAAGCAGTTCCCGGACGGGGATTTCGCCCGCATGCGCCACCAGCAGCAGCTCCTCAAGATCATGCTGGACAAGGCGGCGAGCACCGAGACGCTGACCAACCCGGTGAAGTTCAACAAGTTCGTCCAGGCGGTGACCAAGGCGGTGAAGGTCAACAAGGAGTTCAAGCTGATCGATATGGCAATCCAGTTCCGCGGGCTGCGCAGCGACGACCTGACGTTCATGACGAGCCCGTTCACAGGAACCGACGAGATCGACGGCCAGAGCGTGGTGCTCTCCGACCGGCCCAAGGCGATCGCCCTCTACAACGCGATCGCGGCGGACAAGATGGCCGAGTGGGTGGGGGCGAACGTCTCACCCTCACCGACCGCCAAGGCCGCGAGTGCGCCGCGGCACCGATCGGGCATCGCTCTGGTCTCGCCCATAGATCGACAATAGGCGAAATAGCCCATTTTGTGCATGATCGCTCAATAAGCTGGGGGTCATGCAGGTGACCCGCTCATGGCGGTGGCCAAAAGTGCTGCTTGTCCTTGGTTTGTCGCTCGTCGTGCTCTCAGGGGCAAGCTTGATCGCCCTAAAGTTGCTGCTCCATCGGTATGAGACCAGCCTGGGCCACGAGGTGCTGCTGGCACCCGGCGCCCGCGGCGCGAGCCCGGAGCACGTGGGGGCGTGGCGTCGTGACGGGCAGCCGCTGAACTTCCTGTTGCTCGGCTCCGACCTGCGGGCAGGCGACCCGGAGGACGGCCAGCGCTCCGACACGATCATCGTTGTCCAGATCAACCCCGAGCGCAACGGCGCCTATCTCGTATCGATCCCACGCGACCTGCTCGTGGACATACCGGAGTTCGCTCCGACCGAGTTCTACGGCAGCCGCGAAAAGATCAACGCCGCGTTCCACTTCGGCGGCGGCAGTATCGGCGGGGTCCAGCTGCTCTCGGCCACACTCGCGCAGCTCACCGGCGTCAAGTTCGACGGCGCCGCGGTGATCGACTTCAAGGGCTTCGAGCGGGTGATCGACATGCTGGGCGGCGTGCGGCTGTGCGTCGACACCGAGGTCACCTCGATCCACACCGGCCGGGTCTTCCCGCTGGGCTGCCAGGTCTTCGACGGCTCCGAGGCGCTCGACTACTCGCGGCAGCGCTACGGGCTGGAGAACGGTGACTACGACCGGCAGCGGCATAATCAGCAATTGATCAAAGCCATATTTGGTACCGCGCTAAGCAAGGGCATCGCGTATAACCCCGTCAAGCTCGACCAGTTCATCCGCGCCCTGGGGGACTCGATCACCGTGGACACGGGCGGCGCCTCGCTGGGCGACGCGGTGCTGGCGCTGCGCAGCCTGCGGCCGGAGGCGCTGCTCGGGATCACGGTCCCCTCGTACCCGGAAATGATCGGGGATGAGTCGTTCATCCTGATGAACGAGGAGACCCCGGCCCTGTTCGATGCCCTGCGCACCGCCCAGCTCAGCGAGTGGGCTTCGGTCAACCCGCAGTGGACTCACCAGTTGTAGGCACTGTTGTAAGCGCAGCGCCGCTTTAGCAGGTGCTGGACAGCACAGTCACAATGGTGGTGTGCTGATTCCGACCGTTTCCGTCGATGATGTGGATGCCGCCGCCTATCTGCTGGATGTCCGTGAGGACGACGAGTGGGCCGCCGGCCACGCGCCCGGCGCCGCTCACCTGCCGATGATGGAGATCCCGGCGCGGCTGCGGGACGTACCGAAGGACCGTGACGTGGTTGTTGTCTGCCGGGTGGGCGGGCGCTCCGGCCAGGTCGTGGCGTACCTGTTGCAGCAGGGCTTCCAGAACGTGGCAAACCTTGACGGCGGGATGATCCGCTGGGCTGCCTCGGGCAAGCCCATGGTCGCCGAGAGTGGCCATGATCCCCACGTCCTCTGAAGAGCCTTTAGTCTTCGCGCACCGCGGCGCCTCGGCCGAACTGCCCGAGCACACCCTCGCCGCGTACCGCTCCGCGATCGAGGCCGGCGTGGACGGCGTCGAGTGCGATGTGCGGCTCACCCGCGACGGTCACCTCGTCTGCTTCCACGACCGGCGGCTTGACCGCACCAGCAACGGCACCGGCCCGCTGTCGCAGTTCACGCTGGACCAGCTGCGCGAGCTGGATTACGGGTCGTGGCATTCAAGCGGCGCCACGGCGACCCTGCTCACCCTCGACGACCTGCTCGACGAGTGCCGCAAGGCGGGGCGGCCGATCCGCGTGCTGGTGGAGACGAAGCACCCCAACCGGTTCGGGGGTGCGGTGGAGCACCGGCTGCGCCTTGCCCTGTACCGGCACGGCCTGCTCGACGGCGACTCCAACGTCAAGGTCACGATGATGTCGTTCTCGCCGCTGGCCGTGCGGCGTGGCCGCGACCTCATGCCGCGCGTCCCGACCGTGATGCTGCTCGATCGCCTTCCGCCGGGGGTGCGGGTGCGGCGGCTGCCGTTCGGCACGCGCATCGCCGGGCCGGGCCTGGAGTTGATCCGCAAGCGGCCGGGGCTGGTGCGCGGGCTCAAGGTCGCCGGGCAGCAGGTCTACGTGTGGACGGTCAACGAACCCGAAGATGTGGAACTTGTTGTCTCCCTTGGGGTTGACGGCATAATCACGGATCGGCCAAAAGAGGTTCTGGCCCTCCTTGGCCGATAGGTGTAAGACTTCCGGACTGTGAGTGTCGCCTACCGTGAGCTGATCTTCAGTCTCACCGCGCTGATCGATGACGCTCACCGCGATCACGCCGTGCTCGACCGGCTGCTGCGGCTGGGCCAGCGGGCGCTCGGCGCCACCGGCATGGGCGTGTGCGAGCTGGACGGGCGGGCCAAGCCGGGTGGGCGCATCATCGCCGCCAGCGGCGTGCAGGATTGGGCGCTGGGCAAGCCGGTGCTGCCCGAGCACGTCAGCGCCGTGACGCCGCCGCTGGCACCGCCGTACCGGCTGGAGCTGGGTGTGCTCGACCCGATGGCGGCCGGGCAGCTCGAAGCCCGCTCCACCCGCTGGCTGCTGGTCCATCCGGTCTATGTGGACGGCCGGCTCGCCGTGCTCGTCGGCGCCTACTTCGACCATGATCGCGACCTGGATGAGGATCAGACCGCGGTGATGAAGCTGATCGCGGCGGCGGTCGGCTTCCTTTACCGGGTCCCTGGGCTGCCGCGCCTGGCGCAGGTCGGGGGCTCCAGCGAGGACGCCGAGCTTTTCATGGCGGTGACAAGCCATGAGCTGCGAACGCCGGTCACTGTCATCAAGGGGTACGCGGACACACTGCGCGATCACTGGGATCAGCTCGACGATCATCAGCGCCGGGACTCCGCCCGCGTGATCGGCCAGCGCGCCGGCGAGCTTGCCCGGATGGTCGACCGGCTGCTTGACGCGAGCGTCACCAGCTCCTCCGTCAGGGTCGCTCTCGCCCCGTTCGATCTGCTCGAGACGCTTCGCCGGGCATCGACCGAGCTGCCGCTCGAACTGCGCAAGCGGCTGTGCCTGGAGCTGCCCACGCGCCTGCCGGCGGCGCTGGGCCATCGCGCCGGGATCGGCAGCGTGCTGATCGAGCTGGTAACGAACGCTCACAAGTACTCGCCCGGGGCCGCGCCGGTGATCCTGACCGCCGGATCGGACCGTTACACAGTGTTATTCCAAGTTGCAGACCGTGGCATCGGGATCTCTCCGGATCACACGCCTCACACGTTCGAGCGGTTCTGGCAGGGCGAGGCGGGGGATGATCGGCGGTACGGAGGTGCCGGGCTGGGTCTTTTCCTCGTCCGAAAGACTATTGAGCGACAAAACGGTTGGGTGTCCTTACGTCCCCGGGATGGGGGAGGTACCGTCGCAGAGGTACGCCTGCCACGCGGAGACATGGGTGTCGGGGAGGCTTGAGGGTGTCGACGGCTGTCGCAGAGAGCGCCTGGTGCGTCGTGGTTCCGCACCACGCGCGCGGCGCACGGCAGGCACGCCATCGGCTGACCGCGGCGCTGACCGGCAACATCCCGCCCGCCCTGCTCGCCGATGTGATTTCCGTCGCAGCTGAGTTGATCGCCAACGCCGTGCGGCATGCCGAGCCGTTGCCCGGCGGGGTGGTCCGGCTGGCCTGGCGGCTGCGGACCTCCGAGGACACGCGGATGATCGAGGTGCGGGTGACCGACGGCGGTTCGGCGCAGCTGCCCCGGCCAAGGTCCGCGTCGGGCGAGGAGGCCGACGGGCGCGGTCTCACGATCGTGGAGGCGCTCGCCGATCGATGGGGTGTCGATAAGGACGGCTTGGGTCAATCGGTTTGGGCTGAACTAAGCTGAGCGGCCGTGAGCAAAAAATCCGGCAAGAAGCCGCCGAAGGTCCGTGACGTCAAGGTCCGTGACGTCTTCGTCGCCCGCCCATTCGAGGGCCTGGCCGACGAGGCCGAGTGGGTCGCGCTGCGTGAGCTGGTGCCGGCGGCCACGGCCGTGCTGAGGCTGGCGCCGGAGTATGCCGAAAAGTATGGCGAGCGTGAGGTCACGCTGGCGACCGTGCTGCCGATGGCGTGGCCCGCACTGACCAAGCCGGACGGCCGGATTTTCCTTGGGCTGCAACGCAATGACCGGTCCGGCGATATAAACCGGGATATGGCCGCCGCCCTGCTGAAGGCGCTCGAGACCGAGCCCGGCAACTCCGTGTCAATGCCGGTGCTCCCCGGTCCGGGCCCGCGCCTCGCCGACGTCATCGTGAATGAACCGCTGGCGATCGAGATGAAGGACGGCTTCGAGTTCTGGCTCGACGCCGATCAGGAGCGCGACGAGAACGTCAGCGCCTCGCTGGAAGCGGCGAATGCGTCGATCTTCCCGACGTCCAAGCTGGCCGCGGCCCCGGCCGCGTACTGGTGCCGGGTACCGGGCAAGTCGCACGTGCGCTGGGTGATGCCGCAGCCGGAGGACAAGGCGCTCAACGCGCTTGCGCGCCTGGGCGCCGCGGGCGAGCTGAAGCTGGGCGAGGAGACGAAGTTCGCGGGGATGTTCCGCGCGCACAGTTTGCTGGTGCCCGTGTGGGACCTGCCGGAGGAGTCCTCGGCGCAGGAGTGGGAGGAGCCGGTCGCCGCCTTCGCCACCCGCTATGCCGCGGCGCTGCGCGACGACCCGCTGACCTCCGACGAGCGCCGGGCTAAGCAGGGCCTGCTGGGCCGGCAGCTAAGTATCCGCTGAGTTTGCCGAGCGAGCCGCCCAGTTCCTTTGCCGTGGGCGCGGTCGCCGGGTCGATCAGCCACTGCATCAGCACCCCGCTGAGCAGAACCTGGTAGAGCGCGCCCAGTTCGGCGTCGCTGTCGAACAGTTCGGCCAGGCCGCGCCGCCCGGCCTCGACCCCGGCGGCAAGCGTCTTGCGCAGCTCGGGCACGTGTTCGGCCTGCGCCACCATCTCGAACTGCATCAGCCAGAACGGGCGGTGCCGCCCGAAGGAGTCGATCACGCGGCGCCAGCGTGCCTCGAAGCGCTCGGCCGGGGTGGCGTCGGGGTCGATGTCGGTGGCGAAGGCGCGGCCGAGGTCCTCGCCCCACTCCTGCATCGCCTCGAAGAGGGCCGCCTGTAGCAGTGCGTCTTTGGAGCCGAAGTGGTACCCGATGGCGGCGAGGCTGACCCCGGAGGCGGTGGCGACGTCGCGTGCCGTGGTGCGGGTGTAGCCCTTCTCGTTCAGGCACTTTTTCGCCCCGTCGATGAGGGCCTCCCTGTTTCCCATGGATGGACCCTAACACACGTCTTAGACACCCGTCTTGCACAAACGTCTAAGACGTGTGTACCGTCCCATCCCATGGAGATTTTGATTTCTGGGGCAAGCATCGCCGGGCCGGCACTGGCCTTCTGGCTTTCCAAGGACGGGCACAAGGTCACGATCGTCGAGCGCGCACCCGAGCTGCGTGACGGCGGCTACAAGGTGGACATCAGGGGCGCGGCGATCGAGGTGGCCCGGCGCATGGGCATTCTTGAGGAGATCCGCGCGGCGAGCACCAACATGCGCGAGGCGCGCTGGGTGGACCGGGACAACCGGACCCTCGCCGTCCTGCCCGCCGACTTCTTCGAGGGCCGCACCGGCGACGATGAGGAGATCATGCGCGGCGACCTGGCCCGCATCCTCTACGACCGCACCAAAGACGTTGTGGAGTATGTCTTCGGCGACTCGATCGCGGCGCTTGACGAGGGGCCAGACGGCGTGCTCGTGAGCTTCGAGCGCGGCCCGGACCGCCGCTTCGACCTGGTGATCGGGGCCGACGGGCTGCACTCCCGGGTGCGGGCGCTGACCTTCGGCGACGAGGCGCAGTTCGTCAAGCACCTTGGCGCCTACGTCTCCATCTACACCACGCCGAACTACCTGAACCTCGACTACGCCGAGCTTTTCTACGGCTCGGTCGACCGCCTCGTCTCGGTCTACAGCGCCCGCGACAACAGCGAGGCCCGAAGCCTGTTCATCTTCAACTCCCCCCGCCTCGACTTCGACCGGCGCGACGCCAAATCCGTTCTGGCGCAGCACTTTGACGGGGAGAGCTGGGAGACGCCGCGGCTGCTGGAGTTCATGCGGGACGCGAACGACTTCTACTTCGACTCCGTGAGCCTGGTGGAGATGCCGGGCTGGTCGCGCGGCCGGGTGACGCTCGTGGGCGACGCCGCGAGTTGCCCCTCGCCCGCGTCGGGGCAGGGGACCGGGCTGGCTCTGGTCGGCGCCTATGTGCTCGCCGGTGAGCTTGCCGCGGCGGGTGGCGACCACGTCGCCGCGTTCGCTTGCTACGAGCGGATAATGCGCCCTTACGCTCAGGCCAACCAGAAGTTCGCGCGCCGGGCGGTCAAGGCGTTCACTGCCACCACTCCGGGGCAGGTGCGGGTGCGCAACGCGATGATGCGGGTGCTGCACTACATGCCCTGGAAGGGGGCTCTCGCCGCGCCGACGACTCGGCTGCTGCAGCGTGCCGCCAATGATGTCGAGCTGAAAAGCTACCAATGAAATGGACATTCATCCATTCATTCATGGCGACTCCGCTATTCAGGCCTACCCAACCTATAGGAGTGAGATAGGAGGCTCACGTACGGTAAGGGATACCTAACTCAGTGCGTGGCACCGCCGGAGGCAGGCATGACCGCATACCCCGTCCGACCTCAGTTCGGCGCAGCCCCCAGGCTCCAGCCCACACAATGGGCCCGCCGCCTGCGGGAAGAACAAGTGATCAAGCGCATGGCGGCCGCGGAAGACAGAACCGCGGACCGGCTCTCGAGAGAGTGGCACGTCATCGAATGGCCAACCGCCAGACCCGTCGTCGTGGAGGGAAAGACCAAGCCGCTAGCCGGCTTCCTCGCGATCGGCCCGGGCGGCATCTTCAGCGTCTCGGTCGCACAGCACGGGCGAAGCCGCGTGCTGATCGCCGGGGACGTGGTGCAGATCAACGGCCGACGGCCGTCCTATGTGTCCCAGGCAAGGCGAGACGCCAAGCGGGCGCAGAAGGCGCTGTCGACGGCGATAGGGCAGGACATCAAGGTCTTTCCGGTGCTGGCGTTCGTGGGCAACGGTCCCATCAGCGTCAACGGGCTCCCGAAGGACTGCGTTGTCACCACCTATCGCGAGCTTGACAAGGTGCTGGCCGCAACCGGCCGCCGGCTCTCCCCGGAGACGGCGGACAAGTTGTCACAGGTAGCGCGAACCCCATCCATATGGCCGGATGCCAAGCCCTACCAGTGGTACCCGGAGGGAGCAACAGCCGGTGACAAGGACACCACACGCGGGTAACGTTGGCGGGCGATGACCCACATCGAGCTCTCGTTGTCCCCCTCGGCTCACCCGTCACCGGAGGCGACGGTGACCGACCCGCTCGAGCAGTGGGCCGCGTCCGTCACCGCCGCTGAGGAGTCCTGTCTGGTGATCGACGCCAGCGGTGTCATCCTCGCGGCCTCCGGGCCGTGTGCCCGGATGCTGCGGCAGAAGCAGCCGCTGGAGTTCATGGGCCGGCACCTGCTCGACCGAGAGGTCCTTGCGCTTATCGACTTCACGGCCGCCGGCAATGAGCTTGCCGAAACGGAGCGCGAGCAGATCCCACCTCTGCTCGCGCTGTCCTCCGGCCGCCTTGCGCGCAGCCTGCTGCGGGTGCGCAACTCCGCCGGCATCCACACCCTCGACGCGATCGCGACTCCGTTGCGCCGCAACGATTCAGTGGTCGGTTCGTTGACCTTCTTCGCCGCGGTCTGACGGCGTGGTATAAAGCCCCATATGCGGCCGTTCACCCCCGCCGCCGGCCTGGTCCTGCTGATGCTCGTGACCTCGGCCTGCGGGACTCCCCCCGATCTCGCCTCCCGTGGCGATCGGGTTCCGGCTCCGCCGTCGGCGCCGAGTCAAACACCGGAGTTCCCGCCCGGGTTCACGCCCGCGCCGACCTCGTCGCCGAGCCGCAACATCAGCCCGACCCCGACGCTGTCGCCGTTCCCGGAGTACACGGCGGTGCCGTGCGCGGGGCGGGTCACCGCCAACCAGGTGATCGATCTGGTGAGGAGCGCGTCGTCGATCAGTCCGTCGGGGGCGGTCGCCGGCTATCCGCTGTGCGCGGGGAGCTGGCAGCTGACCGAGCTTCAGGTGCCGGGCCGGGACTCGGTGCTGGCCGTGACGATCACCCAAAACGGGCTCAAGCTTGTCGCCGCGGGGACGGATGTCTGCACGGCCGAGGTGAAGTTGCTGGCGCCGTCGGGCATCAAGCTTGCCGCGGGCTGCTGATGTAGCGTCGGCGTATGCCAGGAGTGCCACCGACGCGTTTCGTATACCTGGGGCCGGAGAGCACCTTCACCGAGCAGGCCCTGCTGACGATCCCGGCCGCGGTGCGCGGCATCAGGACCCCGGCGCGCAGCGTGCCGGAGGCGCTTGACGCGGTGCGCGCCGGCGACGCCGATGCCGCGCTTGTGCCGTGGGAGAACTCGGTGGGCGGTGCGGTGGGGGTGAGCCTCGACGAGCTTGTCGACGGCGACCCCCTGGTGATCACGCGAGACGTGGTGATCCCGGTGGATTTCGTGCTTGCGGCGCACGCTCAGCAGAACCTGCAAGGGGTACGGACGATCGCGGCCCACCCACAGGCGTCTATCCAATGTAGAGGGTGGTTGCGGGCCAACCTGCCCGACGCGACCATAATCGACGTGCTGTCCAACGGGGCGGCGGCGGCGAGCGCCGCGGACCGGGTCAACGACGCGGCGATCTGCGCGCCCATCGCCATCGAGCGGTTCGGGCTCAAGGTGCTCGCCGAGAAGATCGCCGACCATCCGGACGCGGTGACGCGTTTCGTGCTGCTGTCGCGGCCCGGCACGCCCCCGCCCGATCCCACCGGCGACGACGTCACGTCGCTGGCGGTGTGGATTTCGCATGACCAGGTCGGGGCGTTGCTGGCGGTGCTGACCGAGCTGGCGGTCCGCGGGGTGAACCTCACCCGCATCGAGTCGCGGCCGACCGGCGAACGCCTGGGGCGCTATGTGTTCTTCCTCGAGTGCACCGGCCACGTCGCCGAGGCGCGGGTCGGGGAAGCGTTGCAGGGCTTGCGGAGGATCTGTGCCGAGGTGCGCTTCCTCGGCTCCTACCCGCGTGCCACCCCGCCCGGCACGCCGGAAACGCCGGTACCGCCGCCGGCCGGTCTGTCCGATGTGGACTATGCCGACTCCGCCGCGTGGCTGGCTCGCCTGCGCCGCGGCCAGCTCACCTGACGGGGGTGCGGAATGCCGGTGGATATGAGCCCCGAACGGTTTGAAGAGTTGGTCGGCGAAGCGCTCGACGAGGTACCCCCGGAATTAATGAAATTGATGTCAAATGTCGTCATCCTTGTCGAGGCGGAATCGCCGCCCGGCGACACCGAACTCCTTGGGCTGTATGAAGGTCACGCGCTGACCGAGCGAGGCTGGGACTACGCCGGGGTGTTGCCAGACCGGATAACAATTTTCAGAAAACCCATCCTCAGGCTCTGCGAGAACGAAGAAGAGGTGATCGAGGAGGTGGCTATAACTGTCGTACATGAGATAGCACACCACTTCGGGATATCCGATGATCGCTTGCACGAACTGGGCTGGGACTGAGACCGACCGGAGGACACCCCTTATGCAAAGCGCGCTTTTCGCCGCCGAAAACCTCGAAAAACAAACGACCACCCCCGGGATGACCCTGCAAAACTCCAAGATGCTGAAGATTCAGCTCAACGGAGACTGCATGGCCCGCACCGGAGCCATGGTCGCGTACCAGGGCAACGTGCAGTTCCAGGCGCTCGGCTCCGGCGGGGCGGCAAAATGGATCAAGAGCAAGCTCACCGGCGAGGGCGTGCCGTTGATGAAGCTGAGCGGCCAGGGCGACGTGTTCCTCGCCGAACGCGCCTCCGACGTCCACCTGATCGACCTCGCCGCCGGGGATGCCTTGAGCGTCAACGGTTCCAACGTGCTCGCGTTCGAGTCGTCGCTCAACTACGACATCAAGATGGTCCAGGGCGTGGGCATGCTCTCCAGCGCCGGCCTGTTCAACTGCGTGTTCACCGGGCAGGGGCGGATCGCGATCACGACGCAGGGCACGCCGGTGGTGCTCACCGTGGACCAGCCGACCTACGCCGACCCGCAGGCGGCGATCTGCTGGTCGGCGGGGCTGCAGACCGGGTACCACCGGGCCGAGCAGCTGGGCATCGGCACGCTGCTGGGCCGCTCGACCGGTGAGGCGTTCACGATGAGCTTCTCCGGCCAGGGTTTCGTGGTGGTGCAGCCGTCGGAGGAGCCGCCCCACGGCATCGCCGGAGGCCAGCAACAGCAGCAGTCCGGCGGGATGCTGGGCGGCCTGCTCGGCGGCTGATTCTCCCCACAAGTGGGGTGCAACTACTACGATGCTTGCACCCCACGCGTTTTGGAGCGCCCATGTCCGAGGACCTCGTCGAGTTCGGCTCGTCCCCCACCCCCAAGCCAAAGCCCAAGGTGGCGCGCACGCGCATCAGCTGGGCCAGGCCGCCGTGGCTGACCCGACACCCGCTGCTGCCCACGGCCGCCCTTGGCGTAACCCTGGCCGCGGCCTCGCTGTTCGGCCCGTGGCAGAAGGTCATGCCGAGTGCGGAGCAGCTGCGCAACCAGCCCGACTTCCAGCAGCAACAGCAGCAGGTCCTGGTGGGCTCGCTGGTGAGTTTGGGAACGTATGGTTCTGCATTCCTGCTCACCCTGTTCGCGGCGGTCACCGCGGTCGCCCTTCTTTTTTATGGAAATCAGGGGGTACGGGCAACCGCGCGCCTGATCGGGATGGTGCTCTGCGCCGCCAATACGATCCTGCTCGCCTCCACCGCCCAGGCGCTGAGCAAGGGTGCCGGCATCGACAACACGTTCTTCTACTTCGACGCGATCAACCGGGAACAGCTGATCATCTCCCTTGAGTGGGGGGTCTACGCGGCCTTCGGTGGTGTCATCGCTCTGGGCGTGGTGCTGATCCTGGCCAAGCCCGACCGGGCGACGGTCGAACAGGAGGACGAAACCGTTGGCGAGCAAGGGGATCTCGGCGGTGAACCGGACGGCGACGATGACGGCGTCATCGACCTGAGCGTCAGTGTCCACCCGGTAGGGAAACAGGTTGCGGCCGGTTGAACCCGAGCCGGTACGCTTCAATGCGTGATTGATCTGCGCCTGCTCCGTGAGGATCCCGACCTGGTTAGAACCAGCCAGCGGATGCGCGGCGAGTCCGTCGACGCCGTCGACGAACTGCTGCGCGCCGACGAGGCGAGGCGGTCGGCTGTCTCCTCCTTCGAGGCGCTGCGCGCCGAGCAGAAGCAGCTGGGCAAGCGCATGCCCAAGGCCACCGGCGAGGAAAAGGTGGCCCTGCTGGCGCAGACCAAAGAACTCTCGGACAGGGTCAAGGCGGCCGAGGCGGCGGTGAGCGCCGCCGAGGCGCGGCTGCGCGAGGCGCACCTGGCCGTGCCCAACGTGGTCGAGGAGGGCGCCCCGGCCGGCGGCGAGGACGACTATGTCGTGCTGCGCGAGGTCGGCGACCTGCCCGTGATCGACAACCCGAAGGATCACCTGGCGATCGGCGAAGGGCTGCGCGCCATCGATGTCGAGCGCGGCGCGAAGGTTTCCGGAGCCCGCTTCTACTACCTGACCGGCCAGGGCGCGCTGCTCCAGCTCGCGATGCTGCAGCTTGGGCTCGCGCACGCCATCGAGCACGGCCTCACCCCGATGATCCCGCCGGTGCTGGTCAAGCAGGAGGCGATGGAGGGCACCGGTTTCCTCGGGGCGCATTCGAGCGAGGTCTACTACCTGCCGGCAGACGAGCTTTATCTGGTGGGCACGAGCGAGGTGAGCCTCGCGGGGTACCACATGAACGAGATCCTGAATATCGACGCCCCGCTGCGCTACGCCGGATGGTCGAGCTGCTTCCGCCGCGAGGCGGGCAGCTACGGCAAGGACACCCGCGGCATCATCCGCGTGCACCAGTTCGACAAGGTGGAGATGTTCGCGTTCAGCCCGCCGGACCAGGCGCACGAGGAGCACAAGCGGCTGCTGGCGGTCGAGGAGGGGTTCCTCGGCAAGCTGGAGCTGGCGTACAGGGTGATCGATGTGGCGGCCGGGGATCTGGGTTCGTCGGCGGCCCGCAAGTACGACTGCGAGGCGTGGCTGCCGTCGCAGGGCAGGTATCGCGAGGTCACCTCGGCCTCCAACTGCACCACGTTCCAGGCGAGGCGGCTCAACGTGCGTCACCGAGACGCCGAAGGCAAGCCCCAGCACGTGGCCACGCTCAACGGCACCCTGTCGACGACCCGCATGATGGTCCCGCTGCTCGAACAGCACCAGCAGCCCGACGGTTCGGTGCGCGTGCCCAAGGCCCTTCAGTCGTACCTCGGTGGACGTGACGTACTTGAACCTGCCTAAATTGGTGGCGACCGATCTCGACGGCACCATCGTCAGGTCGGACGAGACGGTCAGCGGCTTCACCCACGCGGTTTTCGACCGGGTCCGCGCGGCGGGCATCCCCATCGTGGGCTGCACCGGGCGCGGACCCCGGCTGGAGGCGTTGAGCCGCGGCGACCTTCCCCACGCCGACATGCTGGTGCTGGGTCAGGGCAGCCGGGTGGTGGACCTGCGCGACCCGGGTTCGCCGCGAGTCCTTCGGGACGCCCGCGTCCCCGGTTCGGTGATCGCCGCGCTGGTCGACCGGCTGGAGCGGCGGCTGGGCCCGATCAAGGTGCTGGTCGAGGCGCTCGATGGGGAGCGGGATCCGCTGTGGGGCGACGGCGGCGTGGCGGACTGGCCGTACCCGGACGATCTCGTGGTCCAGGATCGGGCGATCTCCCTGCGGCACGATGTGATCAAGGCTTTTCTGCGCGCGCCCGACGGTGATCTGGACGCGCTGCTCGCCGTCGCGGACGAGCTGATCCCCACCGATGTGGTGGCCCTGACCCACTCCGGTCTGGGTTGGATCGAGGTCTCCCCGCCCGACGTGGACAAGGGGACGGGCCTGGCGATCGTCGCCGCCGAGCTGGGGATCGACGCGGCCGAGGTACTCGTCTTTGGCGACATGCCCAACGACATCCCGATGTTCAAGTGGGCGGGCTGGCGCCGGGTCGCCGTCGAAAACGCCCACCCGGCCCTGATGGCCCTCGCCGACGAGGTCACGCTCTCGGTCGAGCGCGACGGCGTCGCCGTCTATCTCGACTCTCTCCTCAAATCGGAACGCGCATAGAATTGCCGCGATCGCCCGGCGGTGACATCCTGACGATCTTTGATCCACGAAGTGGTCAAGATCGGGCTTGGATGTCAGCGCCTTTCAGGGGCGATCGCACGCGCGTTGCTTCGCACGCGCTCAGAGGTACTGCCCCGGGGTCTTGCCGCCGTCTTGCGGGGAGACCGGTCCGGCAAGGCCGGGCGGGAGGGCGCGGTGGCCGCCGCGCATCTGCTCAAGCTGCATCCGGGCCGCCATCTGCTGCGCCACCAGCGCCGCCTGGATGCCGTGGAACAGGCCCTCCAGCCAGCCGACCAGCTGGGCCTGCGCGACCCGCAGCTCCGCCTCGCTCGGGGTCGAGCCCTCGGTGAACTCGGTGGAGATCCGCTCCAGCTCCTGGCGCAGCTCGGGCGCGAGGCCGTCCTCCAACTCGACGATCGACTTGCGGTGGATCTCGACGAGCCGCTCCCGGCCGGCCTCGTCCAGCGGCGCCGAGCGCACCTCCTCGAGCAGCTGTTTGATCATGGTGCCGATGCGCATCACCTTTGCCGGCTGCTCGATCAGGCGGGATGGGTCGTCGTCGCGTTCGCTTACCGCGCCGATCGGTGCGCCGTCCGGCCCCACTACGACGACGGTCTTCTCCTCGGGCTGCTGCTCTGTCACGTTGGCCATCCTACTGAGCCGATCTAAGATCATCCCAAGAAGCGGGTTGCCCTACTTCCGCCATTGACGCGTGCGGCCGGTACAGGGTAGAACGCCTCAGTGGCCATATCTCGGCCACATTGCCCTGGGAGGGACACAATGGACCCGCTCGACAGACGCAAGCTGCTCCGGCTGGTGGGAGGCCTCGGTGCCGCCGGGGTCAGCGCAAGCCTGTCCGCTTGCGTCTCGGCCGCCACCTCTGATCCCAAGAGCTCTGTCCGGATTGGACTCCTGGTCCCCGCGACCGGTGCCAACAAGGCGATCGGTGGCGACCTCGAGAACGGGTTCAAGCTGTACCTGGAGACCCACGCCAACCAGCTCGCCGGGCACCGGGTGGATCTGGTGATCGAGGACGAGGGGGACTCGGTCGCCCAGGGCACCGAGGCCCTCAAACGCCTGCACGGGCAAAACGTCGTCGCCGTCGCCGGCGTCGCCAACGCCGAACTGCTGCGCGACACCCGGGACCTGGTGGAAAAGAGCCAGATCCCGCTGCTCGCCGCCCACGGCACCCTGTCGGAGATGGCAAGTGCCGTGTACATCTGGCGCACGGCGTACCTCAACAACGAGCCCGGCCGCGCCGTCGGCCAGTACCTCAAGGACAAAGGCAGGACGGCCCTGGTCGGCCTGCAGGACGCCGTCGGCGCCGACATCGCCAGCGGCTTCAGCAACGACAACCCCAACGCCGTCGGCCCGATCTGGGTTCCGGCCACCAACACCCCCAACGAGAACCACCTCTCCAACGCGGTCGACCGGGTGCTCTCCTCGTCGGCGGTGAACATCTTCAGCTGGCTGCCCGCCAACTACCTGATCCCGTTCATCAAGCAGCTGCCGGCCAGGAAGTACCCCATCTACGCGCCCGGCCTGGTCTCCGAGGGAGCGGCGATCGACCAGCTCGGCGCGGCAAACGGGCTGTTCACGGCGATGCAGTACTCGGCGGACCTGAACAACGCGGCCAACCGGGCCTTCTCGTCGCTGTTCCAGACGCGGTACCAGCGCTCCCCCACCGCGTTCGCGGTCTCCGCCTACGACGCGGCCGCCGTGCTCGACAGCGCCATCGCGCTGATCGTCGACGGTGCGGTCACGTCGCAACGGCTCAACCTGGAGATCGCCAACGTCGGTCAGGTCGTAAGCCCGCGCGGCAACTGGCAGTTCACGCAGGCCCGTGCCCCGCAGCAGAAGTGGTACCTGCGCCAGATCCGCCCCGACGGCCCGATCCTGGCCAACGTTCTGGTCAGTGAGCTGTCGACACTCGCCTCGATCGGTTAGGCGAACCGCTGTGCCGGCCGTGAAGAGCTGCGCTTAAGCTCGGCTGGTGCAGCTCGACGGCGTTGACCAACAGATCATCGCGGCTCTGGTGAGTGACGCGCGCACGACCTATGCCGAGATCGGCCAGGAGGTGTCGCTGTCGGCACCGGCCGTGAAGCGGCGCGTGGACCGGCTCCGGTCCCTCGGCGTGATCAAGGGCTTTACCGCGGTTGTCGACCCGAAGGCGGTCGGCTGGACGACGGAGGCTTTCGTCGAACTGTTCTGCACCGGGCGGACAACGCCGGCGCAGATCGACGTGGCGACCAGGCGTCACCCGGAGGTGGTCGGCGCGTACACGGTTTCGGGCGAGGCGGACGCGCTGGTGCACCTGCGGGCGGCGGACATCCAGCATCTGGAGCAGGTGCTGGAGCGGCTGCGCGCGGAGCCGTTCATCACCTCCACCCGCAGCATGATCGTTCTCTCACGGCTAGGGAACTGAAGCCGGGGTGCGGGCGTCCAACCGCGCATGAGACGTGCCTTAGCCATCCTCACCGCGTTCGCGCTGGTGGGTTGCACGAATATCGCGGACAAGGAGGGCGACGTCAACCGTCCGGCGCCGGCCTTCAAGCTGGTTTCGTACCAGTCCTGTGACGAGTTGCTCGCCTCGCTGAAGGCGGCCGCCAAGCGCAGCGTCGGCCCCAACGGGTTCGGCGCCGGCGGCGACGGGGTGCTCCAGTTCTCCGCCCCGGAGGCGGCGACCGGCGCCCGGGCCGCTGACAGCGCACCGGGCGCGGCCAAGGCGCCCGAGCCGGTACAGGGTCAGGACTTCTCCGGCACCAACACGCACGAGGTCGGCGTGGACGAGCCCGACATGGTCAAGACCGATGGCAAGCGCATCGTCATCGCCATCAACAACTGGCTGCACGTGCTCGACGCGGACACCAAGCGCGAGATCGGCCGGTTGCAACTGGAGGCGGGCGCGCAGAACGTGCTGATGCACCGCGACCGGGTGCTGGTGATCGGCCCCGAGCAGTACATGAAGCCGCAGGACACCATCGACACCGCCAAGCGGTACAGCCCGAGCACGCTCCTGCAGCTGATCGACATCAAGGGTGAGCCGAAGGTGGTCAGCGAGACCTCCATCGAGGGGTATTTCGTTGACGCGCGCCAGATCGGCGGCGTGGTCCGGGCGGTGGTTCGCAGTACGCCCGAGATCCAGTTCCCGCGCGGCACGCAGCGCCGCAACCCGACCACCGCCGACCGGGTCGCCGACAACCGCAGCGCCATCGACGCCGCGACGATCGACGCGTGGCTTCCGCAGATCACGGTCGACGGCAAGTCCAAGCGGGTCGACTGCTCCGACCTGAACCTGCCCGAGGAGTACAGCGCCGCCTCACTGGTGACCCTTGCCAGCTTCGACCTCGGCGCGTCGACGCTGTCCGACGGCGACCCGATCACGGTGGCGGCCGACGGCAACACGGTCTACGGCAGCGGTGCCAACCTTTACCTGGCGCACGACCAGAGCTGGCGAGGCTGGAACCTGGAAGGCTGGAACCAGGGGCGCGACACCGCGCCGCGCACCGACCTGTTCCAGTTCGACATCACCAAACCCAAGCCGGTGTATGTCGCCGCCGGCCGGGTGCCGGGCTGGCTGCTCAACCAGTACTCGCTCAGCGAGCACGACAAGGTGCTGCGGGTTGCGACGACCCAGTCGCCGCCGTGGCGCACCAACGAGAAGTCCTCGTCGTCGGTGTACACGCTGCGCCAGGAAGGCGGGACGCTCAAGCAGATCGGTGAGGTGGGCGGCCTGGGCAAGGGCGAGCGCATCTATGCGGTGCGGTTCGTGGGGACGGTGGGTTACGTCGTGACCTTCCGCCGGACCGACCCGCTTTACACGCTTGACCTGGGCGATCCGGCCAAACCGAAGGTGCTGGGCGAGCTGAAGATCCCCGGCTACAGCGCCTATCTGCATCCGGTCGGCCAGAGCAGGCTGGTGGGTGTGGGTCAGGATGCCGATGATCGGGGGCGTGTATCCGGTACCCAGATAAGCCTCTTCGATGTCGGAAACCTCGCGGATCCGCAGCGTCTCGACCAACATAAGATCGCCCGGTCGTACAGCGAGGCGGAGAACGACCCGCACGCGTTCCTGTACTGGCCGGCGACCAAGCTGCTCGTGGTGCCGGTGACCGGCTACCGCTCGTCGCAGTACGGCGCGCTGCTGCTGCGCGTGGACGATCGCAAGCTGACCGAGCTGGGCATGGTCAGCCACGACGACGGGAAGCGGTCGTATCTGGGCCAGATCCGGCGCAGCCTGATCATCGGCGACGTGCTGTGGACCATCTCCCACGGGGCCGCGAAGGCGTCCACTTTGGACGGCTCCCGCGACCTAGCCACCCTGGAACTACAAGACCTGTAAAAAGCATTGCCGCCGCCGGCCGATGGTGCGTAATCGCGTGTGGCGGGCCGCAGGCCCGACATCTCCGATTGCGCACTTTCGGCGTTCGGGATCTGATCATCTGGCAAACACGCTTTTTCGTTTGCCAGATGATCAGGCACGATCGTCGGCTCCCCAGGCGGCAATGCCGCGCGTTGCTTTGCACGCGCCAGAATTACAGATACTGCCCGATCCGTTCGTCGCCTTCGGGGGACCGGCCACCCGGCTTGTCCCCCTCGACGAAGAAGCGCTTGCCGCCGAACTCGCCGTGCAGCCGGTCGTCGAGTTCGTCGGCGAGGCCGGTCATGACCTGGATCGCCAGGGACAGGTGGGTGGCCTGGAAGTCACGGCCAAAGACCGGCACCGACGCCCACACCGTGCCGGAGGTGCAGTAGAGCCGGCCGATGGGCATGCGGTTGGTCAGTTCGGAGAGCTTGACGAACAGCTTCTCGCTCGGTTCGATCTCGGTGAGGACCGGGGAGAAGACGTCGATGAGCGGGGGATTGTCGCGGACCCGGACGAAGACCATGGCGGATCCGGCGCGGATGCCGATGTCGCCGTCGCCGTCGACGGCAAGCTCGTCGGGGTCGGTCTTGGTGAGGGCGGCGACCACGATGCGGACCCGTTCGGCGAGGTCGAGGCCTGCCAGCGAGACCGATTCGATGGTGGGGATGGCGCTGTCCAATGAGGACTCGTGCCGGGCGGAGGCGAGCTGGGTCACGGTGAGCGCGTTGTCCTCGCCGTCGCGCGTGGCGTAGACGAGGAAGGCGGGGTGCGGCGCGCCGTAGACGTCGCGCAGCGTCCGCGTGACGATCGTCGCGACGGCATCGCTGTCGTCTTCGCTGCTTGCCAGGCCGAAGCTGTCACCGGAGCCGGCCAGCACTCCAGGCGGCGACCAGCCCAGCGCCACCATCCGCGCGACCGAGGCGCGGTCGAGCCGGAAACCCTCCGGCAGGCTGGCGTTCCCGACCGCGAGGGCCGTGGTGCCGGCGTCGGTCTTTCGCACGCTGACCCCGTAGACCGCGTCCCCGGTGCCCGAAGCCGTCGGGTCCAGCGTGACCTCAAGGCGCGATCCGGCGGGCAACGTCGGCAGCGCACCCTGCAGCGCACGCGCGAAATCGCGCCAGGCCTCGGTCACCTTGGCACCTAGATCGGCCGTTGTCGGCTCGTCCAACAACTCCGCCTCCGGCAGATCTGATGGCATGGGTTGCCCTCCGTGTTCCGTATGTCCAGGCGACGCTTTCAGGCGCGCACCAGCGCTGTCAATCGGTTGGCCAGCTCGTGCGGATCTCCGCCCCGCCCGACAGCCAATCCCAGCAGATATGTGCTGATGGGGGCAGCGGGTCGGGCGGCGTTGTGCGCCACCTCACGGGCGAGGTCGAGCACCAGCTCGGTGTCGACGTCGGCGGCGGTGAGCCCGAGCTCGGCCGTTGCCGACGCGATGAACTCCTCAAGCTTGTTCATAACAGCCTTTCAGCTAGTTCCAGGTCCTGCGGCGTGTCGCAGTCGAACCACGGCGGGGGTTCTTTGCCGGTCCACCGGATTGCGCGGACGTTGCCCGTTCCTTTCAAAAGATCTTTCATTTTCACGGGTACCGATTCAAGCGCCCCGGACAGGGCGGGCGCTCGCCACAGGGAAACCATCGACTGCCATCTTCCTTCATCATCCACATACAGCACCGCCGCGCCCGAGTGCTGTCGCAATGTCGCCAATGCCGTTGTCGTCAGGAACGGCAGATCCGCCGCGACCACCGCGATCTCGTCCGCGCCCGCGCATTGGGCCATCCCGGCCGCCAGCCCCACCACCGGACCTCCGCCCGGCGGCTGCTCGCGGGTCAGCTCCACCCCGTCGGGCAGTTCCGGCCGCAGCTGCGGCGGGCCGACCACGACGATGCGGTCCGCGTCGGCGACCGCCGCGATCACGCGGGAAAGGATGGTGCGGCCCTTGATGCGCAGCAGCGGCTTGAGCACGCCGCCCATGCGGCTCGCCTCGCCCCCGGCCAGCACAATCGCGGCGTACATGATCCAGCTCCCTGTGGATAAGTCGGCGTGTCATCCACAGGTTAGCGATCATGCCTACCCGTCGATGCCTCGGGTGACAAAGCTCGGCCCATGAGCCTGCAGGTGTCGCTGCGAACCCGCGAGGACCTCCTCGCCATCACGCCCTATCAGCTCGGCTTCCACCCGGATGACAGCGTAGTCGTGCTCGGGTTCAGCAGGCACCGGCTCAAGCTGGCGGCCCGCTGCGACGCCGATGCTCCCCCGCACGAGATGATCCGCCAGTTCAGCACCGCCCTGGTGCGGGTGCGCGGCGTCAGAGCCGTGGCCCTGCTCGCCTACGGCAAGGAGTGGGTGGCCGAGCCCACCAAGCTGGTCTCCGAGGGATTGCGCAAGCGCGGCTTCCAGATCGTCCAGACCCTTCGGATCACCGGCACGCGCTATTTCTGCCTGGCGTGTGAGGACTGCACCCCCGCCTCGGGCGTCCCGTTCGACCCGTCCGCCAGCGCCGCCGCGGCGAGCTGCACCTTCGCCGGCCTGGTGGCCCGCCCCGATCGCGACTCGGTGGAGCGGCTGGTGCGCCCGATCGGCGGCCTCGCCGGGGTCGCCATGGCCCAGGCCGTCGACCGGGCCGAGCAGCGCCTGGCCGGCCTGCGCGACAACGCCGAGCTTGTCGCCGAGGGCCGGCTCGCCGTCGACGCCGCTTTCGAGCTCACCGGGGCCGGCGAGCGCCTCGACGACGACCGGGTCGCCTGGCTCAGCGTCCTGATCGCCGACACCGAGGTGCGTGACCACGCCTGGGCGCGCACCGACAGCGAGGACTGGCAGCTTGACCTGTGGCTCGACCTGACCCGCCGGGCCGAGCCGATCCTCGCCACCCCCTTCGCCGCCCTGCTCGGCTGGTGCGCCTGGCGCCGCGGCGACGGCGTGCTCGCCTGGGCCGCGCTTGAGCGGGCGCACCGCATCGACCCCACCTACGCCCTCACCAACGTCCTTCTCGGCGCGCTCCGTGCCGCACAGCCACCCTCCACCATCGGCCAGTGGCCCCCGCCCAAGTCCCGCCCGTCCCGGTAGCCTGACGGGAGGAAGGAGGTTTCGATGACCGTGATGGAGATACGGATACCGCCCGACCTCACCGTTGACGACCTGGACGAGCTTCACCTGGACGGCCGCTACGAGCTGCACGAAGGAAACCTCGTCATCATGTCCCCCGCATTGCCCTGGCATTACGACTTCGGCTGGCGCCTGGTGAATTACTTCCGGCGCAGGGGCCGCCACGCCAACGGTGAAGTCGGCCTCAAACTTGGCGAGAGCGAACTGCGCGTCCCCGATGTTGCCGTGTTCCATGGCCCATTCGATCGGCGCAGGACCAACTTCAAACCGTCCGACATCGCCATCGCCATCGAAGTGGTTTCGCCCTCGTCGGAAATCCAGGACAGCATCACCAAGCCATGGCAGTACGCACATGCGGGCATCCCTGAGTACTGGCGGGTGGAGTCGACCGAGGACACCGACGACGCGACCATCCACCAGTTCGTGCTGGGGCAGGACGCCGACGGCGAGCCGGCGTACCGCAAGTCCGGCGAGACGCGGCTGAGCGAGCTGGAGAAGGGCGCCGGATAAAGCACGTGGACTTGGCCTACCTGCGCGAGCACCCGCAGCACCTGCGCACTTTCCTGACACATCAACGCATCCGTGAGACGCCGGTCGAGGGCGGGTCGATCTGCCGCGCCTCGCGCCTGACCTTCGACAGCGGGGAGTCAATCTTCGTCAAGGAGTGGCCCAAAGGCGAAGCGCCGCAAGGGTTTTTCCACGCCGAGGCGAGCGGCCTGCGGTGGCTGGCCGAGACGCGGAGCGTGGCCGTGCCCGAGGTACTGGTCGAGACGAGCGACCTGCTGGGGCTGGAGTGGGTGGAGCACGGCGAGCCGACCCGGGCCGCGGCCGAGCGGTTTGGACGGTCGCTGGCGGCGATGCATCGTGCCGGCGCCGGCGGTTTCGGCGCGGGGTGGGCCGGGTTTCACGGTTCGGCGCCGATGGACAACACACCGAGCGGCGATCCTTGGCACGTTTGGTATTCGCGGCGGCGGCTGATCCCGTACCTCAAAATGTCGAGGGAGCGAAAGGCACTCACCGCAACCGACGGGGCTTTGGTGGAGCGCGTCATCGGCAAGCTCGACGGCGCGGGTGACGAGCCTCCCGCTCGCATCCACGGCGACCTGTGGAGCGGCAACCTGCTGTGGGGTGCGGACGGCCGGTGCTGGCTGGTCGATCCGGCGGCGCAGGGCGGGCATCGCGAGACGGATCTGGCCTATCTCATGCTGTGGGGCGGTGCGCCGCATCTTGGCACCATCCTCGCCGCGTATCAGGAGGTCTGGCCGCTTGCCGACGGCTGGCGGGAAAGGGTTCCGATCCACCAGCTTTCGATGTATCTGCTCCACACCGCACTTTTCGGCGAGGCTTTCGCCCCCGGCGTACGCGAAACGGCGGAGGCATGTGAGCGCCAAAGCGGATAACGTCGAACCCATGACTGGTGATCCGGGACTGCTCGACAGGTATGGGCGGCGAGCCACCGATCTGCGGGTCTCCCTCACCGACCGGTGCAACCTGCGGTGCAGCTACTGCATGCCCCCCGAGGGCCTGCCCTGGCTGCCCAAAGAGGAGATCCTCACCGACGCCGAGATCATCCGTTTGATCGGCGTCGCCGCTCGGGACCTCGGCGTGACCGAGGTGCGTTTCACCGGCGGGGAGCCGCTGCTGCGCCCCGGCCTGGTGGAGATCGTCGCGGCGTGTGCCAAGTTGCTCTCCCGCCCCAGGCTGTCGCTGACCACCAACGCGATCGGCCTTGACCGGCTCGCGCTGGCGCTCAAGGATGCCGGGCTGGACAGGGTGAATGTGTCGCTGGACACACTCCACCCGGATCGCTTCGAGACCCTGGCGCACCGGCGCCGCTTCGACGACACGATCCGCGGGCTGCACACCGCGGCCAAGGTCGGGCTGACCCCGGTCAAAATCAACACCGTGCTGCTGCGCGGCATCAACGATGACGAGGCTCCAGCGTTGCTCCGGTTCGCCCTGGAACATGGTTATGAGCTGCGTTTCATCGAGCAGATGCCGCTCGACGCGCAGCACGGCTGGACCCGGGAAAATATGATCACCGCGGAGGAGATCCTGGCTTCATTGACGCCGCACTTCGACCTGTCGCCGGATCCGGCGGCCCGCGGTGGCGCGCCCGCCGAGACCTGGCTGATCAACGGCGGCCCGGCCAAGGTCGGGGTGATCGGCTCGGTGACCCGCCCGTTCTGCGGCGACTGCGACCGGACCCGCCTGACCGCCGACGGCCAGGTGCGCAACTGCCTGTTCGCCCGCGGCGAGACGGACCTGCGGGGGCTGCTTCGCGGCGGCGCGGGTGACGACGCGATCGCCGCGACGTGGCGGGAGGCGATGTGGTCCAAGCTTCCCGGCCACGGCATCAACAATCCAGCTTTCCTCCAGCCTGCCCGTCCCATGTCCGCGATCGGTGGATAGATGATCACTGTTCGTTATTTCGCCGGTGCCCGCGCCGCCGCAGGGGTGGCCGAGGAGTCGCTGCCCGCCGGCATCACCCTTGCCGACATCGGGCAGGACAGGGGCGAGCGGCTGCAGAAGGTGCTGCTTTCAGCCAGTTTTCTGGTGAACGGGTTAGCGTGGCATGATCGCGCGGCGCCTTTGCCGGCCGGTGCGACCGTGGACGTGCTACCGCCCTTTGCCGGAGGATGACTTTGCTGCAAGGCCTGATTTTCCTGGGTCTGGTCCTGATCGTGATCGGGCCGATCCACTGGTACCTGTGGCGGCGCCTGGTCAAGGACACCACCCGCCCCGGTCGGTGGCGCAAGATCGGCACCATCGTGTTCCTTGCCCTCGTCGCCAGCCTGCTGGGCGGGTTCATCATCGAGAACCTCGTGTTCTCGCTGGTCGGCTACATGTGGCTGGCGGTCCTGTTCTACCTGCTGCTCGCCCTGCTCGCGCTGGAGATCCCGCGTCAGATCCTGCTGCGGACAAAGGCGCCCAAGGGCGAGGCCGTCCAGCAGTCCGCGGGCGCGATCGCCCCGGTGCTCGCCGACACCGAGGTCAAGGGGGTCGAGCGGCGGCTGGTGCTCTCCCGCGGCGCGGCGATCTTTGCCGGGTTGACCGCGACCGGGCTTGTCGGCTTCGGCACCCGGACCGCGCTCGGGCCTCCCGTCCTCAAACGCATCCAGATCCCGCTGGCCAAGCTCCCGTCGAGCATGGACGGGTACAAGATCGCCCTGGTGAGCGACATCCACCTCGGCCCGCTGACCGGCGTCGACCACTCGCGCCGCATCGTCGAAGCGATCAACGGCATGAACGCCGATCTCGTCGCCGTCGTCGGTGACCTCGTCGACGGCAGCGTCGAGGACCTGCGCGACGAGGCCGCTCCCCTGCGCGACCTGCGCAGCCGCGACGGCGCTTTCTTCGTCACCGGCAACCACGAGTACTACTCGGGTGCCGAGCAGTGGCTTGCCGAGGTGACCCGCCTGGGCATGCGCCCGCTGCGCAACGAACGGCTGGAGATCGGCGGCTTCGACCTTGCCGGCGTCGACGACGTCACCGGTTCGCAGTTCGACCTCGGCGGCCCCGATTTCGGCAAGGCGCTGGGCGGGCGCGACCAGGCGCGCCCGGTGATCCTGCTCGCCCACCAGCCCGTCGTGGCACGTGACGCGGCGCGGTACAAAGTGGATCTGCAGCTGTCCGGCCACACGCACGGCGGCCAGATGGTGCCGTTCAACTACATCGCCCGCCTCCAGCAGCCCGTCATCTCCGGATTGGGCGATGTGGACGGCGTGAAGGTGTATGTGACGAACGGCGCCGGTTTCTGGGGTCCACCCGTTCGGGTCGGCGCGCCCCCGGATATCACGCTCGTGGAGTTGCGCGCCGCGTAAACTCCCCGGCGTGCCCCGTGCCAGTTGGATAGCCGATCTGCACATCCACTCCAAGTACTCCAGGGCATGCAGCAAGGATCTGGAGTTGCCCAACCTGGCCTACTGGGCACGCCGCAAAGGCATCTCCCTCTTGGGCACCGGCGACATCACCCACCCGGCGTGGCTGTCGCACCTGGAGGAGAGCCTCGAGGAGGCCGAGCCCGGCCTTTACCGGCTGCGGGAGAGCATCGACCACCGCCTGCCCTCGTCGCTGCGGGGCGAGCCGGCAAGGTTCATGCTCAGCGGCGAGATCTCGACCATCTACAAGCGGGACGATCGCACCCGCAAGGTCCATCACCTTGTGTACTTTCCGGACCTCGCCTCGGCGGGCCGGTTCCGGGAGGCGTTGCTGCGCGCCGGATGCAACCTGGGCAGCGATGGCCGGCCCATCATCGGCCTGGATTCGCGCGATCTGCTGGAGATGACTCTTGCGGCGCACGAGGATGCCTATTTGGTACCCGCCCACATCTGGACCCCATGGTTCAGCGCCCTCGGTTCCAAGTCCGGTTTCGACGCCATCGCCGACTGCTATGCCGACCTCGCCTCTCACATCACGGCTGTCGAGACCGGCCTGTCCAGCGATCCGGAGATGAACCACCGGGTGTCCAGCCTTGACTCCTACCGCCTGGTGTCCAACTCGGACGCCCACTCGCCGCAGGCGCTTGGCCGCGAGGCGACCAGTTTCGACTGCGAGCTCGACTACTTCGCGGTCAAGCGGGCGCTGGCGAGCGGCGACGGGCTGGTGGGGACGATCGAGTTCTTTCCCGAGGAGGGCAAGTACCACGCCGACGGCCACCGCGACTGTGCCGTGAACTGGTCGCCGGGGCAGACGCGCGCGGCCAAGGGGGTCTGCCCGGTCTGCGGCCGCCAGCTGACCGTCGGGGTGCTTGCCCGGGTGGAGGATCTGGCCGACCGGCCCGCCGGGGTCCTGACGAGGGGTGCCAAGCAGGTCACGCATCTGATCCAGCTGCACGAGATCATCGGCGAGATCGAGGGTGTGGGGCCTAAGAGCAAGACTGTCGAAGGCAGGATCCATTCGCTGGTGGCGGCGCTCGGTGCCGAACTGACCATCCTGATGCGCACGCCGCTGGTCGAGATCGAGGCGGCAGGGGGCGAGCTGCTCGCCGAGGGGGTGCGCAGGTTGCGCGCCGGCCGGGTGGATAGAGTTCCTGGCTTTGACGGTGAATACGGGGTGATCAAGCTGTTCCGGCCCGAGGAGCTGCGCTCGTCCGGCGACGCGCTGTTCGACCTGCCGGCTGCGCCGCCGGCGGCGCGCAAGCGAAGGCCGGCGGCGGAGAAGCCGCCGATGGCGCGCAAGCCGGTGAGCGCTCCCCCGCTGCCCAGCATCGCCTCCCCGCACGAGCCGTTCGAGCCGATGCTCGCCGGCATGGAGGAGGTCGGCACGGGGCTGCTCGACCGGCTCGATGCCATGCAGCGGGTGGCGGCGTCGGCGCCCGGAGGTCCGTTGCTGATCGTGGCGGGTCCGGGGACGGGCAAGACCCGCACGCTGACGCATCGCCTTGCTTACCTGTGCGCGGAGATGAACGTGTACCCGGAGCAGTGCCTGGCGATCACGTTCACCCGGCGCGCCGCCGACGAGCTGCGCCACCGCTTGGGCAGCCTGCTCGGGCCGGTCGCCAAGGACGTGACGGTCTCGACCTTCCATGCGCTGGCGCTCTCGCTGCTGCGCGAGCAGGATCCGGGGCTGGAGGTAAGCGAGGAGACCCTTGACACGCTGGTGCCGGAGGCGGTGGCGTCGCTCAAGGCGCAGCCGTCGCTTGTGGACAAGCTGCGCGCCCGGTGGCCGTGGGTGTTCGTGGACGAGTACCAGGACGTCGACGAGCACCAATATGAGCTGCTGCGGCAGCTGGTGCCGGCGGAGGGCAACATCTGCGCCATCGGCGACCCGGACCAGGCGATCTACTCGTTCCGCGGTGCCGACGTACGCTTCTTCCTGCGCTTCTCGCAGGACTTCGTGGACGCCCGGGTGGTGCGGCTGACCCGCAACTACCGCTCCTCCGCCCCGATCATCGCGGCCGCGGTGCAGGCGATCGCGCCAAGCTCGCTGATCAAGGGGCGGCGGCTCGATCCGGCCAAAGTGGATCTGGAGGCGCCGCTGATCGGGCGCTTCCACGCGGCCGGTGCCGCCGACGAGGCCGCCTTCATCGCCAAGAAGATCGACGAGCTGGTGGGCGGCATGTCCCACCGCAGCAAGGCCGACGTGCGCGGGGTGACCGGCACGAGCGTCTCCTTCGGCGACATCGCGGTGCTTTACCGCACGGACGCGCAGGCGGCGAGCATCGTGGAGGCGCTGGCGAAGGCTTCGGTCCCGGTACAGAAGCGTTCGCACAACCGGCTTCGCGACCGCGCCGGAGTCGGTGCTCTCTTATCCGAGCTGCGCCTCGAAAGCGGGACGACCGGTCCGGTGACCGCCCGTCTCAAGCAGCTCGCGCCCAAGGTGGAGGACGGGTACGCCGCCGTCGACCTGCTCCTGCCGCTGGCCCAGCGCTGCGGCCAGGACCTCGAACGGTTCCTCGCCGAGGTGGCGCTGGGCGCCGAGGTCGACTCGCTCGACCCGCGCGCCGAGGCGGTGACGCTGCTGACCCTGCACGCCGCGAAGGGCCTGGAGTTCCCGATCGTGTTCCTCGCCGGGTGTGAGGACGGGCTGCTGCCGCTGCGCATGCCGGGCAAGAACCCGACCGACGACGAGGTCGCCGAGGAGCGCAGGCTGTTCTTTGTCGGTCTCACCCGGGCGCAGCGCCGGCTTTTCCTGACCCACGCCGCCCGCCGCACCCGCTTCGGCAGCGAGCGGGACGTGCGGCCGACGCCGTTCCTGGCCGCGATCGACGACGGCCTGATCGAGCCGCTGGGCGAGTCGGCGCCACGCCGCCCCAGGGATTTGCAGCTGCGGCTAATCTGAACCGCATCATGGCTCCCACCCCCGAACCCCCGCCGCGGCCGCGTTTCGGCGGCCGCGCGCCCGCAGTGCTCGGTATCGCCGGGCTGCTCGGTGCGCTCGCGATCTTTGCCGTGGTTCTGGTCTCGGTCGACGCGCTACCCAATCCGCTGGCCCTGGGCGACGAGATGGTCGCGGAGAGTCCGATGCCGAGTGCCGGGCCGCTGCGGCCGTCAAAGTCGGCACGATTTGCCGACCAGGGTGACTGTGTCATCAATCGCGGGTCGGAGTCCGAGCCCGACATGTTGCTGGTGAACTGTGCCCCGGACACCTACGAGGTGCTCTCCCGGATCGAGGGCACGACCGATTACAGCGAGTGCGACAAGGTCGACGGCTACCGGTTCCACTACTTCTACAACAGCGAGCTGGGAGACAAGTTCGATTTCGTCCTGTGCATGCGCAAACGGTCTTGATAATGGATGTATGAGACCAGTACGTGGATTGGCACGCGCTCTCCTCGGTGGACTGTTCATCGCGGCCGGAAGCCAGGCGCTGCTGCGCCCGGGACGCTTTGAGGCGCAGGTCGCGCCGTTCGCCGACCAGTTGGCACCCCTGCTGAAGCGGATCGACGACCGCATCCCGACCGAGGCCAAGACCCTCGTACAGATCAACGGTGCCGTCCAGGTGGGCGCCGGTGTGCTGCTGGCCACCGGCACCGCTCCCCGCCCGGCCGCGGCCTTGCTGGCCGGCACGCTCATCCCGGCGACCGTTGTCGGCCATCCTTTTTGGAAGATCGAGAACAAGACCGTTCGCCACGCCGAGCAGGTCCAATTCGCCAAGAACCTGGGCTTGCTCGCCGGGCTGCTGCTGGCGGCGGCGGACACCGCCGGAAACCCGAGCCTGCGCTGGCGAACCGAACGGGCGGTGAAGAAAGCGCGCGAGAAAGTAACCAAGCGCGACGATTAACCCGTTAACTATCTTGAAATGTCGCAAATCAGTGTGGGATCCGACACGGTTGGGTAACACGGGAGTAAACGGTGTCATGACCCCTTCTACGCTTGTCATACCACCTGACGCCCGGGTGCTTTCGGCTGCGCCGGGTTCGAGACTCTAGATGGAGGTCGCGGCTGGCATGCCGGTGATCGGCGGGCACCAAACTTCCAGCCCCCTACGCGGGCTCAAAGCTTTAGGCCCTCTACGCATCCCTGTCCAGCTCGGCATCGTCGCCGCCGTCTGCTACCTGTCCTGGCTGGCCATCCAGGCATGGGGGCGCCCGTATGACTTCTTCGACATGAAGATCTATCACGGCGCCATGGTCTGGTGGACGCAGGGCGGCGAGCTGTACGACTACATCTATCCGCACATCACGCTCGGTTACACATACCCGCCGTTCGCCGCGTTGACGATGCTGCCGATGGCCGGTCTCAACGCGGTCCAGGCCGCCTGGTTCAACGTCGCCTTTGGACTGATCGCGCTGACCTTCGTCTGCGCCGTCCTGATCAACCCGATCGCCCGCCGCCAGGGCTGGCCGCGCTGGTGGACGGTGGCGCTGGCGGTGCCGGCGTTCGCCGCGATCGAGCCGGTTCGCGAGAGCCTCGGCTATGGCCAGGTCAACCTGCTGCTGTTCGCCCTGGTGATCGCGGATCTGGTGGCGCTGCGCAAGGGCTGGCGCTGGGCGGGGGTCGGCATCGGGCTGGCCACCGCGATCAAGCTGACCCCGGCGCTGTTCATCATCTACCTGCTGACCAGCCGGCAGTGGCGCACGGCGATCACCGCCGCGGGCACGGCGCTTGCGGTCACGGTCGCGACCCATCTGGTGGTACCGGAGGAGTCCGCCACCTATTGGGGCACGGTCATCTGGAACACCGAGCGGGTCGGGGCGGCCGACATGACGCCGAACCAGTCGCTGGCCGGCCTGGTGGCGAGGTTGCAGGACACGGCGCACGCGCCCGGCCTGCTGTGGGTGTCGTTCATGCTGGTCATGCTGATGATCGGCTTGTCCCGGGCGCGGACCTCGCACACCGAGGGCGATGAGCTGACCGCGTTCACCATCGTCGGGTTGACCTCCAATGTGGTGAGTCCGATCTCGTGGTCGCACCATCTGCTGTGGGTGATTCCCGCGATCATCGCGCTGTCCGATCAGGCGCTGCGCCGCCGCACGGCGAGCCGCGGGATCGCCGCCCGCGGTGGCATGGCCGGGTTGCGGGAGCCGATCTGGTTCCCGGCGCTGACCGGTGCCCGCCACGCCGCAGCCGCGGCCGCGCTGTTAGTGCTGTTCCTGGTGTCGCCGATCTGGCCCTATGAGCATCAGCTTCCGGCGGTGTCGCACTGGGCGGACGGCGTGACCGGTGTGCTGTGGGAGAACTCGTTCGTGATCGCCCTGATCCTGCTGGTGGCGATGCTGCCGTTCCGGCCGGGTGCCGAGCCCGCCTTCGGCCCGGTCGCCGCCGTGATCGTGCCGCAACTGCGCCGCGTGCCGCGGCGGGAACCCACGACTCCGCGACAGGCGCCGGCGGCGACATCGGCAGCGTCGGCTACATCGCAGCCAGCCGAGCCAAAGGACGTCCCCCCGGGCGTCAGGGGCAGTTGACCCACTCTTCGGTGCCGTCGGCGAAGCGCTGGTGCTTCCAGATCGGGATGCGCTGCTTAACCACGTCCACCAGGCGGGCGCACGCGTTGAACGCGGCCGCCCGGTGCGCGGTGGAGACGGCGGCGGCAAGCGCGACCTCGCCGATGGCAAGCGGTCCGTGGCGGTGCGAGACCGCGATGGCGTAGACATCGGGGTCGGCGGCGATCTCGGCCGCGACCTCGCGCAGCACCTCCTCCGCGGACGGGTGCGCCTCGTAGGTCAGGGCGGTCACTGTCCGTCCGTGGTCGTGGTCGCGCACCACGCCGGTGAAGCTGACCACCGCGCCGGCGCGCGGGTCGGCGACCGCCTTCTCGTGCTCGGCGATGTCCAGCGGTTCGGTGGTAACTCTGATCATGGGAACTCCAGCAGCTCGACCCGCTGGGCGGGCAGGCCCTGCCCGTGCGGCGGGATCACGGCGAAGCCCTGCGAGCCGGCCAGGCCACGCAGCATCGCCGAACCAACGTGCGGCACCGGAACCCAGTGTGCGCCGTGCCGTCTGACCAGCGCCAGATGGGTGAAGTCGCCGCGCCCGGCGACCGGGCCGCCGAGTGTGCCGCTGCCCAGCTCGGGGTGTGGCGCGCCGGTCAGGCCGGCAAGCAGCGGGCTCACCAGGGACATGAGGGCAACCAGCGCGGACTGCGGGTTGCCGGGCAGGCCGGCGACGAAGGGGCCGCCGGGAATTTTCGCCATCATCATCGGGTACCCGGGACGCACGGCAACGGTGTTGACCAGGTACTCGGCGCCGACGGTGCCAAGGGCCGGGTGCAGGTGGTCCACCGGCCCCCGCATCGTGCCACCGGTGGTGCAGATGACGTCGACGCCGGAGGCCAATGCCTGCCGCAGGGCGTCGACGTGCGCGTCAAGGGTGTCCTCGATCGGCCCGATCACGGACACGCACTCGGCACCGAGCCGCCGCAGGAACGCCGGCAGGGGTGGCCCGAGCGCGTCGCGGACCCGGCCGCCGCCGGGAGGTCCGGAGGTGAGCAGCTCGTCGCCGAAGATGAGCACGGCCGCCCGTGGCCGGCGGGCAACCTTGAGCGAGTCGTAACCGCAGGAGGCGGCGAGCCCGATGATGCCGGGGTTGACCCTGGTGCCGGCCGCGAGGAGCTCCTCGCCCGCGTGCGCCTCCTCGCCCGGTTCGCGCCACTCGGCGCTGGCCCGCGGCTGGCCGGCGACCTTGTCACCGTCGACCGTGGACTCCTCCACGCGCAGGATGGCGCCGGTGCCCGCGGGCACCATGGCACCGGTGGCGATCTCGATGGCGGTGCCGTCGGTGGCAAGCGGTGGGGCCTCGTGCCCGGCGAGCACCCGGCCGGGAACGATGCGCCACGGCCCGTCCCCGCGCACCGCCCAGCCGTCGATGCTCGAGGTCGGGAACGCGGGCAGGTCGGTCAGGGGCGCCACGGGTTGGGCAAGGACCATGCCGTCGGCCTCCGCCAGCGGCACGCTGACCGGCTCCAGCCGGGCCTGCAACCCGGCCTGGTACACCGTCTTGCGCGCCTGCACCCAGTCGATCGGCATCAGTGGTCACCACCTTTGAGCTGCTCCACGGTGTGGGCGAGCACGTCGCCGAGCACGGCGAGGCCGTCGCGCACACCGCCCGTGGATCCGGGCAGGTTCACGATAAGGGTCCGCCCTGACACTCCGGCCACTCCGCGCGACAGCGCGGCGAGCGGGGTCTTGCCACGGGTGCGGATGGCGTCGGCGATGCCGGGGACCTGGTAGTCGAGCACGCTCTCGGTCATCTCGGGGGTGCTGTCGTTGGGGTTGACGCCGGTGCCGCCCGTGGTCACGACCACGTCCGGTTTGGACTCCAGCGCTGCGCGCAGCGCCTCGCGCACCGGCTCTCCGTCGACCACGACGTCCTTGCGCAAAACCTTGCAGCCCAAGCGTTCAAGGCCGGCGACGAGGAGCGGCCCGCCGGTGTCGGCGTAGACCCCGGTGGCCGCGCGGGTCGACGCCACGATCACGACGGCGGTCATCGATTTCTCGACGGGCAGGTCTTCCGATGGCTCGTTCGTCCACAGCCCGGTCTTGCCGCCTTCCTTGCGCAGCACGCGGACGTTGTGGATTGACGCCGCCGGGTCTACCGCCTTGATCATGTCGATGAAGGCAAGCCCCGCAACGGTCACGCAGGTGAGCGCCTCCATCTCGACGCCGGTGCGATCGGCGGTGCGTACGGTCGCTTCAATCCTGACTCCCGACTCAAATGGGGTCAGCTCAACGGTCACGCCGTGGATGGCGATCGGGTGACAAAGCGGGATGAGATCCGGAGTCCGCTTGGCCGCCATTATTCCGGCGAGCCTCGCGACGCCGATCGCGTCGCCCTTCGGTACCCCCTGATTTAGCAGTTCAAGCACCTCAGGGGTGGTGTGCACTTCGCCTGCCGCTACAGCGCGTCGAACACTTACCCCCTTATCTGTGACATCGACCATCCTCGCTGCGCCTTTATCATCAACGTGGGTTAGTTGTTTGCCGTTCGATCCATCTGGAGAAAGGTCAGCCACTCCACGAGCCTATCGGTAAGGGCGGAGACTGAAGACTGCACAGTGCGTAGGCGAACGGTCACCAACCGTGACATTTCGCCTTTCTCATATGCTATGTGAACTCTTCTATCCAAATCGGCCGTCGCGAAACTACGCTCCTTCCCAGAAGTTCGCAAGGGGGAGATGAGGAGGCAGAAATGCGGCAGTGGGAATGGAAGTGACGATGGCCTAAGCTGGCGTGCGACTCGCCGTTGTCTATGGAGACGCCGCCATGCAGAGGACGACCCCAGCTAGTGACGGGACCGAGACCGATCGAGCCTTATCGCGGCTTGTCGGTCTCGTCGTCGTTACGGCGCTGCTCGTCCTGGTCACAGCCCTAACCCTGGTGCGCGAGGAGCATTTCGACACCACCCCGCTGTGGAAGATAGCGGTCATCGCGGCCACCTGTGTCATCGCCAGCCTGACTCAGGTCAGCGTGCGACTGCGCTCCACCGTCTTCGGTTTCAGCTGGGGCGAGGTCTCAGCCTTCATCGCCGTCGTCTTCCTGCCGCCGCCGCTCGCCGTGCCGACCATCTGCGCCGCCGCGGTCATCAACAAGGTGATCCAGCGCCGCCCACCGATGCGGGTCGCGTTCGCCGCGGGCAAGGAGACGATCAGCGCGGGTGCCGGTGCCCTGGTCATCGCGTTGCTCGGCGCTCCGGCCATCACGCATCCGCTGCACCTGCTGCCATACGCGGCCGCGTTCGCCGCCATCGTCGTGACGGACGAGACGATCTCCATTCCCGTGATCGCGCGGGCCACCCGGGCGCCGCTGAGAGAGCTGTTCCGGCACAACCTCGACATCCGCTGGGGCTTCAACACGCTGCGCTTCTTCGTCGCACTGCTCGCCGTCTTCGTGCTCCAGCAGGCGCAGATGCCGCTGCTGGTCGCCGTCCCAGCGATCGTGCTGAGCCTGCACCTGACCCACCAGGGCCGCCTGCGGGCAAGGGCCGAGCGCCAGGCCTGGCAGAAGCTGGCCGAGGCGACCGACGCGTTCAACGCCATCCAGATGGATCACGTGCTGCAGACAGCGGTGCGCAACGGCGCCGCTCTCTTCTCCGTCGACCAGGTCGAGGTCGAGACCTGGCTGGAGGAGCCGTACCTGCTGATCCGCGGCAACGCCGACGAGATCGTCTACTTTGGACAGCCCGATCGCAAGGGCTACGACCCGACCACGACGGCGATCGTGCCGCTCATCGCCGACTCCGACGGCGCACGCATCGGCGAGCTGCGCCTGCGCTTCCGCGCCCCGGTCAACCTCTCCGAGCGCGAGCACTTCACGCTGCGCGCCTTCGCCGGCGCCCTGTGCACCGCGATCCGCAACGCGGCCTCGTATACGCAGCTGGAGCAGCTGGCCGGCAAGCACGCGCACGACGCCACCCACGACCCGCTGACCGGCCTGCCCAACCGGCGCATGCTCGCCATCGAGGGCGCCGCCGCGATCGACGCCCGCGAGGGGACGCCGGGCGTACCGGCGCTGCTCCTGCTGGACCTCAACCACTTCAAGGACATCAACGACGCGCTCGGCCACTCCGCCGGAGACCAGGTGCTGGTCGCGATCGCCCAGCGGCTCACCGCCGCCGCCGGTCCCGAGGCGCTGGTGACAAGGCTCGGAGGCGACGAGTTCGCGGTGCTCTACCGTTCGCTGCCGGCACCGGCACTCGCCCTGCACCGCGCGACCGCGCTCATGTCGGTGCTGCGCGAACCGGTCGAGGTCGACGGCATGCCGCTGACCGTATCGGCAAGCGCGGGCGTGGCGATCGCGCCCAACATCGGCGGCTTCGTCGAGCTGCTGCGCCGCGCCGACATCGCGATGTACCAAGCCAAGCGGACCAACAGCGCGGTGACGGCGTACGAGCCGGAGAGCGACACCGCCGACCATGCCGGGCTGGTCGTCGGCGGCATGCTCCCGCGGGCCGTCGCCGAGAAGGAGTTCACCCTCGAGTTCCAGCCCATCGTCGACCTGCTCACCGCCGAGACCATCGCCGCCGAGGCGCTCGCCCGCTGGCACCACCCGGACCGCGGCAAGGTCGACCCGGGCAGCTTCCTCGAGCCGATCGAGCGCTCCGGACTGCTGACGGCGTTCACCGATGCCGTGCTCGACCAGGCCCTCGACGCCGCCAAGCAGTGGCGCAAGGAGGGCAAGCCGTGGCCGGTCGCGGTGAACCTGTCCCCGCGCAGCCTGCTCGACCGGCGCCTGCCCCTGCTCATCGCGGCCCGCCTTGGCGACCACGGGCTCAAGGGCGCCGACCTGATCCTGGAGCTGACCGAGTCGCGCAACCTCAGCCAGCTGGACATCGTCGACAAGGTGCTGGCGGAATTGCGTGAACTTGGCTGCACCATCGCCCTCGACGACTTCGGGACAGGCTTCTCGTCGCTTTCGGTGCTTCCGCGGGTACCCATCCAGGAGCTGAAGATCGACAGGTCCTTCGTCGCGGAGATGGAGCACACCCCGAAGTCCGCCGCGGTGGTCAAGTCGACCGTCGAGCTTGCCCGCGGGCTCGACCTGCTCGTCGTCGCCGAGGGCGTCGAGCGTGAAAGCCAGCGCAAGATGCTGTGGGAGCTCGGGTGCACCGCCGGGCAGGGCCACCTGTTCGCCCGGCCCATGCCGTTCGCCGAAATCATGAAGCTGCCGCCGACGCTTGCCGAACCGCTGCACGACCCCGGATCGGTGGTGCCGATGACCTCGCAGCGCAGGCCCGGCCGGGTCACCCGCCCTGGCAAGGTGTCAGACTCAAACGCGTGATCCCACTACTGATCGACTTAGCGCTCTACGGGCTGTCGGCCGCGTTCGCCGGGATCACCGCGGCCACCTCCAACCTTGGGCCGCACCGCACCTGGGGTTCGATCGCGGTCTGGGGATACCTGGGCGCCGCCGCGCTGGTGTTCGTGTGGCGGCGGCGCACGCTGCTGACCGTGATCGCGTGGGGCGCGGTCGCCTGGCTGCCGATGATCTGGCTGGCGTGGGCCGACCGGGCGCAGGAGGAGGTTTTCGTCGTCGAAGGCTCGGCCGGCCGGCTGATCGAGACCGGCACGCCGTACCTCGGCCGCGAGGAGCTTTCCGGCCTCACCGAGCCGTTGCTGGGCTACACGCCGTACCAGCCGGGCATGTCCGTGTTCGGGCTGCCGCACGCGCTCTTCGGCGACTACTGGTGGACCGACGCCAGGATCTACTTTGGACTCGTCACGGCCGCGGCGCTCGGCTACGCGGCCTCGCTGCTGCGGCACGACGGGCGGCTCGTGCGGGCGATCCAGGCCGCCACCGTCCTGCCGGTGTGCGCGCTGACCCTGGCGACGGGCGGCGACGACATCCCGGTGCTGGCGCTGTGCCTGCTCGCGATGGTGCTCGCGGCGCGCGGGCGGCTCGGGTGGGCGGGTGTCGCGATCGGGGCGGCGGCCGCGATGAAACTTTTCGCCTGGCCGGTCCTGGTGGTTTTGGGGATTTTCGCTTGGCGGCGGACTTTTTGGGTACCCGCGATATTGATCCCGGTGTTGGCAATGCTTCCCAGCGTCATCCTTGATGCGCGGGCGGTGGTGGAGAACGTCGTCTCGTTCCCGACCGGTCACGGGCTTGTCACCAGCCCCGCGGCGTCGCCCCTGATCGGCTATCTGCTGGCGCAGAACGTGCCGAGCGGCAGGACGATCGCCTTGGTGCTGCTGGGTTTGGCGGCCCTGGCGATCGGGGTCTACGTGCTGGCGCGGCGGCCACGCGACGTCGCCGCGGTCGCCAACATCTGCGCGGTCGGCCTGCTCGTGGCGATCCTGCTCATCCCGGCGACCCGCTTCGGGTACCTGCTCTATCCCGTGGCGTTCGCGTTCTGGGCGCCGTGCCTAAGAGACCGCACCGGCGATGGCGAGCCCGAGGTAGGCAGCGCCCAGCCCGGCGGCGATGCTGGCGAACGCGTTGAGCAGGGCTAGCGGCCGGGCGCCGTGCTGCGCCAGCCGCACCGTCTCGTAGCCGAATGTGGAGTACGTGGTGAGCGCGCCGCAAAACCCCGTCCCCACAAGGTGAGTGACTGTCTCGTTAATGGACACTCCCACGAGCAGTCCCAGGATGAACGAACCCGCCACGTTCACGGCGAACGTGCCCCAAGGGAACACCGACCCGTGGCGGGCCTGCACCGCCCGGTCCACCAGGTACCGCACCGGTGCCCCGATCGCCGCCCCGATCAGTACCGCCAGGATCGTCATCGCACGACCCGCTCGGTGGCGGCCATGCCGATCCACACCGCCGCGACGGCGGCGACCAGCGTGCCGGCCAGGTACAGCAGCGCGATCCCCGGCCGCCCCGCGGCGATCGTCGTCCTGATGTCGAGCGCGTAGGTCGAGAAGGTGGTGAAACCGCCAAGGATTCCCACCCCGGTGAACGGCCGCAGCAGCCTCACATCGGCGAACCGGCGCGTGACCAGAACCATGAGCACCCCGATGAGCAGGCAGCCGGAGACGTTGATCGTGAATGTCGACCACGGGAACCCGCCCGGATGGAACGGAAACGCGACGCTGATTCCGTAGCGCGTCAGCGCCCCCAGCGCCCCGCCCGCTGAGATCGCGGCGAGCACCGGCAGGTCCACATCGGAATAAGCCGCTGGATCATCTGTCACCCGGCCATTATCGTTCGGGCATGTCCTGGTCTTGGCGCGTGGTTGTGCTGTGGTGGCTGGTCTGGTCCGCCGCGGGTGTGGTACTCATCGTCCTGCCCGACTCCGGTCCGCGGCTGCTCACCTTCAGCGGCGCCCACGGTCCGGGCCTCGTCGACGCCATCGGGGTCGTCCTGCTGCTGGTCGGCAACGCCGCGCTGTGGCGGCACCTGTGGCGGGCAAGGGCGGCCTTCACCCCGCTGCGTCCACTGTGGACATTCCTGGCCGGGCTCGGCGCGGGCCTGGTGCTCGCCTCCGTCACCGCCGACTTCGGCGCATGGTGGGCCGTCGGCGCCACCCTCCTGCTCGCCGTGCAGGCCGCCCTGTTCCTTCGCACGACCCGTGCGTGATGCCCGCGCGCCGCTATGGGCCGCGCTGTCCTTTCGCACGACCCGTGCGTGACGCCGGCCTTTACTCAGCCGATCGCCATGTCTACGAAGCGCGAGAGGTGCAGCTGCGCCGCCACCGTGATGGTGTCGGTCGGCCCGTTGCGGTGCTTGGCGATGATGAAGTCCGCCTCCCCCGCCCTCGGCGACTCCTTGTCGTAGTAGTCATCACGGTGCAGCAATATGACGACGTCGGCATCTTGCTCGATGCTGTTGTGGACCGCGACGCCGTTCGCGATGAAGTTGTGCTGTCCCAGCACGGTGGCGTCGAAGACGTCCTGCGGGCCGAGTGACTCAATGCCCACCACCTCGTCCCAGAACACGTCGTTGGTGGCGTGCAGTTCGAGGTCGGCCGAGTCGAGCACGTCAGCGATCCGCGCCAGGCGCTGACGGCTCGAGGGGGACCAGGTTCTGCGGCAGCACGCTATTGAAGCATCGGAGATGCCCTGTCCGGTCAGGATGGAGCGGACACGGCCCCAAACCTCGCGTGGAACCGTGCCGACATTCGTGTTGACCGCGGTGTCACGCAAGACAGCTTCCAGCGCCGTGCACCGCTCCTGCCGCTTGCCGTGCACGCCGATCTCGCGAACAAACCGAAGCTGGTCATCCCGCCCAGAGACGTCCAGCGCGTACTCCGGCCGGTGCCCGTTTGTCTTTACCTCCCGAAGACGCCCTGTGATCCCGAACCTGAGCAGCAACCGGCTGATGTCCTCCAGGAGGCGTCCGCTTGTCGAACTAAAGCAGATCCGGCCACTCCGGCCGTTTTCGTCGACCGTGACCGAGCCGTCGGTTGCCCAAAGGTGATGAAGGAAGAGCTTCACCTGCTCCTTCGGCAGCCTGAATATTTGGTGCGGCACGAACTTCTCGTGCGACCCGCGCCCGAACAACCCAATGCCGTCAAGCCATGCAGCGATGGGATTCCGACCGCCACGCGCCAGGCTGTCCGGCGCCGGTAGCCGGAGCGAAGTCACACCAGCCGCCGCATGCTCGTCGCGGATCGCGGTGATACCCCAGTGCTTCGCCGCCCGCGTCACGGCCTCAAGGTTTTGCTCATCCGCGCTGGCATAGCGAATCGGTTGCCCAGGCACAAACGAGCCATCGCCCAGAAGGTGCGCCAGCATGACGACCTCATCCTCCGGCCAGCGGCAAGTGGCCAGCGGCGGCGGAACATGTCGGGGCGTGGCCACCCGGGATCCGGTGGCCAGACGAGACAACGGAGTCCACCCGTCGAACGTCAGGAACGGGTGGTTGCCGGTCGCGGCGATGGTCTTTCCTGAAGCAAGGCGCAGCCGGAACACCTCACGGTTTCCACTCGGAAACACGTGCGTCAGTGTGGAGGCCGTGTATTGAAGCCGCTCGTTGAGCGCCCAGACCGGAACGTCGCGTGCGCCGGACTCCAGCAACTCGCCAAGGGTGACCTCCGCGTTGGTGTCGGCCCTGAGGATGCGACTGTCGGCGGTGAGGCACCCCGACTCACGCAGGTCGGACAGCTGAGGTCGCTTGTCGGTGCGTTGCTCCGGGCCACGGTTTAGCTGGCTTACCGCGATGACCGGGCACTCCACCTCCTTGGCAAGCAACTTGAGCCCACGCGACAGCTCGGCCACCTCTTGCTGGCGGCTCTCCACCCGCTTGGGCGCGCTCATCAGCTGGAGATAGTCGACGACGATCAGCTTGAGATCGTGGCGCTGCTTGAGACGGCGCGCCTTGGCCCGGATCTCCATCAAAGTCATGTTGGGCGTGTCGTCGACGAAGATTGGCGCCTCGGAAATCTCTCCCATGCGCCGCGCGAGCTTGGTCCAGTCGTCGTCGGAGAGCTGGCCGGAGCGCAGCACATGCAGCGGAACACGAGCCTCCGCCGACAGCAGGCGCATCACAATCTCTACTTTGGACATTTCAAGGGAGAAGATGGCACTGGCCAGATTCGCGCGCACCGCGGCGTTGCGAGCGAAGTCCATCGAGACGGTCGAGTTGTGCGTCGGAATCATCGAGCGGCCGGCCAGGTAAAGGTGGCTCTCGTTGTCCACCTGCACGCACCGCACGGGCACGCTGGCCACCGGCCGGACGTCGACGATGAACCGCGACCCGCACCGGGCAAGGCTGACGGTCCGCGACCTTTCCTTGTGCACCAGGCGCTTGCGCTCAAGCTTGAACACATCGTCCACGGTGCTGAAGGTGATGGTGTAGGCAACGGACGACTCCGCTGATCGTCCCTTGACTTGTTTGCTTGCTACCTGGCACCGGTACCCCAGGCTGACGATCAGCTCGTAGACGTCGCCGATAAGTCGCTTGTTTGTCCCCGCGTATTGGACAGCACCGTCACGATGCACCCAGCCGTCCGTATCAAGCAGACCGGCCAGCAGATCACGGCGCTGGCGCTCAGATGCCCGCAGATACTGGGCCGGAATATGCTTATTGTTGAGTACGCCAAGGTCACGCAGGAGTGCCGTGACCGATCCCGAACGCTTCCGACACCTCAGGCACAACCTCGGCCCCGGCCCGGCACCGGTGGCGGGGGCACCGCATTGCGCACAGGAAGGATCTCCGACCGGCGCCGAGACGAACCGTGCTTTGCCGCCGCAAGAACGACCGCAAGTCCGCACGTTGCTCGCCTTCGGGTGGAAGGCGGCTCCACACACGACACACTCGCGGGTAGCCGGTGCATCCTCGTCCCTGACCAGCTTCAGGGAATACAGCATCCTGCCGCGGGGAACGACGGCCAGACCCTCAGCCTCGACGTGGCTAGCAATCTCGGGATCGGCGGAGGTGAACCTGCTGCCGGCGGCGTGCCCGTCGCCCAGCCAGACCCCGAAGGCATAGGGCGGAAGTGGGAGCTGCCTGCCGGGAAGACTGATGGCGTCAGCGTTGTCGATGCAGTGGTTGAGCCGTCGGTCGGCGGTCGCGCACCTGACCGTCCCGGCAAGCTCGCGCGTCGTCCTCGCCTGTGGCGCATCGCCCCGCCTGCGCTCCGATCGCGTCCGCGTCAGCCACGAGTGCGAGGCATCGGCAACGATGACGGTACCGTCGGAGAATTCGACCTCGAAGCACGGACGGCCCCGCATCACCTCTGTCGCTGCCACCACCCGAGTCGGGTAGCCGTCCGCCCCGATCAGGTGATCACCCACTGCCACGTCACCCATGGTCGTCCATCCGGTGGGCGTCGGCAGCGGCGTGTCCAGGGCGAGCGCCTTCCCCAAGCCGGGCCGGCCGGCGACGATGATGAGCTGGCCGGGCTGCAGGCCGTTGAGGAGGCGGTCGAGGTCGGTGAAGCCGGTGGGCACGCCGGTCATGAGACCGCCCGAGGCGCCGACCGCCTCGATCTCGTCGAGGGTGGGCTGGAGCATGTCGGCGAGGATCGCGAAGTCCTCGCTCACGCGCCGCTCGGTCACGTCATAGATCGCTTGCTGGGCGAGGTCGACGATGTCGTCGACGTCTCGGCCGGCGCCGGCGGCGGCGCCGTAACCCAACTGCACGATCTTGGTGCCGGCCTCGACGAGGCGGCGCAGGACGGCCCGCTCGCTGACGATGCGGGCGTAGTAGGAGGCGTTGGCGGCGGTGGGGACCGTCGAGATGAGAGTGTGCAGATAGGGCGCCCCGCCGACGCGCATCAGCTCGCCCGCGCTCTCGAGGGCGGCGGCGACGGTGACCGCGTCGGCCGGCTCACCCCGGCCGTAGAGGTTGAGGATCATGTCGAAGACGGTGGCGTGGGCCGGGCGGTAAAAGTCGTTGACGCGCAATATTTCCACCACGTCGGCGATGGCGTCCTTGGACAGCATCATGCCGCCGAGCACGCACTGCTCCGCCGCCACGTCCTGCGGGGGTGTCTTCTCGAACGCGGGCGGAGCCGTGCCGACCTCCTCGACAGTCATCACGCCCCCTCTCGATCTCGACCCCGTCCACCACTATCCCGCAGGGGTACGACAACAGAACGATGACGCTACGAGCCGGTCGTGCCTCGCACAAATTCCTCGGTGGACAAGCCTTGGGACAACCTGTGGAGAACCGGCCCGAAGCTGTGGGCAAGCCTGTGCACGGCCTGTGGAAAACCTCTGTCCACACCCTGTGGATAACGCTCTGACCTGCATGAATTCAATCCACAGGGTGTGGATAGAAGATTCTCAGCAGATTTCTTTCATCAGCGGGTGGCCATTCTCATCGGTTTGGAGGATTGCGCCTGCTGGCGAGTCGCGGAGACGCTCCCACCGTGGAGTATCCGGAGCGGCAACGCCCGTCGATGCCTAATGACTCCGCGAGCCGTTACGGGCCCGTGGACGACTCCACGTACCAGGGCTTCCACACCTACGCCACGAGCGACCTCTACGACACCAACGGCGGGTCGGAGCGCTGGCCGGACAACTGGGCCTCGTCGGGCCCGCCCGACTCCCCATCCGATGACGCCGAAGGCGAGGAGCCACCGGCCAAACGCGACTACTGGTCGCCTTTGCTGTGGACGATGGCCTGGTACGGGGTGCCGGCGGTGGTGCTCGTGCTGCGCGCGCTGCTCCGGCCGACCCGGTCGGAGCAGACCCGATCGGGAGCCATGGGCGACCTGATCGTCAACGCCCCGCTGTGGGTCCTGGCGCTCGTGGGCGGGCTGGTCCTCGCGCTCGTGCTGCGGTGGGCGAGCGAGACCTGGCGGGCCGCGACGATCGGCTTCTGCGCCGCGGTCGTCTCGGGCGGCGCGGTCACGGTTCTGTATCGAATCTGGTAAGATTCGCTACTTCGATCACGAGCGTAAAACGCTGTGGTCACAAGCAATTCCCGTTCGGTCTCAGGACGGCAACGACCGCATCTTCTGTCACCCTTACCGCGTCGCTGAGGTTATGAGACGGAAGACACCGATAGTCATCGTGGCGCTGGCGTTGGCACTGGCCGGATGTAGCAAGGCGTCGGACCGGTCAGACGGGGGCAACGACGCGCCGGGGCTGCCCGGCAGGCCCCAGGCCACCACGGACACCAGCGAGGACAACGCTTCCACGTTCGCCCTCGACGTGGACACGGCCTCCTACACCTACGCGGCAAGGCGTATCAACGACGGCTCAGCGCCTGAGGCGAGGTCGATCCGGCCCGAGGAGTTCATAAACTACTTCAATTATCGGTACCCACAACCGGGCGGCAACGGCTTCACCGTCAATGTGGACGGTGCCCACCTGCCCGGCGTGCACAAAGCTTCGCCGGACATGCGGCTGGTCCGGGTCGGGCTGCAGACCCGCGCCGAGGACGAGGAACAGCGGCGCGACGCATCTTTGACGTTCGTCATCGACGTCTCGGGATCCATGGCAGAACGGGGGCGGCTCGACCTGGTCCAGGATGCACTGCATTACCTGGTGGATCAGTTGCGGCCGGCGGACTCCGTGGCGATCGTGGCGTTCAACGACAAGGCGCAGGTGCTCCGCGAGATGACCCGCGTCGGCGACAAGGAACGGCTGCACAGCGCGGTCGACCAGCTTGAGTCCGGCGGCAGCACCAACCTCGGCGACGGCATCGTCACCGGCTACCGGGTCGCCCGGGACAGCTTCCGTCCAAACGCGAACAACCGCGTCATCCTGCTCTCCGACGGCCTGGCCAACACCGGCGACACCTCCGCCTCCTCGCTTCTGGAGAAGATCCGTGCCGAGGCGGACAAGGAGATCTCGCTCATGGGTGTGGGTGTCGGCAGCGACTACGGCGACAAGCTGATGGAGAAGCTGGCCGACCGTGGCGACGGCTTCGTGGTCTACATCTCCGAGCAGCGCCAGGCGCGTGAGGTGTTCGTGCGCAAGCTTCCGGCGAACCTGTCCGTGCGCGCTTACGACGCCAAGGCGCAGGTCATCTTCAACCGGTCCAACGTGGAGTCCTACCGTCTCGTGGGCTACGACAACCGGCAGCTGGCCGACGACCAGTTCCGTGACGACACCGTCGACGGGGGCGAGGTCGGGCCCGGTCACTCGGTCACCGCGCTGTACGTGGTGCACCTGCGCCCGTCCGCCGAGGGTGAGATCGCCAAGGTCCGGGTGCGCTGGCTCGACCCGCAGACCCGGGAGGCGACGGAGATCTCCCGGCCGGTCCAGGCCACTCAGCTGCGCGACGACTTCGACGACGCCGGCGCCGGTCTCAAGACCTGCTACACGGCGGCGTTCTTTGCCGAGTCGTTGCGGCGCAACGAGGCTCCCCCACTGCCCGACCTCGCCGTAATCATCGAGTCGGTCGGCGACGAGGTGAACGACCCCAAGGTCGACGAGCTCACGGCGCTGATCAACCGCGCCGAGCGGATGCGCTGAGACGATTCGGGGCCCGCAGCGGCGTGCGCTGCGGGCCCCGGTGAACCTCGCCCTACTTGGCGGCGACGACGTTCAGGTTGAACTTCGCCACGACCTCCGGGTGCAGCTTGACCTGCAGCTGGTACCCCCCGGTGGTCTTGATCGGGCCCGGGAGCTCGACCTTTCGCTTGTCCAGCACCGGACCGCCGGCCGACTTCACGGCGTCGACGATCTCGGTGGCCGTGACCGAGCCGAACAGGCGGCCACCCTGGCCGGCGCGCGCCGACAGCGTGACCTTCAGGCCCTCGAGCTTGGCCTTGACCTCGTTGGCGTGGCCGAGGTCGCGGATCTCACGGGACGCACGCGCCCGCTTGATCGTGTCGACCTGCTTCTCCGCGCCCTTTGTCCAGGCGATGGCGAACCCTTGCGGCAGGAGGTAATTGCGGCCGTAGCCGTCCTTGACCTCGACGATGTCGCCGGGGGCACCGAGGTTGGGCACCTCGTTGGTCAGAATGATCTTCATCGGTGTGCCCCCTCTCAGCGGCCGGTGGTCGTGTACGGCAGGAGCGCCATCTCGCGGGCGTTCTTGACCGCACGGGCGATCTGCCGCTGCTGCTGCGTGGTCACGCCGGTCACCCGCCGAGCGCGGATCTTGCCGCGGTCGGAGATGAACTTGCGCAGCAGCGCGGTGTCCTTGTAGTCGATGTAGCCAATCCCCTCCTTCTCAAGGGGATTCACCTTCTTCTTCGGTTTGCGCAGGGCCGGAGCCTTTGCCATTGCTATCTACCTCAACGTTTTTCTAGAAAGGTGGTTCTTCGTCGAAATTGGAGCCACTCCCACCACCCGGGCCGCCGACCGGAGCCGCGGTCGCCCACGGGTCATCCCCGTAGCCGCCGCCACCGCCACCGCCGGAGCTGGCACCCTGGTTGGGCGCGTTGCCGCCGGAGCCGAAGCCACCGCCACCGCCGGAGCGCGACATCTTCTGCACCTTTGCCGTCGCATAGCGCAGCGAAGGGCCGATCTCGTCCACCTCCAGCTCGATGACCGTGCGCTTCTCACCCTCGCGGGTCTCGTACGACCGCTGCTTGAGCCGGCCCGAGACGATCACGCGGGCGCCGCGCTGGAGCGACTCCGCGACGTTTTCCGCCGCCTGCCGCCACACGGTGCAGGAAAGGAACAGCGGCTCGCCGTCCTTCCACTCGCCGGAGGTGCGGTCCAGCGTCCGTGGGGTCGAGGCCACGCGAAACTTCGCGACCGCGGCACCCGAGGGGGTGAAGCGCAGCTCTGGGTCGTCGGTCAGGTTGCCCACGACCGTGATTACGGTTTCTCCAGCCATGATCTACTCCTCGGACCTTCACCAATGTCGCCCAACTTTCCCATAGGGATGCGACACAAATGCCGGAAGCTGGTGGGTGTGTGGCGGGACGTCAGCGGACGTCCGGACGGATGACCTTGGTCCGCAGCACCGACTCGTTCAGCTTGAGCTGGCGGTCCAGCTCGGCCACTGCCGCAGGCGTGGCCTGCAGATCGATGACGGCGTAGATGCCCTCGGCCTTCTTGTTGATCTCGAATGAGAGCCGGCGACGGCCCCACACGTCGAGCTTTTCGACCGAACCACCCGACGTCCGGATCACGTTGAGATACGTGTCGAGCGACGGGGCAACGGTGCGCTCCTCGAGACTGGGGTCGAGGATCACCATAACTTCGTAATGACGCAAGACTTTCTCACCTCCTGTGGGCTATGCGGCCACGGTCTTTCCGTGGCAGGAGGTCTGGCGTCGATTCCAGATGCCCACGCTCCCGGTGGGGAGCACAAGCCGGTCCATAGTACAGGCTGCGAAGAACGCAAAACCGCGGAGCGCTCTTTTTCCGACTGCTGGGTGGGACCTGGGGAGGAACGACCACACCGACGAGGTTGGAAGAGAAACGCTCCGCGGAGACTATGGTTTTGTCTAGGCGAACTCTGCCCGAGTTGCCCGCTGTGTGATGATAGCGCGAATAGCACCAACTGACACGCCTACGACACAGACTGTCGCAATAATTGCCAAAAGCCCTATCGGTCCCTTATCTACCGGACCGGTGCTTCCCGCGAGCTTCTGCCCCTGTGGGCTTCGACCAGCGTGAACCACGGTTGCCGGCGATTCCAGGTTAACTCCCGCCGACGGATCCACGCCAGGCACAGCGGGCTCCGAGAACAAAGGATCACCCGGTGCGGGCGGGACCGGAGGCGAGCCATCCTGCCCACCCCGGGCGGACCCGGCCGCCGCGGCCGCACCCGCCGCCGAAGGCTTGGACGGGCTCGGGCGGGGCGCGGCCGCCGCCGAGGTGCTGCGCGCCGGAGCCGGCGCAGCCGCGGCGGGGGTGGAGACCTCCACCGTGAGCTGCTCGAACTTCGGGTTGAGGTTGAGCGCGCAGTCCGGGACCATGCCGATCGCCACCGGGCCCCGGTGGAACTGCACCTCAACGGTCTCGCCGTTGGCCACCGTCGAGTTGGCCGAACCGTCGATGTTGAGCGTGGCGTTCAGACCAAGGTTATTGGTCAGCCGTACCCTCTGCTCGGCCGGAACGGTGATCCGGGAAGTGTCCGGCTTTGACCCGCACAGCAGCAGGCCCAGACCGCCGCCACTGAACGTGACGCTCGCCGGGTCGGTCGCCGAGGCGGGCAGCGCCGCAAGCGGCAGCCCCACGAGGGCGCCGAGCGCGGCGACAGTGGCCAGGCGGCGCAGGGTTCGAGCCGGACCGGTTCCGGACGGACGTGTGGACGACATTCAATACTCCCAAACTCTTCGTGGAAGTGGTTGAGGCGCGCTGGGAGACGCGGCACTTTGTTCAACGGAGTACTACGCTGGCGAGATGCGCATCGGAGCACACGTCGAGTCGGGCGACCCACTGGCCGAGGCAGCGGCACGCAAAGCCGATGTCGTGCAGTTCTTCCTCACCGACCCGCAGGGATTCAAGGCGCCCAAGCCACGCGAGGACGCCAAAGAGCTTCTCGCCAGCGACGTCCAGATCTTCATTCACTCGCCCTATCTGGTGAACGTCGCGACCACGAACAACCGGGTGCGCATCCCGAGCCGCAAGCTCATGCAGCAGCATGCGGAGGCGGCCGCGGCGATCGGCGCCACCGGCCTGATCGTGCACGGCGGCCACCTCGACGACGGCGAGGACCTCGCGATCGGCATAGACAACTGGCGCAAGGCCCTCCAGCAGCACAAGGACACCGGGGTCCAGATCCTGATCGAGAACACGGCCGGCGGAAACAACGCGGTGGTACGGCGCTTCGAGGATCTGGCCCGCCTGTGGGACGTGGTGGGGGAGTTCGGTGTGGGCTTCTGCCTCGACACCTGCCACGCCTACGCGGGCGGCGAGGAGCTGCTCAACATCGTGGACAGGGTCAAGGCGATCACCGGGCGGATCGATCTGGTGCATGCGAATGGTTCTCGGGATCCATTCGACTCCAGGCGCGACAGGCATGACAATTTAATCCCCGCCCACCGTCCCCCCAACCCACAACCCCAACTTCTAGGCAAGGACGAGCCCGGGATGATCGATCCCAAGCTGGTTGCCGCCGTGGTGCGCGCCGCGGAGGCGCCCGCGGTGGTCGAGACTCCCGGCGGTGCCGAAGGCCAAGCCGCTGACATCGCCTATCTGCGCGAAAACCTGTGAGGGCCCGTGACCGCCGTAGCAAAAGACGAAGACCCGAAAAAGCCCGGCCCCGAGGTCGAGTCAGACGTCAAGGTTGACTCGGAGGAGTCCAAGGTAGGGGAGTCCGGGGCGGAGGGGTCCGGGGCAGTGATCATCGCCCAGCGGGAGCCTGAAACCGACGACGACGGCGCGGAGCGCGAGCCCGACGACGCGTTTGCGAAGTTTGCCCCGGCGGGGGAGGAGGTCCCCACCCGGTGGACCCGCTACCGGCTCATGGTCGGCGGGTTCTTCGCCCACGAGTGGACCCTGGCCGCGCTCGCCTCACTCGCCCTCGCCGCGATCATGACCTGGCCGACGCTGAAGTACCCGGCCTACACGATCCCGCAGGACGTCTGGGACCCGACGCTTGAGGCCTGGATGATGTCGTGGGCGGGCCACGCCGTGCTCACCGACATCTCCCAGCTGTGGAACGCCAACAGCTTCTTCCCCGAGCAGCTGAGCTACGCCTTCACCGACACCCTGCTGGGCTACTTCCCCGCCGGCATGGTCGGCACCGGCTTCACGGCCGCGCTGGTCCGCTACAACATCATTTATGTCCTGCTGCACGCGCTCGCCTTCTTCGGCGCCTACGTGCTGGCGCGGCAGCTGGGCGCGGGCAAGACCGGCGCGGCGGTCGCCGGTGCCGCCTTCGCTTACGCGCCATGGCGCCTGGCCCAGGCCGGCCACATGCATGTGCTTTCCACCGGCGGGATAGCCCTGGCTTTGGCGATGCTCGCCCGGGGTCACGGTTTTTCACTGCTTCATGGGTACCGTCCCGAGAAGAAAAAACCGCTCTGGGCGCTCGCCGGATGGCTGGTTGCCGCGTGGCAGATCAGCCTCGGGTTCGGCATCGGGCTTCCGTTCGCGTACATCATGGCCGCGATCGTGGTGGTCAGCGCGATCATGCTGGCGGTCAAGCTGTTCCGGCAGGGACGCTACTCGTTCGGCGGCAAGCTTCTCATCGCCGACCTGTTCGGCGGGCTCACCTTCGCCGCGGTCGGGGTGCTGATGGCCCTGCCGTACCTGCGCGTCAAGGAGCTGCACCCGTATGCGGTGCGCAGCCCGGACGAGGTGGCGCTCTACTCGCCGCCCCTGCTCGGGTTCTTCGTGAGCCCGGCCGAGTCGGCGATCTGGGGCCAGTCGCACGCCGCCGCCCGCGAGTCACTGCCGTGGCATCCGGAGATGACGCTGCTGCCGGGATTTGTCCTTTATGGACTCGCCGCCGCCGGGCTGATCATGTCGATCTGGACCATCCGCCAGCGCATCCTGCTGTTCGCCGGCGTGGTACTCAGCGTGTTCCTGGCGATGGGCACCGCCGTCTTCAAGGGCGGCCGCCCCGGCTACATGACCCTCTACGACACCCTGCTGGGCTGGGAGGCGCTGCGGACCCCGGGCCGGCTGGTCATCTGGACCACGCTGCTGCTGGCGATACTCGCGGCCGGCGCGGTGAGCGCGCTCGTCAAGCAAGCCACCGAGGTCTCCGTCGAACGCGTGCCGGCGCGCCCGCATCCGCTGCTGCGCCTGGCGACGCTGATCCCGGTACTGCTGGTGCTCTTCGAAGGGCTGAACAACACGCCGCACCCGACCGTGCCCACCCCGCCGCCGTCGCTGGCACAGGTGAACGGGCCGCTGCTGGTGCTGCCGAGCGACCAGTTGCGCGACGAGCACGTGATGCTGTGGCTGACCGAGGACTTCAAGCCGATGGTCAACGGCGGCAGCGGGTTCACCCCTCAGCGCACCCAGGAGGTCCGGGAGGTCACCAAGACCTTCCCGGACGCGGCAAGCGTCACCCACCTCCGCGAAATGGGCGTCAAAACCGTTGTAGTGCTTAAGGATTACGTACGCGGAACGCCCTACGAGGGTGCGCTCACCGCGTCCGTCGACGGTCTTGACGTGAAGCGCGAGGAGAGGGAGGACGCCGTCATCTTCATCCTCGGCGGCGAGTCCGGATCACCGTTGTAGGTCGTGCGCACCACGTCCAGCTCCGGGCGCATGATCTCGCGCACGACCAGCGCCATGAGCAGCACCACCGAGGCCAGGCGCATGAACGAGGCGAACACGAAGGTGCCCTCCGGGATGACCTGCTGCCCGGAGGCGCCCATCAGCTCGGCGTAGAAGGCAAGGAAGTACCCCACCTCGGCCAGCTGCCAGAACAGGAACGCGCCCCACTTCGGCCGGGCCAGCACGATCAGCGGCAGCAGCCACAGGTTGAACTGCTGCGACCACACCTTGCTGGTCACCAGGAACAGCGCGATGATCAGGAAGGCGAGCTGGGCGACGCGCGGCGTGACCGGCGCCCGCAACCCGAGCGCGAGGATGCCGAGGCAGCCCAGCGCGAACAGGACAAGCGCCAGGTTGGTCACGAGCGGGATGTCGCCGTAGAACGATGCCCCCGCGCTGCCGAAGTAGTCGGTGTCAAGGAAACGCCCGATGTACCAGAGCGTGCCCCAGTCGATCGCCCGCTCCTGGTTCAGCTCCAGGAACCGAGACCAGTCCTTGTAACTGAGCGCCATCACGGGAACGTTGGCCACCAGCCACGCCCCGGCCGTACCCACGACCGCCAGCGCCATCGGCAGGTAGTCGCGGCGGCGGACCGTCACCACGATGATCGCCCCGAGCAGGAAAATCGGCCAGAGCTTCGCCGCTCCGCCCAGCCCCAGCATGATGCCGGCAAGCAGCGGGTGGCGGCGCGCCCAGAACCATATGCCCGCGACGGCGAGCACGATTGCTAAGAAGTCCCAGTTGACGGTCGCGGTGACCAGCAGGGCGGGGGACAGGGCGAACATCGCCACGTCCCAAGGCCGTCTTCGTCGCAGCGAGAGCATCATCGCCACGGACGCGACCGCGAACGCCATCAGGGCCAGGGCGGTGACGTCGTAGAAGGCCTGCCCCTGGTTCAACGTCGGGTTGCTGTTCTTGGCTATGGAGTGGATGGGCAGGCCGATGACGCCCATCATCACGCCGGTCAGGACCGGGTACTCGACCTGGTGGTCGTCGGCGTCGGGAACGTAGGGCACCTTGCCCTCGGCGAGCCCCTCGAAGTAGTACAGGGCCAGCACGTCGGTGTAGCAGAACCGCTTGTACTGCTCCAGGTTCTCCCACGCCCCGTCGCGGCAGGGCGACTTCTGGATCCAGTGCAGCGCAAGGATCAGGCAGGTGAGCGCGAGGACGATGCGTGCGGCGGTCCAGAACCGTCCGCCCCGGCCCGAGGTCTCCGGCACCGAGTGCTCGCCGGGAGCCCCGCCGATCACCTCGCTCAGGCCACCGACGAAGGGATCCTCGCGCGCGGGCGAGACGACCCGCTCTCGTTCGCGCTTTAGCCGCTCACCAAGCTCCATAGACCGACATCCTAAGGCCGCCTGGTAGGAGAGGCGGAAGGCGTCGGAGTCCTTGACGCGCTCGGTGTCGGGCTCGGGCTCGGGGAAGGGGAAGGCGACGGCGTGGGCGAGACCGAAGGGGTGGGGGAGATGCCCGTCCCGCGCTCGACGTCGCCGAGCGTGCCGCCCGACCCGGTCGCGAGCTTGGTCGGTGGCAGCTTGAGCTCGCGGTGCGCGGTGTCCATCACCCGCTTCCACATGCTCTTCGGGAAACCCGAACCCATCGGGGAGCCCTGCGCCGTCTTGAGCGGTGTGGTGTTGATGTCCTTGCTGCCCACCCAGATCGTCGTCGCGATCTGCGTGGTGTAGCCGGTGAACCAGACGTGCCCGCTCTGCTTCTTGTCGATGGCGTTCTCCCACGTGCCCGTCTTGCCGGCGGACTCGCGCCCGGTACCCTCGACCGCCTCGGTGCCCGGGATCCGCTTGAGCACCGAGGTCACCTCGTCGGCGACGGCGGCCGGCATCGCGACGACGCCGTTGAGCTTCTCGTCGCCGATCGAGAGGTGCTCCCACTTGCCGGTCTTGCGGTTCTGGCGCTCGACCTTCATCACGAAGTGGGCCTGGTGCCGCACGCCGTGGTTGGCGATGGTGGCGGTGCCCGCGGCATGGTCGAACACCGTGATCGGGTACTGGCCCATGCCCACCCAGTAGTCGAATATCTTGCGATCCGACGGGATGCCGCGAGCGAGGTCGTAGGGCTTGAGCTCGGTCGTCCACATGGTCCGGACACCGGCCCGGTGCGCCATGCCGATCACCTTGTCCACCCCGATGGTCTCCGCCACCCGGAAGAACGGCACGTTGAACGATTGGAGCGTCATGTCCTCGAGGGTGCAGAAGGTGTCGCAGCCCGGGTCGGACTCCCGGTTGGCGTTGGCAAGGTTGAAGTCGTCGCCGTTCGCGGTCTTCAGCTCGCGCGAGTTCCAGTGCGACTTCACCGAGATGCCCTCGTTGATCGCCGCCGCCAACGTGTAGATCTTTCCTGAGGAGGCGGGTGGGTGGGGGTGGTCGTTGCCGGCCCAGTCGTCCTCGTTGCCGTTGTTGGTGCCGCCGTAGTACGCGAGCACGCGGCCGGTCGAGGGGTCGAGGGCGACGCCCGCGCCGATCAGGTTGTCGCGCTGCTTGCTCATCGTCGATCCCTCGACGGAGCGGTTCAGCTCGGCCTCGATCGCCTTCTGCACGCGCGGGTCGATCGTCGTGGTGATGCGCAGGCCCGCGTTCTTCCAGTTGCCGAGGCGGTTTTCGTTGAGCCAGGCGATGACGCCACGCTGGTCGAGCTCTTTTGCTATGTAGTTGATGACGTATCCGGTACCCGATGAGGTATAACCAAATCCGAAACCCTTTGCCGCGTCATAGCGCTTCACCTCGGGATAGGTGAGCCCGTTGCGCTTTTCGGCGCCGAGCCAGCCCATCTCGACCATGTTGTTGAGCACGTAGTTCCAGCGGTCGCGCGCGGCCTCGGGATCGTTTTGCGGGTCATAGCCCTTTGCCGTGCCCTCCGGCTCCGGCTGCTTGAGCACTGCGCCGAGCACGGCCGCCTGCTCGGTGGTCAGGGTGTCGATGCGGTCGGGCGTGATGCCGAAGAACGCCTCGGCCGCCGCGCCCACACCGTAGGCACCACGTCCGAAGTAGACGGTGTTGAGGTAGAAGCCGAGGATGGTCACCTTGTCGTACTCGTCCTCGATCTTGCGGGCCATCACCGCCTCGCGCAGCTTGCGCGCGTAGGTGATCTCCATGTCGTTGGCGGCGTGCCTGGCGTACTGCTGCGTTATCGTCGAGGCGCCCTGCCGCTCCCCGCCGGTCAGGTTGTTCCACGCGGCACGCGCGATGCCCAGCATGTCGATCCCGCGGTGCTGGTAGAACTTCTTGTCCTCGCCCGCGATCAGGGCGTTGCGCACCTCCTCCGGCAGCTTGCTCATCGGAACCTCGGTGCGGTTCTGCGCGCCCAGCTTCGCCAGCTGCGTCTTGCCGTCGGTCGCGTAGACCTCGGTGCTGTTGGCCAGCGTCAGCTCGCTGGGGCGGGGGACCGTGTCGTAGAAGTAGCTGCCACCAAGGAAACCAAGGCCCAGCAGCACCACCAGGGTCGAAAGGGCGACGCCGAGAATTCGCCTGCCGCGCCTGGACTTCTTCTTGCGCACCCTCGCCGGGGGTTTGACGGGCGCGACAGCGCCGCCGGGAGCCGCCGGCCGCACAGGCGCGGACACGGTCGCGCGGCCCTGCGGAGCCGCCTGAGGCACCGACGCCCGGCCGCTTACCTTGCCGCCGCCCTTCGGGAGCTTGAACTTGTCCGTCCACTCCTTCGGAAACTTCAGCTTGTCAGTCCACTCGGAGATCCGGCCGGGCACCTTGGCCCTGCCTACCACGGGCTCCCTGCCGCCCTCACCCTCGCCACCGCTGCTCATACCCCGCCATCCCGCAAGCCTCGGCCATTCCTTGGTACCGATGGTGCGTCATCGCGCGGGCAAACCCAATCTCCGTTCGGCTGGCTTCGCTGCGGATTCCGGTCCACCCGTCACCACCGGAAACGGAGAAACCGCCGGTCAGAGCCGGCGGCTTCTCGAATCCGATCTCGATGGTCGGGTTGTTTACAACGGCGTCATGGCCTGGGCGTCCCCGTCGGGTTGGGGCCACCACCACCACCGCCACCGCCCGGTGGCTTGGTCGGGCACATCAGCGGGAGCTGGCAGTCGGGCGGCGGCGCGACGGGTGTCGGCGACTTGCCGTTACCGCGGTCCTCGCTGCCGATCTTGCCGCCGGTGCCGTTGGACAGCTTGGTGGCCTTGTACGCCATCTCCTTGTTGACCTGGACCATGTACTTCCGCCACCACTCCTTCACCTCCGCGGAACCCAGGTTGTCCCTGGACTTGAACACGTCCGACGTGCCCGGCTTCTTGATCGGCGTCTCGTTCTCCTTCTCGTCGCCGACCCAGATCGCCGTCGCCAGTTGGGCGGTGTACCCGGTGAACCAGGCGTGCGCGTTGGAGTTGGGGTAGACGTGCTTGCCGTTCTCCTTCTTGCCGTTCTCCCAGGTCCCGGTCTTTCCCGCGGCGGCCTCGGCCCAGCCGCTGCCCAGCGGGGGCGCGATCTTCTTGAGCACCGAGGTCACCTCGTCGGCGATCGGGCGCGGGATCACCTGCTGGCCATCCGCCTTCTCGTCGGCCAGCGGGATCCGCTCCCAGGCACCGGTCTTCTTGTTCTTGCGCTCGACCTTCACGATGAAGTGCGGCTTGCGGTAGACGCCGCCCGCGGCGATCGTCGCCGTGCCGGTCGCGTGGGCAAGCACGGTGATCGGGAACTGGCCGAAACCGACGTACCCGTCGAGCTGGGCCTTGTTCATGTCGTACGACTTGCCCTCGTTCCAGATGGTCTTTACGCCGGCCCTGTCCGCCAGGTTCATCACCTTCTGCGGCCCGATGGAGGTGGCCAGGTTGTAGAAGGGAACGTTGTACGACTTGACCGTCATCTCCTCAAGGGTGCAGTAGGTCAGACAGCTCTGGTCGCCTTCCCGGTTGGCGTTGGTCAGGTTGATCTTGTCGCCTCTCGATGTCGAGAGCGCCGTCGGGTCCCATTTGGACTTGATGGACACGCCCGCCTCGATGGCGGCGGCCAAGGTATAGATCTTGAACGATGAGGCCGGTGGATGCGGCGCCGCCGCCGACGCGAAGTCGACGCCCGTCCCGTTGTTGCCGCCGCCGTAATAGGCGACGACACGCCCGTTGGTGGGGTTGATCGCCACTCCGGCACCGCGGATGTTGGGCCGCTGCTTGCTCATCGTCGACTCGGGGACATCGCGGTTGAGCTGCATCTCCAGCGCCGCCTGGACCTTCGGCTCGATGGTGGTCTGGATCCGCAGGCCCGCGTTCTTCCAGTTGCTCATGCCGTTCTCGGCGAGCCACTTGATAACGCCCTTCTGCTCCAGCTCCTCGCCGACCCGGTTGATGACAAATCCGGTGCCCCGATCGGTGTGGCCCCACGCACTGCCGCTGTTCTCCTTTGGCAATTGCAGCTCACCGGGCTGCGGAGCGTCCTTGTTGGTGGGGTCCGGATACTTCATGGCCGCACGCTTCGCGGGGTCCAGCCACTTGTTCTCCACCATGTTGTTCAGGACGTAGTTCCAGCGCTCCTTGGCGCGGGCCTCGCTGATCGCCGGGTCGTATCCATCCGTGCCCTCCGGCTGCTTGAGCACCGCACCCAGCACTGCCGCCTGCTCGGTCGTCATGTTCTTGATGTCCTCGACCGGCTTGTTGAAGTAGATGTTGTACGCCGCGCCGATGCCGTGGGCGCCACGGCCGAAGTAGACGGTGTTGAGGTAGAAGCCGAGGATCGTCTCCTTGTCGAAGTCGTCCTCCAGCTTGCGCGCCATGACCGCCTCGCGCAGCTTCCGCGCGTAGCTGACCTCAAGGTCATTGGCGGCCTGCCGGGCATACTGCTGGGTGATTGTCGAAGCACCCTGCGTTTCGCCACCGGTCAGGTTGTTCCACGCAGCGCGCGCGATGCCCCACATGTCGATGCCGTGGTGGTTGTAGAAGTTCTTGTCCTCACCGGCGATGAGCGCGCGCTTGGCCTCCTCGTTCAGGTCCGACGTCTTCACCTCGGAGCGGATCTCCGAACCGAGTTTGGCCAGCTGCGAGGTGCCGTCGGCGGCGAACACATCTGTGCTGTTCTTCAGATTCAGCTCATCCGGCCGCGGAATGTGGTCGTAGAAGTAGCTGCCGCCGATCAGGCCACCACCGGTCAGCAGGATCAGGACGCCGATACCGGCAATGATCCACTTCTGGACGCGGGCGCGCTTCTTCTTGCGGGCCGAGCTCGGGGAGCTCTTGCGCGGCTTCTCCTCGTAATCCTCGTCCGCGTACGGAGACGCGGCGGGGCGCACGGAGGCACGCCCGGCCGGTGCCGACACCACGGCGGCGCGGCCCCCGGCCACCGGGACGCTGGCCCGCCCGGCCGCGGACGGGACGCTCGCGCGCCCGCTCGCCGGGGAGGTGGGGGCGGCGTAGTAGCCGGGATCGACGTAGCTGTCGCCGTAGCCGTAGCTGTCAGCCGGCGGCGGCACCTGTGCCCGGCCGGAGCTGGGTCTGTAGCCGTCGTCGTACTCGCCGGCGTGGGGGTCGCCGTAGGAAGTCATGTGTCACACCGTCCCGGTTGTGGCTTTCGCGGGGGCACCGGCCCGGCCTTTGGCTAACCCGTTAGTGGACCCGCGTGCGGGGCGGTCCAGCAGGGATCGCTCGTCGGCCGAGGGGGTGTTCCCCAGAAGATACCGCTCTACAAGATAGTTCCAGTCGCAGCGTCGGCAGACCTCGACCACAAAAACCTGGAACTCGCCCAGGGTGTCGGCCAGCACGGCAAGCTCGGCCCGAGTGCGGGCCTGGCCGGCGGACTGCTTGAGCTGATCACCGTAGATGTAGTGGACGCGCGTCACGAAATCGCGACGGCAGATCGGGCAGGGCTCCTCGGTGGGCTCACCATGGAAGCGAGCTGCGCTTTTAAGGTACGGCGAGGCATCGCACACCTCGAGCCTGCCGATGCGACCCGCGTAGAACTCCCGCAGCACCGCACGCTTCTGGAGCGTGTAGTCGACGGTCCGCCATTGCGCGCACATGGATTGCAGGGTAACGGGTCGGCCCGAAGTCTGCGACTGCCCTCGAACACGGGTACGAGCCGGGTTTGGTGAGAGAGAACACCTCCAAGGTCACGTGCATTGCGCAAGGCTCCGGTGCCGTTCTAACCTAGCGATGTATCGGGCCGATACATCGTGCCGAAGTAGAGGGGGTGACCCATGCTCGACCTGGCCATCCTTGGCCTGCTGCACGAGACCCCCATGCACGGCTATGAGCTGCGCAAACAGCTCGCAACCAAGCTTGGCGCCATCCGCGCCGCCATCAGCTACGGCTCGCTGTACCCGACGCTCCGGCGCCTGCAAACGGCCGGCTGGATCACCGAGGCGGGCGAGACCCCCGCCGACGATGCTGACGTCCCGCCGCTGACCAGCCGCCGCGGCCGCGTGGTCTACAAGATCACCGCGGAGGGCAAGGAGCGTTTCCAGGACCTGCTCGCCAGGGTCGGGCCGGAGGCGTTCGAGGACGCCGCCTTCGGCGTGCACTTCGCGTTCTTCGCCCGCACCGAGGTCGAGGTGCGGCTGCGCATCCTCGAGGGGCGCCGCCGCAAGATCGAGGAGCGGCGCGAGGGCTTCCGTGAGGTCCTGGCTCGGGCCGCCGAGCGCCTCGATGCATACACCCTCGAACTCCAGCGGCACGGCCTGGAGGCGGCCGATCGTGAGGTCCGCTGGCTGGAAGAACTGATCGCCAACGAGCGCAAAAACAACCCGCCGGCGGACAACCCGAGGCGGCCGTGATGAAAGAGGAGGCACCAGCGATGGGCTCCGTCCGTGTCGCCATTGTCGGCGTGGGAAACTGCGCCTCATCCCTTGTCCAGGGCGTTGAGTACTACCGCGACGCCGATCCCTCCCAGCGCGTGCCCGGCCTGATGCACGTCGACTTCGGTGGGTACCACGTGAAGGATGTCGAGTTCGTCACCGCGTTCGACATCGACGCCAAGAAGGTGGGGCGCGACCTCGCCGAGGCCATCGTCGCCAGCGAGAACAACACCATCAAGCTGGCCGACGTGCCGCCGCTGGGCGTGACCGTGCAGCGCGGCCCGACGCTCGACGGCATGGGGCAGTTCTACCGGGAGATCATCGAGGAGTCGGACGAGAGCCCGGTGGACGTGGTCAAGGCGCTCAAGGACGCCCGGGTCGACGTCGTCGTCTCCTATCTTCCCGTCGGCTCGGATCAGGCGGACAAGTTCTACGCGCAGGCCGCGATCGACGCCGGGTGCGCCTTCGTCAACGCACTGCCGGTCTTTATCGCCTCGGATCCGGAGTGGGCCAAGAAGTTTGAGGACGCGGGCCTGCCGATCGTCGGCGACGACATCAAGAGCCAGGTCGGTGCGACGATCGTGCACCGGGCGCTGGCCAAGCTGTTCGAGGACCGCGGGGTGGAGTTGCTGCGCACGTACCAGCTCAACTTCGGCGGCAACATGGACTTCATGAACATGCTGGAGCGCAACCGCCTGGTGTCGAAGAAGATCTCCAAGACCCAGTCGGTGACCTCGCAGATCCCGCATGAGGTGGGCAAGGGTGATGTCCACATCGGACCGTCCGACCACGTGCCGTGGCTCGACGACCGCAAGTGGGCCTATATCCGCCTGGAGGGCCGCGCCTTCGGCGACGTGCCGCTCAACGCCGAGCTCAAGCTCGAGGTGTGGGACTCGCCGAACTCGGCCGGTGTCATCATCGACGCGATCCGCGCCGCGAAGCTCGCGCTGGACCGCAAGATCGGCGGACCGCTACTCTCCGCATCCAGCTATTTCATGAAATCGCCGCCTGTCCAGTACTCGGATCATGACGCTCACGAGGCCGTTGAGGCGTTCATCAATGGAAAAGTTGATCGCTAACAGTTGATCTGACAACTACTGAAGGCCACTGTGCCCTGGACCCGATCAGTGGGTCCGGGGCATAGTGTTTGGCATGGCTAAGTCGAACCTGATGGATCGGGTGGCGCACGACCTGGCAAAAGGTCATACACACCCGGCTAAACAGCGGTTACATAGTCTCATCGCGGCGCATCCAACCGACTTGGACCTGCGCCGTCAGCTTGCCGATGTCTATCGCCAGACCGGCGACATCGCCGAGGCCGGCCGCTGGTCCTACCTCGACGAGGCGGCGGACCCGTTCGAGCTGCTGGCTTTCGAGCGCACCTACCCGTCACCCTCCGGGCGTCGCGCGGCGCTGCGCTGGCCCGCCGATGCGTTGCCCCCCACCGACTATGTCCGTCGCAAGCTCGCCGAGCTGCCGCTGCCCCCGACCGCACGGGCGCGCGCGGCGGCCAAGGCCAAGGCGAGCGCCGCGACGGAGCGTGCTGTTGCGACCGCGCAACGCGTCCGGGTGACGTTCCGGTTGACATGGGGCCGTCTGGCTGCCGTATCTGTCCTGTGTGGACTTGCCCTGGTCGGCCTTTACGCCATAGTGGACTGGATTTTCTGAGTCCGGTCGAACCCACGGGTTTACATCCGCTGTCTCCTCCCCGAGGATCGTCACGTGGCGAAAGCGGACGTATTTGCCCGGGTGCGCGCCGATCTGGCGGCTGGGCATACCCATATGGCGGTTCAAAGGTTGCGCACCCTGCTGGCTACCCTCCCCGATGATGCGGAGGTCCGCTCGGTCCTCGCGTCGGTTTACCGGCAGACCGGAAACCTTGTCGAGGCTGGCCGCTGGGGTTTTTTGACCACAGATGTGCGCCCGATGGAGCTGGCCGCGTTCGCCAAGGCCAACCCGGATCCCTGGCAACGGCTGCGGTTGCTCCAGTTCTCCGGTGATCCGGTGGGGTTGCCGGATGTGGTGACCGAGCGGCTGGTGCTGCTCGCGGACGAGGCGCACCGTTCCGGCCCACCCACTCTGCCGGTGGGCGACTACCGGCGCGAACCCAAGTCGCACGGCAATACCTTGCCCTGCCTTTTCACGCTTGTGGTGCTCTCGGCCGTGACCGTGCTCGCCGGCATCGGCGTCATCCGCATCATCGCCTGGTTGGTAGATTAGAACCTGCTCATCTGATAGATCATCCAAAGGAACAGTCCCGCCAACAGCAGAAGGCCCAGGAGAAGCAAGATTCCGATGGCCACGAGCCAAAAGCCCGTCATCGCCTCGTTTCGGGGCGCACGCTTGCCGTCCCGCGCGGGCAACATGGGGGACAGGCGATCATAGGCGGAGCGGTTGTCTGCCATGCCTCATAATATTGCGGTGAAGTTCAAGCACCGGATGATCGTCCTCGAAGCGGCGGATCTCGGCGCGGAGAGTGCGTTCTGGGCCGGGCTCCTTGACGGCACCGTCGTGGCCGGCGACCGCTGGCACAACATCTGGGTCGACGGCGACTGGCAGCTCGGGGTCCAGCTGGCGCCCGATCATGCTCCGCCCGAGTGGCCCGACGACGCTTCGTCACAGCAGATCCATCTCGACTTCTACCTCGAGGACCTCGAAGCGGCGCACAAGAAAGTGCTCGAGCTGGGTGGGCGGCTGCTGAAGGCGTCCGACGATCCCCAAGTGCCCTCCGGTTTCCGGGTCTACGCCGACCCTGCCGGCCACCCCTTCTGCCTTTGCTGGCTCCCTTCACCGCCTGGGGACTAGCAGCCCTTGCAGGGGTCAACTACTTTGGCGCCGTGAGCCCGGCGACAATGATTTTTCTCGGCATCGGAGCGTTCGGTGTAGTCATCGCCATGCTGGCGATGTTCGGCGGCAGCCTGTTCGACATCGGTGACGGTTTCGTCTCGGTCGAGGCGGTCGCCGGCTTCCTGGGCGGCCTCGGGTTCGGTGCCGCATCGGCCTATGAGCTTTTCGGCGACAGCGTCGGAGCCTTTGGCGCGCTTGGCCTCGGTATCATCGTGGCGGTTCCGGCCTCTTTCCTCGCGGTACGGGTCGTCTCCCGGATGCAGGACATGCCGACCGACGCCACCCCGACGGCGTCGGACTTCGTGGGCGCCAAAGGGGTTGTCGTGTCACCGATCCCGGCCGGCGGTTATGGCGAGGTGCGGGTGCGCATCGGCGGCCAGCCCTTGAAGCTCTATGCCCGGGCGGCGAGGCCGATAAGCCTTGGCGCGGCGGTGGTTGTCACCGACGCGCTCAGTGAAACAAACGTCGTAGTATCGGAGGAATAAGGTGTCACCCCTCATCATTGCGGGGGCGGGGGGCGCGCTGCTCGTCCTGCTCCTTGCCATGTTCATCACCTCGCGCATCAAGGTCGCGGGGCCTAACGAGGCGTTCATCGTCACCGGCCGCAAGGGCAAGAGCAGCACCAACTCTCAGGGTGTCCGCTCGCATGACCTGTCAGGCCAGAAGGTCGTGATGGGCGCGTCCGTCTTCGTGCTTCCGGTGGTGCAGAAGCTTCAGGTGATGGACCTGTCGAGCCGCCGCATCCACGTCGAGATCCAGGGCGCGGTAAGCAAGCAAGGCATCCGCGCCAACCTTCAGGGCGTCGCCATCGTCAAGGTCGGCGGCACCGAGGACTCGATCCGCGCGTCCGCGCAACGCTTCCTGCACCAGCAGGCCGAGATCGAGGAGTTCACTCGGGAGGTGCTGGCCGGTTCGCTGCGTTCGATCGTCGGCCGCCTCACCATCGAGGAGATCATCCGCGATCGGGCGGCGTTCGCCAGCAACGTCGCGGAGGAGGCCGAGCACTCAATGACCAACCAGGGTCTGGTGCTCGACACCTTCCAGCTTCAAGACATCGTCGCCGAGGGTTCGTACCTCGCCGATCTGGGCCGGCCGGAGGCGGCCCGCGTGCTCAAGGACGCCTCGATCGCCGAGGCCCGTGCCCGGCAGGCCGCCGAGCAGGAGCGGCTGCTGGCCGAGGAAGCGATCGCGATCGCCCAGCGGACCCTCGCACTGAAGCAGGCCGAGATCGCGGCGGAGATCGACGCCGCGAAGGCAAGGTCGGCGGCGGCCGGTCCGCTCGCCGAGGCCGAACGGCAGCAGGCGATCCTGTCCGAGCAGCAGAAGGTGGCCGAGCGCAACGCGGAGCTCAAGGAGCGCCAGCTCGACACCGAGGTGCGCAAGCCCGCCGACGCCGCCCGCTACAAGGTGGAGCAGGAGGCCGAGGCGAACCGCAGCGCCACCGTCATGGACGCCGACGCCCGGCGCCAGTCCTCCATCGCGGCCGCGCAGGCCGAGGCGGAGCGGGCGCGCCTTACCGGTGAGGGGGAGCGGGCCCGCCGGGCCGCGCTTGCCGAGGCGAACGCGATCGAGGGCGCCAAGGAGGGCGAGGCCGAGCAGCGGCGCCGGACGGCGATCGCCGACGCGGTCGAGCGCGAGGGCTCGGCCGAGGCCGCGGCGATCCTCGCCAAAGGACAGTCGGAGGCGGAGGCGTTGCGCGCCAAGGCCGACGCGTTCGCTCAGTTCAACGAGGCGGCCGTGCTCGACCTGCTGGTCCGGGTGCTGCCGCAGGTGGTCGCCGCCGCGTCGGAGCCGATGCGCGGCATCGACAAGATGACCGTCATCTCGACCGACGGTGCCAGCTCGCTGACCAAGTCGGTCGCCAGCAACGTGGCGCAGGGCCTGCAGCTCGGGAGCGACCTGACCGGGGTGGACCTGCCGACCCTGCTTGCCCGGCTCAGCGGCAACCTCACCGGCGGCAACGGCAAGCCCGCCGTCGAGGCCGAGGTGGTGGAACCCAAGAAGGCGAAGTAATCCGATCCGATGTCGCCAGGGAGGTTCCCATACCAAGGGACCTCCCTGTCGACGTAGGGTGGGTGAGTGCCGCAAACCGTGATCGCGCAGCCCCACAACTCAAGGGCGATACTTGCGGGCTCCGGTTTCCGGCGTTTGCTTGCCGTGCGGCTGACCAGCCAGGTCGCGGACGGCTGGTTTCAGGCCGGGCTCGCCGGTTCGATCCTGTTCAATCCCAATCAGCAGAACAGCCCGGTCGCCATCGCCATGGGCTTCGCGATCCTCCTGCTGCCATATTCATTGATGGGCCCCTATGTCGGGGTACTGCTTGACCGGTGGGACAGGCGCGCCTCGCTTTCCGTGGCGAACCTGTTGCGCGCCTTCCTGGTGCTGCCGGCGGCGGCGCTGCTCTGGTCGGGCGTGACCGACATGCGCTTCGCGGTGTCGGCCCTGCTGGTCATCGCGATCAACCGGTTCTTCCTGGCCGGGTTGTCGGCTTCCCTGCCGCGCGTGGTCGACGACGAGAAGCTGGTGCCGGCGAACGCTCTGGCCGCCACGATGGGCACCATCTGCTACTCGATCGGGCTGTTCAGCGCGGCCGCCGTGATCGCGTTCAACCTCATCGGCGCGGGTTCGCACGGCTACGGCGCGATCGCCGTCACCGCCTCCGCCGGGTACCTCGTCTCCGGCCTGCTGGCCCGGTCCCTGTTCAAGGCCGGCTCGCTGGGGCCGCTTGAGCACGAGCGCCACACCGGCCGGATCGCCGCGGCGGTTGTCGAGGTGGGCAAGGGGATGATCGCCGGTGCCCGGCACCTGGCGAGCAGGCGCGTCGCCGCCCGCGCCATCACGCTCCAGGCGCTCTACCGCTGCCTTTACGGCACGCTCACGCTGGCCGTGCTGCTGCTCTACAGCCGCTACTTCGGCGACGGCACGCAGGCGGCGCAGTCGCTGGAGGACCTGGGCATGGTGGTGATCGCCGGGGCCGCCGGAGCCGCGCTTGCCGCCGTCGTCACCCCTTTTGCGGTGCGCCATCTGGGCATGAACCGCTGGCTGGTGGGCCTGGTGGCCGGGGTGGGTGGCGTGGTGCTCATCTTCGGGCTGCCGTTCAACAAGCTCATGCTGCTCGCGGCGGCGTTCCTGGTGAACGTGGCGTCGCAGAGCATGAAGATCATCGTGGACGCGACGATCCAGCACGAGTGCGACGACACCTATCGCGGGCGCGTTTTCAGCGTCAACGACACCGCTTTCAACCTGCTCTTCGTGAGCGGCCTGTTCATCGCGGCGCTGACCCTGCCACCCAACGGCAAATCGGTGGCCGGCCTGATCGGTGTGGCGGTGGGTTTCATCCTGCTTTCCCTTTGGTACGGGCTGGGCCTGCGACGCCACAACGGTGCGGAGATCACACTCCCTGATCGGCAGCCCAGCGACGCAGCTCCCGCTCGGCTTCGTCGGGGCTGAGCGGGCCGCGCTCCAGCCGCAGCTCCTTCAAGTGGCGCCATGCCTTGCCCACGAGCGGCCCCGGCGGTACCCCCAAAATCTCCATGATCGCATTGCCGTCGAGGTCCGGGCGCACGCGCGCAAGATCCTCCTCCTCGCGCAGCCGCTCGATCCGCTCCTCCAGGGCGTCGTAGTCGGCCGCGAGCTGTGCGGCCTTACGCCGGTTGCGGGTGGTGCAGTCGGAGCGGGTCAGCTTGTGCAGGCGGTCGAGGAGGTCGTCGGCGTCGGTGACGTAGCGGCGCACCGCGGAGTCGGTCCACTCGCCGCGCCCGTAGCCGTAGAACCGCAGGTGCAGCGAGACGAGCTTGGCCACCGCCACGATCACTTCCTTGGGGTATTTCAGCGCCCTGAGCCGAGCCTTGGCCATGCGCGCGCCGACCAGCTCGTGGTGGTGGAAGCTGACCCCGCCCTGCGGCGTGACCGCCTTGGTGGCCGGCTTGCCGATATCGTGCAGCAGCGCGGCAAGCCGCAACACGAGATCACCCGGCGGGTGATCAAGCGCGACGGCGTTGCTGACCACCTTCAGCGTGTGCTCGTAGACGTCCTTGTGCTGGGCATGCTCATCGATCTCCAGCTTGAGCCCGACCAGCTCGGGCAGGAACTGGTCGGCAAGCCCCGTGTCGACGAGCAGCCGCAGGCCGGTCACCGGGTCATCGCCGAGCATCAGCTTGGAGAACTCGTCGCGGATGCGCTCGGCCGTGATCCGCGCCAGGTCACCGGACATCTCGGTCATCGCCTTGATCACCGGAGGGTCGACGGTGAAGCGCAGTTGGGCGGCGAAGCGCGCGGCTCGGAGCATGCGCAGCGGATCATCCCCGAAGGACAAGACCGGGGCTCCGGGGGTACGGATGAGCCGCGCCGCGAGGTCGGACAGCCCGCCGAACGGGTCGGCGAAGTCGTGCCCGGGCAGGCTGACCGCCATCGAGTTGACCGTGAAATCCCGCCGCAGAAGATCGTCTTGGAGGGTGGTACCGTAGCGGACCACCGGATGGCGGGTCACCCCGTCGTAGACCTCCGCCCGGTAGGTGGTGATCTCTATCCGGAGCCCCTTCTTCTGCGCCCCGATCGTGCCGAACTCGCGGCCGGTCTCCCAGGTCGCCTCGGCCCAGCCCTTGAGCAGGCCGAGGGTGGCGTCGGGGTGGGCGTCGGTGCAGAAGTCCAGGTCGTCGCCGAGGCGCCCGAGCAGCGCGTCGCGGACCGACCCGCCGACCAGATGCAGCTCGTGCCCGGCGGCCTGGAAGCGCCTGCCCAGCTCGTCAGCGATGGGGAACACACGCAACAGCTCTGAGACGGCGTTGCGTTGGGCGAGGCTAAGGCGTGAGGACGACATCGGAATCCAAGGGTAACGGCACTAAGCTGTCTGTTCATGAATCCCCCCGAGGCAACCACCCCACCCGACTCCGACGCCACCGTATTACTGCCACGGGTGCCGCAGGACAAGGTGGAGACCGGCAGCGCCGCCCGCAATTCGGCGGTCATGGCGGCCGGATCTCTGGTTAGCCGGATCACAGGGTTCCTGCGCACCGCGGTCATGGCCGCGGCCCTGGGTGGAAGCCTGGTCGGCAACGCGTACACCACAGCGCTCGCCTTCCCGGGGATGATCTACGAGCTGCTGATCGGCGGGATCATGTCCAGCGTCCTGGTGCCGATGCTGGTGCGGGTGCGCAAGGAGGATCGCGACCGGGGCCAGGCGTATACGCAGCGCCTGCTCACCCTGGCCATGATCGTCCTGGCGGTGGCGACGGTGCTGGCGCTGGTCTGCGCGCCGCTGCTCGCCTTCCTCTACGCCAACGAGGCAAGCGACGCCACCCGCCACGTGATCACGATGCTGTCCTACCTGATGCTGCCCACGATCTTCTTCTACGGGCTGGCCGGGGTGGTCGGTGCGGTGCTCAACTCCCGCGGCAGCTTCGCCGCTCCGATGTGGACACCGATCCTCAACAACGTCGTCGTCATCTTCACGGGCATCTACTACATGGTCGTCTTCGGTACCCAGAAGATCGAACCAGAGGACATGACGCCCGACCGCATCCTCGTCCTCGGCGGCGGCATGCTCGCCGGAATCGTGCTCCAGTCGGTGAGCCTCCTGCCCGCCCTGCGCAAGGTGGGCTTCAAGTTCAGGTGGCGCACCGACTTCCGCCGCCTGGGCCTGGGCCACCTCGGCCGGGTCGGCGGCTGGATGCTGATCTACGTGGCGGTCAACCAGTTCGCCCTGCTGCTGATGTTCAACCTGCTCAACAGGGTCGGCAAGCTCGACGCCGGAACGCTCATCTACAACAACGTGTTCCTGCTGCTGATGATGGCGCACGGCATCGTCGCGGTCTCCGTGATCACCGCGCTGCTGCCGCGGATGAGTTCGGCCGCGCACGACGGCCGCGCCGCCGACGTCACGGCCGACCTGAGCCGCGGCATCCGGATGTGCACGGTCCTGCTCGCCCCGATCGCCGTCATCTACTCGGTGCTGGCTCTGCCGATCGCCATCGCCCTGTTCGAGCGGGGCGCGTTCAACCGCGTGGACTCCGAGAACACCATGGCGGTGCTCATCGTCGCCGGGCTCACGCTGATCCCGATGTCCATCAGCCAGCTGTTCAACTTCACCTACTACTCGTTGCAGGACACCAAGACCCCGGCGCTGATCAACCTGCCGGTGGTGTCGCTGCGGCTGTCGGTGCAGCTGGCGTGGTTCGCCGCCTTCGCGGTCTCGGTCACGGCGGTCGGCATGATGGTCGGCAACGGGGTGTCGTTCGTCTTCGCCGCACTGCTGTCGGGCATGCTGCTGCGGCGGCGCATCGGGCGCATCGGGCTGGCCGGCATCAGCCGGACGTTGGCCAAGGTCCTGGCCGCCGCGCTGGTCGCGGCAGTCGCCGGCTGGGGCGTGGCCAAGCTGCTCGGCGCCGACGCCGACATGACGCAAGGAACGGCCTGGCTGACGGTGATCGTCGGTGGCCTGGTCATCTTTGGCGTCTACGGTGCCGGGCTACTCGCGCTCCGTACCCGCGAAGTAAATGATCTTATTGGTCTTGTCAAAGGCAAACTCGGCCGTTCCTAACGCCTGCGCGTCCCGAAGATGGACCGGATCAACTGGCGGGTTGTCGGGGAGTTGAAGATCTGTTCGGCCACTCCCGGCTTGGGCTTTTCCTTTTTGGGTACCGGTTTGGCCTCGGCCTGCGCGGGAGCGGTCTCCTCCATCCGCTTGGCGAGCATCTCCTGGGCCGACTCGCGGTCCACCACCTGGCTGTACTTGGGGTAGAGGTAGGAGCCGCCGACCATGGCCGCCATGGCGTTGCCCTCGATCGCCGCCATCATCGACTCCGGCGCCCGCAGCCGCGTCCACGCCACCGGCGTCGGCGCGCCCTTCTCGTTGAGCACGGTCACGATCGCCTCGCCGGTGCCCAGCTGGGTCAGCACCTCCTCCAGGTCATAGTCGGTCTTGGGGAAGGTGGAGGCGGTCGCCTTGAGCGCCTTGGCATCGTCGGGCGTGTATGCCCGCAGCGCGTGCTGCACCCGGTTGCCCAACTGGGCGAGCACATCCGGGTGCACGTCCTTTGGCGTCTGGGTCACGAAGAAGACGCCGACACCCTTGGACCGGATCAGCCGCACGGTCTGCGTGATCGCCTCGAGGAACGGCTTGGACGCGTCGCGGAACAGCAGGTGCGCCTCGTCGAAGAAGAAGACCAGCTTGGGTTTGTCCGGGTCGCCGACCTCGGGCAGCGTCTCGAACAGCTCGGCGAGAATCCACATGAGAAACGACGAGAACAGCGCCGGCTGCTGGACGACGCCGGGCAGTTCGAGGAGGGTGACCACGCCCTTGCCATCGCCGGTCTGCCGGATCAGGTCGCCGATCTCGAACTCGGGCTCGCCAAAGAAGTCCTCGGCGCCGGCGTCGGCGAACGCGATCAGGTTGCGCAGCAGCACACCCGCGGTCTGCTTGGACAGGCCGCCGATGCCCTTGAGTTCCTCCTTGCCCTCGTCGGAGGTGAGGAACTGGATCACCGCGCGCAGGTCGGCGAGGTTGACCAGCGGCAGGCCCTTCTGATCGGCATAGTGGAAGACCAGGTTGAGCGAGGACGCCTGCACCTCGGTGAGGTCGAGCACTTTGGACAGCAGCAGCGGGCCGAAGTCGGTGACGCTGGCCCGGATGGGCACGCCCGTGCCGCGGCCGCCCAGGGCGAGGAACTCGCAATAGAAGGCCTGGGGGTTCCAGGTCTGCCCCATCTCCTCCATTCTGGACGTGATCTTGTCGTTGACCTCGCCGGGAGCTGCCATCCCGCTGACATCTCCCTTGATGTCGGCTAAGAAAACGGGTACCCCCTGATCCGCCAGTTGTTCGGCGATGACCTGCAAGGTCTTGGTCTTGCCGGTACCCGTCGCGCCCGCCACCAATCCGTGACGATTCAGCAATGACAATGGGATCCGGATGGGCGTCTGCGGGTCCGCCTTGTCGTCCACGACGAGTGCACCCAGGTCAAGCGCGGGTGTCGAGAACGTGTAGCCGGCCCGGATCGCGTCCACGTCCACCATTCGAGGCCCCTTTATAACGTGATTTGCCCTATATGAGGGAAGCGTAAGCGAAGCTGGATGAGTTCTCGCGAATTCGCCTTGTACAGGTAAGGTCAGTACGGCCGTTTGACGCGTACGCCAGTTGGTAAGGAGGGGGGAACGGTGACCCACGCCGGGGACGCCTTCGCTTCCTCAAGCGCTGCTGATCCACCTTCGGCCGGCTGGGTGCTGGCCGAGCGCTATCGCCTGGAGCGGCACGTCGGCGACGACACCGCCGGCCGCCAGGTGTGGCGCGGAGTCGACATCATCCTGCAGCGCCCGGTCGCCATCGTCCTGCGCAGCCCCGGAGGCAAGCACGCCGAGGAGATGCTGCGCGCCGCCGTCACCGCCAGCCAGGTGACCCACTCCAATCTGGTCGGCGTCTACGACGCCATCGACCAGGAGGACCACGCGTTCGTGGTGCGGGAATGGATCGACGGTTCGGCACTGCGTGAGGCCGCCCTGACCGACGGCCCGCTCGACGCCGAACGCACCACCTTCATCCTGCACGCCGTCGCCGAAGCCGTTGCCGCCCTGCACAACAGCGGCACCACCCACGGCAACATCCACCCGGGCACCGTCCTGATCGGCGGCGACGGCCGCATCGTGGTGACCGACGCCCGGTTTGACAGCGGCAACTCGCTCGAAGCCGACGTGCGCGCCGTCGGCGCCTGCGGCTACTTCATGCTCACCGGCCAGTGGCCCGGCACCCGCCCCGGCCTGCCCGAGGCCCGCCGCACCGCCACCGGCGCCCTCACCGCCCCCAGACAGGTCCGCGCCGGCGTCCCCACCTACCTCGACGACCTGGTCATGGACCTGCTCAACGAGGAGCTGACCCCGCCCTCGGCGCCAGTGCTCGCCGCCGAGCTGTCCCGCCTCGACACCGGCGACCAGCTGCTCTTCGGCGGCACCGGCACGCTGCGCTTCGCCGACGACGTACCCGAGCCGACCCGCTCGCCCACCAAGCTCGTCGCGGTCGGCGGCACCGCCCTCGCGCTCGTCATCGCCGGCATGGTGCTCAGCATCAAGGCGCTCAACGCCAACGCCGACCCCAGCCGCAACGGCGGCGGAAGCACCAGCCAGCCCGCCGTCAACGCCAGCCCGACCACGGCCAACCCGCACTCGGTGCTGCTCGACAAGAACCAGGTGCGCATCGTCGACCCCAAGGGCGACCGCACCGAACTCAAGAACGCCGAGCGCATCGTCGACGGCAAGTCCGACACGGCGTGGGAGACGGACGGATACAAAAACAAGGCCAACTTCGGCGGCTCCAAACCCGGCATGGGCGTGCTGATCAAGCTGAACCAGCCGATGCACGTCACCAGCGTTCGCGTGCAGTTCACGGCGCCCGGCGCCACAGCCGAACTGCGCAGCGGCACCAGCGACCACGAGGACACCAGCGCCGGCGACAAGGCCATCCAGGACACCTACACGCTGGTCGGGTCCCCGCTGCCCAAGCACACCGGCACGGTGATGGTCTTCCCGAGCGACCTGAACACCCAATACCTGCTTGTTTGGATCACCGAGCTGCCGTATGACAGCGCGACCGACCGGTATCGGATTGGGGTTCAGGAGATCACGGTCGAAGCGCTGTGA
>DASUXL010000187.1:0-4464 GCA_036377915.1 Candidatus Limnocylindrales bacterium
AACCCCGACGTGGTGATCGCGGTGGACGAGGAGTCCGGCGACGTTACCCGGCTCGAGGTCACCTCCGGCAGCACCCGCCCCGGCAACTACGCCCTCGGGTGGGTGGACGACGCGGAGCTGACCGAGGCGGTCGCCGCCGACATCGGCGCCCACCTCGCCGCGGCCGGGATCACCATGAACTACGCCCCGACCGTCGACGTCAACAACAACCCGGCGAACCCGGTGATCGGGGTGCGCTCCTTCGGCGCCGACCCCAAGCTGGTCTCCCGGCACACCACAGCGTGGATCAAGGGCTTGCAGTCCACCGGCGTCGCGGCGTGCGCCAAGCACTTCCCCGGCCACGGCGACACCGGTGTCGACTCCCACCACGGCCTGCCCATCATCGACGCCGAACTGTCACGTTTGGACGATGTGGAGCTGCCGCCGTTCTCGGCCGCGATCGACGCCGGGGTACAGGCCATCATGACCGCCCACATCCTCGTCCCCGCGCTCGACCCGCAGCGCCCCGCCACCATGAGCCGGGCGGTCCTCGTCGACCTGCTGCGCGACCGGCTCGGCTTCACCGGGCTGGTCGTCACCGACGGCATCGAGATGGCCTCGGTCGCCCAGCGCTACGGCATCGGGCGGGCGGCGGTGCTGGCGGTCGCCGCCGGGGCCGACGCCATCTGCGTCGGCGGGGAGACGGCCACCGAGGAGGTGGCCGTTCTGCTGCGCGACACCATCGTCGACGCCGTCACCTCCGGCGAGCTGCCCGAGGAACGGCTCATCGAGGCCTCGCGGCGGGTCGCGGCGCTCGCGGAAGTCAGCGCCCGCGGCCGTGCCTCCCGCGCCAGCAACGGGCGAGCGTGGGCGCACACGGGTGGGACCCCGATCGGGCTCGTCGCCGCCCGCCGGGCGTTGCGCGTGACCGGCTCGGCCCGGCTCACCCGGCCGGCCCGCCTGGTCGAGTTCACGACCAGCACCAACCTGGCCATCGACGCGAAGACCCCGTGGGGCATGGCGGACGCGCTCACAGCGTTGCGTCCGGACACGACGGTCGCCCGGCTGCCCGAGCATGCCACTTTGGACGATGTCCTCGCTGAGTCGCACGGGCGCACATTGGTGTTGGTCTGCCGCGACCTCCACCGGTACCCCCGGATGTTGAATTTGATTGAAAGCGTTGTCGCCGCGAGGCCCGATTCCATCGTGGTGGAGATGGGCGTGCCGGCCAGCGCACCGGCCGGCGCAGGGCACCTGGCCACCCACGGAGCCGCCCCGGTCTGCGGCCAGGCGGCGGCGGAGTACCTCTGCCACTAGTATTCGCGGATGGACTTCACGCCCCTCGCGAACCTGTTGTCCGGCAGCCAGGTTGCTGTGCTGCAAGCGTTCTGCCACCGCGGCGGCATGTCGCTGCACCTGTTCGACTCCTCCGGGCAATCGACCCGGGGAGGCTCGTTCCAGGTGTTCCAGCTGCTGGTGCCGCTGGAGGCGGCGCTGCGCCCGGCCGGTGAGACCCGGCCCATGACAATCCAGTTGCGGCACAACGGCTCCGGCCGCTACGAGCTGAGCCACACGTTCGAGCTGGCGTCGATCCCGGCCCGCGTCATCCTCGACCCGCGGTTCCGCCTCCCGAACCACCCGCCGCCGGGAATGCCCGCGCCGCAAGGCATCCCGGTCACCGACCGGGCAACCGACCCGGAGGTGCTCGCCGCCGTCGGCCGCCTGGTTCCCGAACTCACCAGGGGGTACAGCGAGGAGCGGATCCTCGCCGCCGAAACAGAGCTGGGCGTCCGGCTTCCGGAGGACCTGCGCGCGCTCTACCGCCTCGCCGGCGACACCCACGAGGAGCAGTGGCTGCTGGGCGCGTTCGACCTGCTGCCGCTTGACGCGCTGGAGCGCGGGGCGATCGTGGCCGACGACCGCGTGTTCGCCATCAACCCCGTGGTGTACGAGGCGTACCCGGCCGGGCACGTCAAACGGGTCTCCAGCAACGACTGGTGGATCACGTTCGCCGGCGACCACGCCGGCAACAACCTCGCCGCCGACCTCGACCCGGCGCCCGCGGGCCGGATCGGCCAGCTGATCGAACACGGTCGGGACGTCCACGGCCCGGTCGGCTACGTCGCCGGATCCGTCACCGAACTGCTGCTCACCGCCGCCCGCGACAAGCGGGCGGGCCACGCCCCCCACCCGCCCTACAGCGAGGCGCACGCGGTCGGTGACCGCCCCGCCGCCTCGCTCGTTGCCGAGTTCACCGATCCCCTTGCGCCGCAAGAGCTCTTCCTCAACGACGCCGGACCCCTGGACCTCGCCGAGCTGGCGCCGCTGCGCAACCTGCGCCTCGTCAGCGTCAACCGCGCCCCCTCCGTCGCGCTGACCATGCCGCACGACCTCCCGCTGGAGTCGCTCAGCATCGACGCCGGCTCCACCGACCTGGCACCGCTCGCCGGCCATCCCACGCTGTGGCACCTGACGCTCAGGCGCGTCACCGAACCGGTCAGCATCCTGCCCCTGCAAAGCCTGAGCCGGCTCATCTATCTCGACCTGTCCGGCGCCACCGTCACCGACCTTGAGACTGTCGCCTCCCTGGAGGGCTTGCGCGTGCTCGCCCTGAACCCCGGCCAGTGGCGGCGGCTCGGGACAATCCCGGAAAGCCTTGCCGCGGCTGAACTTTCCGGCTTCGCCGAACTCGGCGAGGCGCTGGACTGGGCGGCCCGGATCAGGGCCGGACACTGATGGACGACCTCAAGCGGCTCGGCGGCCGCCTCGGCGACCTCCTCGCCGCCGCGACACTCGACGGAGACGGCGACGCCTTCCGCTTCGACACGTCATCCGCGCCGGTGCTCCCGCCCGCGGCAACCAGCGACCGTGTCGTCATCACCCGCAGCCACCACACCTACAACGGCTGCTGGCGGGCGGACTCCCTGCACCTCTACGCCACCAAGCAAACGCTGCGGGCCCTCGGGGTGCTCGCGCTGGCATCGCTGTTCGGCCGGACCACCGTGCTTGCCCTGACCCATCCGGCCAGCCACATCCGCACCCTGCGGATCAACACCCCACCCGGCCCCGCGTGGTACGACTACCGGCCGCGCCGGCGAATGAAATACCCGCTGGCCGGCGACGAGGTGGACCCGCACGACCTGCCCGCTGTGCACCTAACCGCGCAACCCAGCCCCTTCACCGACGCCGAATGGGCAGCACGCGACACGATCGTTGGTTTCGGGACTGCGCAAGGCGTGGCCCGCTTTGGGCAGCTGCTGCTCGACGCCGGCCACCCCGACGGCGAACTCGACGAATACCACCTCGAAGGGGAAGCCGGAAACCGCGGCGTCGCCCCACTCAGCGCCGAACTGAACCTGTGGCTGCCCGGATCCATCGCCTGGGAGCCGGACCTCTACGCCGGCTATGCCCCGGAGGTCACCCTGTAGCAGTCCATCACGCCCTCCACATTGCGGACGGCGTTGAGCAGGTGACCCAGGTGCTTCGGGTCGGCCATCTCGAAACTGAAGCGGCTCACCGCAATCCGGTCGCGGGTGGTGGTCACCGTCGCGGACAGTATGTTCACCCGCTCCTCCGAGAGCGCCCGCGTGATGTCGGCCAGCAGCTTGTGCCTGTCCAGCGCCTCCACCTGGATCGCCACCAGGAACATCGAACCCGCCGTCGGCTTCCACGACACCTCGACCAGCCGGTCGGTCTGCATCTTCAACTCCTCGGAGTTGGTGCAGTCGTCGCGGTGGACGCTGATCCCACCCGAGCGCGTCATGAACCCGAAGATCGTGTCGCCCGGTACCGGGGTGCAGCACCGCGCCAACTTGATCCACACGTTGGAGACGCCCTTGACCTCCACACCCGGATCGTGCCCCGGCCCGCGGGTGCGGCTCGTCCGGGTCGGTGTGGTCATCTCGGCGAGATCCTCGATCGCGCCTTCCTCGCCGCCGTAACCGGCCACGAGCCGCTGGACGACGGACTGGGCGGAGACCTCCCCCTCACCCACGGCGGCATAGAGCGAGGTGATATCGCCCTTGTGCAGCTCCCGCGCGATCGCCAGCAGCCCGCCCGCGGTCAGCAGCCGCTGCAACGGCAGCCCCTGCCGGCGCATCGCCCGGGCAAGCATGTCCTTGCCCGCGTCGATCGCCTCGTCGCGGCGCTCCTTGTTGAAGTACTGGCGGATCTTTGTCTTGGCCCGCGACGACTTGACGAACCCCAGCCAATCCTGCGTCGGCCCGGCCGTCTCCGACTTGGACGTGAAAATCTCCACGACGTCGCCGTTGGACAACGCCGACTCCAGCGGCACCAGCTTGCTGTTGACCCGCGCCCCGATGCACCGGTGCCCCACCTCGGTGTGCACCGCATAGGCGAAGTCCACCGGCGTCGACCCGTTGGGCAGCGCGATCACCTCGCCCTTCGGGGTGAAGACGAACACCTCCTGGCTGGACAGATCGTGGCGCAACGCGTCCAGGAACTCGCCCGGATCGCTGGTCTCCC
>DASUXL010000188.1:0-6443 GCA_036377915.1 Candidatus Limnocylindrales bacterium
GAGAGCTGGTACAACCCCATCCGGCGTCATTCAGCCCTTGGCAACCTGTCCCCGATCGAGTACGAACGACACCACAGCACCTACGCCCTCGCGGCGTGAACACCACACCGAACCCGTCCGAAAAATCGGGTCAGGCTCACCTACGATTGACATCTGGGGCCTCCTCACGCTCCGTCACTCGCACTCAAGCGTGCGCCTGAGCTGAGGGGGTCCCGCCACATGTCATCTTTTTGCACGGCGTGGATACAGGTCAGACCCGGCGCGCCGCAGAATTGCGGCTTTTGTCCCCGAGCCAGGGTCGGCCAACGATTTTGCGGAGGAGATTCGCTACAGGTCGGAGACATGTGTCGAACCTCCGCCGCCGCGAACGGGTCCACCCCCCCGGTCGCCGCATCGCAACCAGCGCGCACCGAAGCGCCGCTACGAGACGGTGATCAGCGGGACGGTGATCACCAAGCAAGGAGGCAGCGGGGCCGCAGCAGCAGGGATCACGAGCCACGGCAACAGAGCCCCCAGCGGCAGAGATCACCGACCACGAACTCAGGCGCGCGTCAACGCAGGGAGAGCCAGCGCCATGAGTGGGAGAGCACGGGCACTAGCGCGCATAGGCGGGAGAGCGCAGGCGCGTGAGCGGGAGGGCGCAGGCGGCGTGAGCGGGAAAGCGCAGGCGCGCGAAAGCGGGAGAGCGCAGGCGGCGTGAGCGGGCGACCCCGGCGGCTTGAGCTGGGGAGCGTCGGCGGCTTGAGCGGGAGAGCGCAGGCGGGAGGCTCAGCGGCGCGGCGGGGGCGCGGCACCCATCCACATTGGAGAGTCAGTCGGTGCGGAGGGCAACGACCGGATCCAGGCGGCCGGCGCGCTGCGCTGGGACGACGCCGAAGATGATGCCGACCGCGGCGGAGACACCGAAGGCCAGCACCACCGACCACCACGTGATCGCGGCGGGGACAGGGGACAGGGCGGCCGTGAGCAGGGCCGCGGTCACGCCCAGCAGCGTGCCGCCGATGCCGCCGGCCGTGGTCAGCAGCACCGCCTCAAGCAGGAACTGAAGGCCGATGTCGCGCGGCCGGGCCCCGACGGCCTTGCGTAGACCGATCTCCTTGGTCCGTTCGCGCACCGATACGAGCATGATGTTGGAGACGCCGACTCCGCCCACCAGCAATGAAATCCCGGCGATCGCTGCCAGCACAGCCGTCAGAATGCCGAGGATATTTCCCAGTACCCCCAGAATCTGCTCCTGGGTCACCGCGCTGAACTCCGTGTCGGGGTGCCGCCGTTTCAGCTCCCCGAGCAGCTCTTCTCCCAGCCGGTCGATCGTCTCCCGGTCGGGCGCCTTCACCGCGAACGCGTCGACGCGGCCGGTCCCGAACAGGCGCTGAGCGGTGGTGATGGGGATGTGGACCTCGTTGTCGCGGTCGACGCCGAGGCTTTGGCCTAGCGGTGCGAAGACGCCGATGACGCGGAAGCGGACCCCGGCGATGGTGACCTGCTGGCCGACAGCGTCACGTTCGCCGAAAAGGCGTTGCGCCACAAAGGAACCGAGTACGGCGACGCGGCGGCCGGTGTCGACGTCGGTGCGGGAGAGGTAAGTTCCGGTGCGCAGGCCGCGCAGGAACACCTTGGGCGTCGACTCCATGACCCCGTTGACCGTGGTGAAAACCGACTCGTTGCCGGCGCGGACCGTCTCGCCCGAGGTGAGCGTGGCGGTGATGCGTTCCCGGTCGCCGACCACCTTGACCATCGCGTCAAGGTCCTGGTTGTCCATTCTGGACACCGCCGGTGCGGCGTTGAAGTTGACCTGGCCGGGCACGACGATGAGCAGGTTCGAGCCGAGCCCTTCGACCTGCGCTTCAACCATATTCTTGGTACCGGTTCCGAGCGCCACCAGCACGACAACGGCACCGACACCGATCACCATGCCCAGCATGGTGAGTGCGCTGCGCATGCGGTTGGCGACAAGGGCCGACATCGCGACCCGCCAGGCCTCGGCCAGCCTCATCCGACAATCTCCCCGTCGCGCATGGAGATCTGGCGCTGGGCGCGCGAGGCGATGTCGCGGTCGTGCGTCACCATCACCAGCGCCACCTGCGATTCGGTGTTCAGATTCTCGAGCAGGTCGAGCACGGCCTGGCCGGTCGTGCTGTCGAGGTTGCCGGTCGGCTCGTCGGCGAGCAGCACCTTGGGCTCGGTGACCAGGGCACGGGCGATCGCCACGCGCTGCTGCTCGCCGCCGGAAAGCTGGTTGGGGCGGTGGTTGGTCCGGTGCGCCAGCCCAACACGCTCCAATGTGGAGTGCGCCCGCTTGCGGCGCTCACGTGCGCCCAGGCCGCGATACACGAGCGGCAGCGCCACATTGTCCAGCGCGCTCGTCCGGGGAAGCAGGTGAAACGCTTGGAACACAAAGCCGATCGTCTCGTTGCGCAGCCGCGCCATCTCCGGGGCGGTCAGGGTCGCGATATCCTTGCCGTCGATGAGCAGCTTGCCCGCAGTCGGCCGGTCCAGCGCGCCCAGCAGGTGCATCAGCGTCGACTTGCCCGAACCCGAAGGGCCGATGATGGCCAGGTAATCGCCGTCCTCGATGGTCAGCGAAACCCGTTTGAGCGCGGGCACGCTCACGCCGTCAAGCTCGTAGCTGCGCGCCACCTCGATCGCCTCGATCACGGCAGCCGGTCTCCCTCGCGCACCCGGTCGGCGCCCCTGACCACCACATTCTCGCCCTCACGCAACCCTTCGGCGATCTGCAGCAGGTCGCGCCCGGCGACGCCGACCTTGACCTCACGCCGTTGCGCCGTGCCGTCCCCGGATCGCACCCACACCCAATCCTTTCCGTCAGAATTGAAAACAGCTGCCGCGGGTACCGCGACCGCGCTCTCGGCCTGGCGAACCCGAAGCCGCACAAGCGCGCTCATGCCCGGCCGCGGCTGGATGCTCGCCGCGGAGAGCACCAGATGCACCTTGTACGCCACCGCTCCCCGGCTGTTGGGAGTCGGCAGTACGTCTATCGCCTTGACCGTGGCGTCGAGCCTGCTGCCCGGGGCGGCGTCAAGCTCCGCCTCCGCCCTGATGCCCTCCTTGACCAGCAGCACGTCGGTCTCGTCGACCTCGGCGACGAGACCGAGTTCGGAGACGTCGACGATGGTGGCGATGGCCGTGCCCGTCTTGACCGGCGCCCCGGCGCTGACCTGGTTGGACACTCCCGCCTCCGGTGCGGCGGGGGCGCCGCCGCCGCCGGCGCCCAGCAGGCTGGACAGGTCGCCCGGGAGGTTGGGGATAGTGGGGGCTGACGGCGAAGACGCCCCGCCCAGCTGGACGACACCGGCGATCGGCGCCTTGAGCGTGAGCGCGTCCACTGTGGACTGTGCAAGGTCGTACGCCTGCTGCGCCTGCAAAACCTGGGCCGCGCCGAGCGCCCGCATCGCCGAGCTCACCGACGCCAGCCCCCGCTCCACACCGCGGATCAGCTGCCACGCATTCTGGGAGACACTCACGTAGCCGGCCTGGGCGGAGGCGATCTGCGCCAGCACCGCCTGCTTGTGCGTGAGGTCGGGGATCATCTCCGCGGCGGCGCGAGCCTCGGCAAAGGCGGCGTTGGCGGAGGTGTCAAGATGTTGTTGCGCCGCACCGAGATTCAGCCTCGCCGAACCGCCACCACCACCACCACCGGATCGCTTGGCCGCGTTGAGTGCCTCGGTGGCCTGGGCGAGGCGCGCCTGCGCCTCCGGCGAGTCGACGACCGCGACGACCTGGCCGCCGGTGACACTCTGCCCCGGCGCGACACTCAGTGTCGCGAGTGTGCCGTTGGCCGGCGACGACACCACGGCCGAACCCTTCGCCGTGACGCTGGCCGGTGCCTCCACGACCTCGCTGACGGTGGTGCGGGTGGCCGCCGCCAGCGCCACCTCCGGGGCGTCGTCGCAGGACGCGGCGGTCGCCGAGAGCAGCAGGATCGTGGCGGCGGCGGCAAACGTGAGGGGTCGCACCCTGGCCAGACTATCGTCTGGCGGCGAGCTTGCGACCTGCGGGCCGGAGCCGGAGCCGCCGTGGCAGCGGCCAGGCACGACCCGCCGCAGGCGAGCGGCCTAGTCGGGCCGGGAAAGCATGTACCACGTGGCTGTGCTGACGGTGACAAACCCGAGAGACTGGTACAGCGGTTCGCCGGCGGGCGTGGCGACGAGGGTCGCCGACCGGTCCGGGTGCGCCGCGAGGCTTGCCGTCATGACGGCCCTGCCGAGTCCGGCCGAGCGGTGCTCGGGGAGGGTGGCAAGCCAGTAGACGCCGACGGCATTCCCGTCGTCATAGGTGAATGCCGCCGCGGCCGGTTCCCCGTTGCGGTGGGGCGGAGGGCGCTGCCCGCAGGCCGGAGATAGGCGACCGCAGGTCGCCTATCGGAGGCGTAGCCACACCGTCCATCCCGGCACGTCAAGCCGGTGCGACGGGAGCGCGACGCCCGGCCTCCACGGCTGGTTGGCCCGTTGCGGGAAACCGTCGACGATGACGCGCTCGGCATCGCCCAGCTCGCCGGCGTCCTTGACCGCGCAGACGGTGGTGCCGGTGGGAGTCGTGACGGCGATCGGGCCCGGGGGCCGGTCCATGATGGGCATCCGCTTGATGAGCATTCCGTCGCGGTCGCGCGCCTTGCTGGTACCAAATGAATCTTCAAGGGTTAAAACACCGCGTCCCGAAATGAGGTCTTCGACGTCGTCGCGCGGGTCGGTCAGGACGATGCGGTCACGCTTCGGGTTCTTGAAGTGCACGTGGTCGCGGGCGGGCGAGGCGACATCGCCGTAGGCGGTCCACATCCGCACGACATTGTCGACGTATAAGCGGGGCATCTAGCGCCGTACCTCCAAATTGGACATAAGCTCGGAGGTGGCCGCGGCGATGGTCGCTACCGCCCTGTCGAAGGCCTCCTGGTTGTGCGCGGCGGGCTTGCGGAAACCCGACACTTTCCGGACGTACTGCAACGCAGCAGCGTAGAAGTCTTCCTCCGTGACTACCTCTTCATACGGCGCCCGGAGCGTCTTGATTGATCGACACATGAGTCCCATTATTCACCGCATGCAACCAACCCCCTCCATGATCGACTCCGCCAAGGGCTGGCACAGCATCCAGCTGGCGGTTATGGGCTTCATCGGCCTGTGCGGAGTGCTCAACATGAACGCCGAGCCGGCCGGGCCACAATGGCTGGAATGGTGGGCGACCGGGATGTCGGTCCTGGCGTTCCTCTCCTCGATCGTCTCCATGTGGATGGTCGGCGGCGTGGCCTTCCCGCTCTACACGGGCGACCAGATGCCGCAAAATCCGACAGGGAGGCTCAAAGGCGGCATCGGCATGACATTCGCCTCGATCACCATGATGGCGCTGGGGGCATTCGGCGGGTGGTGGCCGGAGACGTCGGCGGCCTCGGCCGAACCGTCGGTGGAGGTCAGCGACGGCACCGGGAACAAGGCATGCGGGAGGTGGATGCAGGGCGCCCCGGCCGGATCGATGTGGCTACAGACCCGGGAAGGTGTGGTCACCGTCACGCTCCAGAACGTTTCGCAGATGCGAAAGGTCAACTCGTGCTGAATACTCTCTCCCCGTGACCACGCTTGAGAACCGGCCCCACAGCGCCCTTATAATCATCGATGTCCAGAACGGGGTGGTTGAGCAGGCGCACGAGCGCGATGCTGTCGTCGCCAACATTGGTGCGCTTGTCGAGCGGGCGCGGCACGGCGGCGTCCCCGTCGTCTGGGTCCAGCACAACGACGGCCAGCTGGCCAGGGGCAGCGAGGAGTGGCACATCGTGCCCGAATTGTCGCCGGGCGAGACCGAGCCGCTCGTGGAGAAGAATTGGGCCGACTCGTTCGACGACACCAGGTTGGAGACCGTCCTGTCGGAGCTGAAGGTGGGGCGGCTGTTCGTCACCGGCGCGCAGACCGACGCGTGCATCCGCTCTACCTTGCATGGGGCTTTTGTTCGGGGGTACGACGCGATTCTGGTCGGCGACGCACACACCACCGAGGACCTGTCGTCGTGGGGCGCACCGCCGCCGGACAAGGTCATCGCCCACACCAACCTGTACTGGAACGACCACGGCGGGCCAGGCCGCACGGCCGGAACGGTCGCGACCGCTGACGTCAACTTCCAGGCGTGATGCTGAGACTTCCGGTCGTGATGCGGGCGTCGGCTTCCGGTCGTGACGCGGGCGTGATCCTTGTCGCGCCCGGTGTTGAGGCGTGATCCTTGTCGCGCTCGGTGCAGGCCGCTCCAGGTCGCGGGCTTGTGATCTACCCGGAGCGTGACACCGATCTCGCTCCAACACCCGGCGCGACACCGATCTCGCTCCAACACCGGGCGCGACACCGATCACGCTCCAACACCTGGCGCGACACCGATCACGCTCCAACACCTGGCGCGACACCGATCACGCTCCAACACCTGGCGCGACACCGATCACGCTCCGA
>DASUXL010000189.1:0-7546 GCA_036377915.1 Candidatus Limnocylindrales bacterium
GGCGAACATGAGGTCGAAATCCTGCCAGCCGCGGATGATCGTGCTGATCCACATGCCGACCGCCCCGAAGGCAAGCCCCACAAGGATCGTCGCGGGGAAGGCGGCGATCGCCCACAGCGGCGTGGTCAGGCCCATCGCCACCATGATGATCAGGAACGCCGCGGTGTAGACCGAGCCGCGCAGGATCGCCCACACCAGCTCCCCCACCGCGATCTCCATGGGCCGGATCGGCGTGGCGAGCATGGCGTCATAGGTCTTCACATATTTGAACTTGAAGAAGAAGTTGAAGGTGGTCTCGGCGAGCGCGCCGGACATCGCCGACACGGCGAGCATTGCCGGCGCGACGAACTGCGCGTAGGACATCAGCTGGCCGTCCACGTCAAGCTCGGGGATCAGCCTGCCCACCCCGATGCCCATCGCGAACAGGTAAAGCACCGGCTCGAAGAAGCCGGAGAAGAGCACCAGCCAGTACGACGGGCCGGAGCGCAGGGCGCCCACGTTGCGGTTGATGACGGCGGCCACCCGCGACGGCGACGAGGGCACCGAAGCGGCGAGCCTGGCCCCGATAACTGTGGTAACCATCAGTCCCTCAATCGCTTGGTGTACGCGGCCCAGGCCCACCACAGCCCGAGCCCGGAGAGCAGCACGAGATACGCCACGTGGGCCCAGGCGGGCCAAGGTGTCGGGACACCGAGCATCGCCGCGCGGCACAGCTCGACGCCGTGCCACAGGGGCGAGGCGTAGGCGAGCGGCCGCACCACCGCGGGCAGCTGCTCGACCGGGAAGAAGACGCCGGCGAACAGCGTCGACGGGATCACGACGAACCGGAACAGCAGCGAGAAGTACGAGTCATTCTCAAGCCCTGCCGAAAAACCGCTCACCGGCGCGGCCACCGACAGCGCAAGCAGCGCGCAGATGAACGGGGTCAGCACCACCCAAGGCGAGTGGATGGCGCCGAAAACCGCGCTCACCCCGACGAAGACGACGGCGGCGATGGCGACCCGGACCTGGATGTACAGCTGCCAGCCCAGGATCATGTCGATGATCCGCACGGGTGTGGCGCGCATGGCATGGTATGCCCGGCTCCACTTGAAGTCGCCCATCACCGGGAAGGTGGACTCGCCGATCGCGGTCTGGAACGCGCCCGAGGCGAGCACGCCCGGCACGATGTAGAACAGGTAGTCCCAGCCGTCGATCTGCCCGACATAGCCTCCGACCCCGATGCCGATGCTGATCACGAACAGGATCGGCAGGATGAACGACGAGAAGACGGAGGCCTGCCACAGCCGCCGGTAGAGGGTCATATGCCGGGAGAGAACAGCGAGCGTGCCATCCATCGCTCAGTCCACCAGCGTCCGGCCGGTCAGGATGAGGAACACGTCCTCCAAAGTGGAGCGCCGCACCAGCACGCTCGACGGGTTGAACCCGCGGCGGTGCACCTCACCGAGCGCGCCCTCGCCGTCCTCGCTGTAGAGCAGCAGCCTGTCCGGCAGCGGATCGAGCCGATCCCCAATGCCCTCAAGCTTTTCGAGATATGTCGCCGGACTGTCCTCGCCGAAGCGCAGCTCGACCACCTCACGCGTGGAATACGTGTCGATGAGCTCGCGCGGCGAACCCTGCGCGACGATCTTGCCGGCGTCCATCACCACCAGCCGGTCGCACAACTGCTCGGCCTCGTCCATGTAATGCGTCGTGAGCACGAGCGTGACCCCGCGCTGCTTGAGCCGGAAAAGCCTCTCCCACACCAGGTGCCGGGCCTGCGGGTCGAGCCCGGTCGTCGGCTCGTCGAGCAGCACCAGCTCGGGCTCGTTGACCATCGCGCGGGCGATCGTCAGCCGCCGCTTCATGCCGCCCGACAGCGGCTCGACCTTGCTCTCCGCCTTTTCCGTGAGCTGGACGAAGTCGAGCAGCTCGGCCGCGCGCCGCCGCCCCTCCGAGCGCGGGATGCCGAAGTAACGCGCATAGGTCGTCAGGTTTTCAAAAACTGTCAGGTCGGGGTCGAGGTTGTCCAGTTGCGGACAGACCCCCAGTCTGGCACGAATCTTGGTGCCCTCACGGACCGGATCCATCCCCAGGATGCGCAGCTCACCGCTGGTCGCCGTGGAGACACAACTGATCATGCGCATGGTCGACGACTTGCCAGCCCCGTTGGGACCAAGAAACCCAAACGCCTCACCGGGAGCCACGTCGAGGTCGATCCCATCGACCGCGGTGAAATCCCCGAATTTCTTCACCAGCCCGCGAGCGTAAATCAAGGTCACGGTCGCGACGCTACTCGGACCCCCCGACAATTCTCCAATAGGTTTCCTTGAACAGCGCGTCGGTCTCGGCGACCACTTCCACCGACGAACTATCTACCCCCGGGTCATAGCGGACTATCCATGATAAACCATCTTTTCCGGGTACCCGCCGGGCCGCGAGCCATCCGAAAGAGAACTGCCGTGGGTGTGACACCGACCCGGTCACCCTCAGATGCACCTGGTGCGGCAGGTGACCGGGATCCTCAAGCACCATGCGCACGGGCGGCTCGTCGGCGATCACGTCGTAGCCGTCACGCTCCTCCACCACCTTCGAGGTGATCACGCTGAGCACGTTACCGTCCCAGCGCGCCTTGGAGATCTCGTGCCAGCCGGTGCGCCCACCGCCCCACCAAAGCCCGAAGTTCGTCGCGATCACCGCCTGGTCCGAGGAGGTCAACGCCCACGCGAGCACCCGCTCGTGCGGGTCGAACACCGGCCGGTGCGCCGCCGGAAGGATCCTGCGGCGAAAACGTTTGAACACTTACAGTCCCCCTGCGGCCTGTTCCTTGAGCGCACGCGAATGCTGCTCCAGCGCCAGCAGATCGGCGAAGCGGGAGTGGTACTCCTCCTTCTCCGTCACCGGATTGATCCGCTGCAGCTTCGACTTCACCTCGATGATGCGCTGCTTCAAGCCTGCCAGCTGCAACCGGGCAAGCACCACGTGCAGGTACCCCGAATCGGGCTCGTTGTCGTAGCGCACCGGCTCCACCGCCAGCTCCAGCACCAGCATCTGAGAGCCGAGGTCGGGGCAGCCGTCGCGGACCGTGTTGATCCAGCCCGGCCCGGCGACACCGGCGGAAGCCCCGCCCGCGGCCGCGATCGCGGTCCGGATCGCCTGATGCGGCTCGTGCGAATAGTAGGACCGGTCGACCGCGTCAAAGACCGGCCCGGCCAGAACCGGCGACTGGATCGCCAGCTTCAGCGCCTCACGCTCCACGACAAGCCGCGGGTTGTCGGCGACGACCGCGATCCGCTGCTGCGGTGCGGGAGCCGACCCGGCGTGCTGCACCGCGCGCCGGACCTCCTCCACCTCAACTCCCAGATATCCGGCAAGCCTTTGCTGGTACCCCACGAGCAGGCTTTTATCTTTAATCTTGGCGACCATGGGGGCCGTGGCACGCAGCGCACCGACCCGCCCCTCCACCGTGTCAAGGTCAAACTTGGCCATCGTGGAGCGCAGGGCGAAGGCGATCAGCGGTTCGCGCGACGCGACCAGATCCCGGACCGCCAGATCCCCTTTGGCGAGCCGCAGTTCGCACGGATCCATGTTGTCCGGGCTGACCGCGATGAATGTCTGGGCGACGAAGCGCTGGTCGTCGGCGAAGGCGCGCAGCGCGGCCTTCTGCCCGGCCGCGTCCCCGTCGAAGGTGAAGATGATCTCGCCGGCGAAGGCGTCGGTGTCGAGTAGTAGCCTGCGCAGGACATTGATGTGATCCCCGCCGAAGGACGTGCCGCAGGTCGCCACCGCCGTCGTCACACCCGCCAGATGGCACGCCATCACATCGGTGTAACCCTCGACGATCACGGCCCGGCCCTGCCTGGCGATGTCGCGCTTGGCCAGGTCGACGCCGTAAAGGACGTGAGACTTCTTGTATATCGGCGTTTCCGGGGTGTTCAAATATTTGGGACCCTCGTCGTCCTCGAACAGCTTGCGCGCCCCGAAGCCGATGACGTCCCCGCTCACGTCCCGGATCGGCCACAGCAGCCGGCGCCGGAAGCGGTCGATCATGTTGCCGTTGCGCGACGGCTTGGCCAGGCCGGCCATCTCCATCTCGCTGCCTGAAAACCCAAGGTGCCGAAGGTGTTTGGTGAGCAGATCCCAGTCGGCCGGGGCATAGCCGCAGCCGTAACGCTGTGCGGCGTCACGGTCAAACCCGCGCGCGGCAAGGAACTCGCGCGCCGTCCGCGCCCCCGGGGTCAGCAACTGCTCGGCATAGAACGCCTGCGCCACCCTGCTCGCCTCGACCAGCCGCTGCCGCTGGCCAGCCGGGCGTGCCAGCGCCGGACCGGCCTCGATCCGCCGCAGCGTGATCCCGGCGCGCTCGGCAAGGCGCTCGACCGCCTCGACGAAGCTCAGATGGTCGATCTTCTGGACGAAGTTGATGACATCGCCGCCCTCGCCGCAACCGTGGCAGAAGTACACATTGCGGCCCTGAGCGACGGTGAACGAAGGCGTCTTCTCGTCGTGGAACGGGCACAGCCCCTTGAGGTTGCCACCCCCGGCGGACTTGAGCGTCACCTGCTCGGAGGCGATGTCAACCAGCGAGCTGCGCTCACGCACCAGTGCGATGTCCTCATCGCGTATCCGACCACCACCACCCGCCACGGGGCCATCCTACTTACCCGGCGGGTGGCCGCCGCCGGTGGCGACAACTTCCGGGAAGTTGGGGCTTCAAACCGCTTCGAGGGCCCGACTTCCCGGAAGTTGTCATGATTCCTTAGGGGGCGTGCCCGGATGTGGCCCGCCGGGCCGGGCGCCCAGAATGGACTCCATGATCTTCAAGCACGCGGTCGCCTTCACCGGCCTGAGCCTGTCCGCCATCCTGGTCCTCGCCGGCCACTTCGAGGCCGACCCGGGCCTGTCGCCGTGGGCCGACACGATCAGCGACTTCGCCGCCAGCGACCGCGGCGGCCCGGTCGAGTTCGCGATGGGACTCGCCGCCCTGTCCACCCTGCCGCTGGTCGCCAAAGGCCGCTTCCTGCTTGGACTTTGGAGCGCCGCCCTGCTGGTGGCGACGATCGTCCCGACCGATCCGGCCGGGCACGCTTTGAGCACCATGGGTTACGTCCACCGGTACGCCTCGGCGGTGGCATTCGCCGCCCTGCTCGCCGCCGGCTGGCGGATCCACCGCGGCCTGACCATCGTGGGCGCCGTCAGCGGCGCCGCCATGCTCGCCTCCGCCTACCTGCTCGACCGGTTCGCCATCGGCCTGACCGAGCGCGTCATGGCCCTCGCCGGGATCGGCCTCCTGCTCACCCTCACCACGTCGGCACCAAACGCTTATGCCACTGCACGGCTGCGGTATCAGTGAGCGAGGCCACCTGATCGATCACGACCCGCAGCCGGGCGGCGTCGTCGGCCGCCTCCTTCCAAAGTGGAGCAAAGACCGGATCGAGCTCCTCCGGAGCGCGCTCAGCAAGCACCCCCACCAGGTCCCGCAGGATCTGCCGCTGCTCGGCGTACCACGGTTCCAGCCCGCGCCGCCGCATCACGTAGCGCAGGGCTATCCCCTTCAGCAGCGCGCACCTCGCCCGCTCAAGGTGCGGTACGACCAGGTCGGCCGCGTAGCGGCGAAGCGGCCGCCCGCCGTAGACCTCGCGGGTGGCGTTCACCGCCGCCGACACGAACCGCCCGGTGAGCGCGCTGGTGAAGGTCTTCAGCGCGATCTGCGCCCGATGCGACCTGTCGAAGCTGGCAAGCTGGGCAAAGACCGGGTCGGCGAGCAGGTCGTGCAGGACCTCGGCGAGCTCGTCGACGGGCGAGGAGGAGTAGGTCGAGGCGACATCGACGCAGAGCGCGGCCCGCTCGTCGGCCGACTCGAGCAGGGGCCGCAGCGTGATGAAGCCGGTGAAGAAGCCGTCCTCCACGTCGTGCACCGAGTACGCCACGTCGTCGGCCCAGTCCATCACCTGCGCCTCAAGGCATTTGTGCTCGCCGGACCCGGGTGCGCGGAACCACTCGAAGACCGCCATGTCGTCGGCGTACACGCCGAACTTGCGCCGGCCGTGCTTGCGCGGCCACGGATACTTGCAGATGGCGTCGAGCGAACCGCGGGTCAGGTTGAGCCCGGCACCCTCCACTTTGGCCTCCAGCCGGGTGACCACGCGCAGCGTCTGCGCGTTGCCCTCGAAGCCGCCGCACCCCTGCGCCACCTCGTCCAGGGCGAACTCGCCGTTGTGGCCGAACGGCGGATGGCCGAGGTCGTGGGCGAGCCCAGCGGTGTCCACGACATCGGGATCACAGCCCAGCCGTGCGCCCATCTCCCGCGCGATCTGGGCCACCTCAAGGGAATGCGTCAGCCGGGTGCGCAGGAAGTCGTCGGTGCCCGCGGTGTGGACCTGAGTCTTGCTCGCCAACCGCCGGAACCCGGCCGAGTGCAGGACCCGGGCCCGGTCCCGTTCATAGGGACCACGCCCGGAGTCCTTGTACGGCTCGGCGACGAAGCGCTGAGTATCTAGATCGACCACCTTGAAAAGTCTAGTTTCTTCGGGGTGGTAACACGCAGAACTCGTTGCCTTCCGGGTCGGCGAGCACCACCCACTCCACCGGTGTCGGGTCGACCTCGACGTGCCGGGCGCCCATGTCGAGCAGCTTCTCGACATCGGCGCCCAGGTCGTCGGAGTCCAGTTCGAAGTGCAGCCGGTTCTTGGCCGTCTTGCGCTCCTGCACCCGTTCGAAGATCAGGCCTGGCAGGGCCACCACATCGGGGCGTTCGTACACCACCTTCAGCCCGAGGACCTGTGCCCACCAGCGGGCGAGGCGGGCCGGGTCGGTCGAGTCAACAACCGTGCCATGCCAACTGAGTCCCATCGACAGATATTAGAGGACCGCCCTCCCCGCTTCCAGCCTCGCGACCGGCACCCGGAACGGCGAGCAGGACACATAGTCCAACCCGGCTTCGTTGAAGAAGTGCACCGACTCCGGGTCACCACCGTGCTCGCCACACACACCGATCTTCAGGTCCGGGCTGGTGGCCCGGCCCTCCTCCACGGCGATCTTGACAAGCCGGCCGATGCCGTCGCGGTCGAGGGTCTCGAACGGCGACACACCGAAGATGCCAAGGTCGAGGTATTTACCGAAGAATGCACCCTCGACGTCGTCACGCGAGAAACCCCAGCCCATCTGGGTCAAATCGTTGGTACCAAAGGAGAAGAAGTCGGCAGCGGAGGCGATCTGCCCAGCCGTCAAGGCGGCCCGCGGCACCTCGATCATGGTGCCCACCGGCGTGCCCGCCATCCCTTCCTCCTCAAGCACCTTCACCGCCGAAGCGCGCACCACCTCCAACTCCTGCACGGCACCGACAAGCGGCACCATGATCTCAGGCTTGGCGCCCTCGACCTGCGCCGCCGCCTGGGCGATGGCGCGCACCTGCATGTCGAACAGGCCGGGAATCATCAGGCCGAGGCGGACACCGCGCAGACCCAGCATCGGGTTCTGCTCGTGCAGCCGCTGGACCGCGGTGAGCAGCAGCTTGTCGCGGCCCGGCTCCTCACCGCGCTCCTCAGCCAAGGCGACCTTGACGGCA
>DASUXL010000190.1:0-4615 GCA_036377915.1 Candidatus Limnocylindrales bacterium
CATGAACATGTTCGTCCTTGGACTGGGACGGATGAACGCCGCCGGGCAGGACGTGTTCGGAACCCTCGGAGACCTCGGCCTGTCGGAGATACGCACCCGGGATGCGTTGCTGCGCCTGTCGTCGGCGGGTGACCTGCTCACGAACAGCCTTGATGATGGCGCCCGGGCGTGGGACGAGAACCGCGCGCTGCTGGAGGAGGCCGAGCGACGCTACGGCACCGTCGAAGCCCGCATGCAGACCGCCCGCAACCAGCTCAACGATTTCGCGATCGACATCGGACAAACCTTCCTGCCGGTTGCAGGGGCGATGGCCGACACGATCGGCGCGGTCGCCGACATGTTCGGCGCCCTCCCCGGCCCAGTGCAGACCGTGCTCGGAGTCCTCGGCGCGGTTGCTGCCGCGATCCTGCTGACCGGTGGCGCCGCGTTGGCTGCCGCGCCACGGATCGTCGCCTACCGCGAGGCAATGGATCACCTGGCCGCCTCGGGTGGGCGCGCTGCGACGATGGTCGGTGGGGTACGCCGGGCAACAGGCGCACTGGCGGGCATGGTGGGCTTCCTCGGCGGGCCGTGGGGCGCGGCACTGGCCGTCGGCGCGGTCGCCATCGGGGCTTTCGCCCACCAGCAAGGCGAGGCGAAGCGGCAGGCCGAGCAGCTGCAGGGTGCACTCGACCAGCAGAACGGCGCCGTAACAGAGAACGCGCGCCTGCTGGTGGCGAATGCCCTCGCTGCCGAGGAGTTCCGATTCAACAACGGCACCAGCGCTGGCACCACGGTCGACTTCGCCGAGGCACTGGAGATGGCCAATGTGGAGATGGCCACGGCTGTAGAGGCGGCGACCGGCAACGGGGCTGCCCTACGTGAACTGCAGATGCGGCTGTCCGAGGCCGCTGCCGCCTACCAGAACGGCACCGACGTCACCGGCGAGTATGCGGCCGGCACGGAGGAAGCCCGGCAGGCGTCCCTCGACCAGTGGCACATGCTGCAGCTCATCATTGGCGTCGTCACCGAAACCGGCGGGGCCGTCGACGCAGCCGGCGACCGGGTCCGCGCACTCTCCGAGGCGACCGGTCAGTCCACGGACGAACTGGCCAACCTTGACCCGCAGGCGAGAGCGACCGCCGAATCCCTGGGGCTGACCGCTGACGAGGCGCGCGACTTGACGGTAGAGGCCGAAGCGCTCGGCGACGCCCTCGACGGCCTGTTCGAGTCAATGTTCGGCGTGGAGGAAGCCGAGGACGCGGCTGCCGAGGCGCTTCGCCGCCTCGTGGAGGAGGCCGAGAACGGGCAGACCGCACTGGCCGGCAACAGCGAGGAAGCCCTCAACAACCGGGACAATGTCCGCGCGCTGATCCAGGCGCACATGGACCAGATCACGGCCATGGCCGAGGCGGGTGCCTCGGCGGAGGACCTCCAAGGCGCTACCGAGGACTTGCGCGAGAGCTTCATTGAGCAGATGGAGCAAGCCGGGTTCAGCGAGGAGGCGATCCGGCACTACGCCGCCGCATACGACCTGATCCCCGCCGAGGTCGCGACGGCCATCTCTACGCCAGGGATGACCGAGGCGGAGCGGCGGCTCCGCAACCTTCGCGTCGGCATCGACAACGTCCCTCGCAACGTCAACGTCAACGTCAGCTGGAGCATGTCCGGCACCCTGCCAGGGACCGGCGGTATGCCCAACATAGCGTTCCGCCACGGTGGCGTCACGACCTACCGGGCTCAATCCGGTCTGCTGCGCCACCCATCCGTGTTCACCCCGCGTGCCCCAGCTCGGTTCGCGTTCGCCGAGCCCGCGACCGGCGGCGAGGCGTTCGTTCCGAGGCTGGGCGACAGGCGCCGGTCGCTCGCGATCGCGGACGTGGCCGCGCGCTGGCACGGCGGCCGGGTGGTGGCTGGCGACGGCGCAAACCTTGGCGGCCAGTATCAGTGGCACGGCCAACGCACCGCCGGCAGCGCCATGGCAGGCAGCGGCGGCGGCGTTGTCGCACTGACGGCGGAGGACCGGGCGCTGCTGCGTGAGGTCGCCGAGCGGCCCGTGGAGCTACGCACCAACGACGAGGTCATTGCTCGGTCGAACGACCGCGGGCAGCGAGTGCTGGCGAGGCGGCGATGACTACCTGGCTCGGACCGTTCGGGAACCTGCGTGAGTTCAAGTGCCCGCCGCCGCATCCGGTGGCGATGAACCGGGGCTCGGCCGTGCTGGTGACCCTCGGTGGAATGGCGAAGATCCAGCGGGCACCACGCGGGTCGCGCAGTCTGACGTGGACGTTCGAGGCGGACGTTCCGGCGGACCTTCGGGAGCTGATCGCGCTGGAGCTGGGCGTCCATGGGGCGGGCCCGTTCTGGTGGTACGACCCGCTGTCGGCCGGCCTGCAGATGCTGCCGGTCGCAGTCGCGAGCCCCGGGCTTGGCGGGGACGAGCTGTTCGGCACCAGCGGCACGGCAACGCTGGACTACGCAACGGTGGCCCCGTTCAGCCTGGGGGTGACGGGCTCGGGTGAGGCGGAGTCGCCGGTGGTGCCCGTGTTCGTGGGCCGTGCCTACGTCGCCGCTGCGCAGGTGTCTGCGGACGCACGGCTGCGGCTGCGGTGGGTGGACTCCGCTGGCGCGACGCTGTCCACGACGGACGGCGCGACCGGCACGACGCGGCGGACCGTCACCGGCACCGCGCCAGCGTCGTCTGCCGGGGTGAAGGTGGTGCTTGATCCGACCTCCTCGGTGGCCGAGGTGGAGTTCAGCCAACTGCAGCTAACTGAGGGTTCGTCGGCGATCACGTGGGAGCCGGGTCCGGGTATGGCCCGCTGGTCCATCGTCGGCGGCCTGGAGCAGGTGTACCAGCTCGCTGACTCTGCGGCAGCGGACTACCGGCGTGACCTCGCGGTCAGCCTGATCGAGGCCGACTAACGATGCAGGACGCCCCCTCGGGTTGGCCCACCAGTAACGCGGAGCTGACCCCGACAGCAACGTGTACCCACACGGTCAACGGTTCCGAGGCTTCGGTTGAGCCGGTGTCGTGGTCCGTGCGGCGGGAACTCGCGACCGACCTGCCGGATCAGATCCAGCAGGCCGAGGGACTGTCGGTGGCGTCGGCCTCGATTGAGCTGGCGCAGGAAGAGGCCGAGACGGTCCGCAACGCCTGGAGCCCATGGGAGGGCCGCGCGGTCATCCGGCAGCCGGCCGGAACGAGTATCGCGCTCGACGCCGGCTTCTCCGGCGTGCACATCCCGATGTTCCGTGGCAGGGTCGCGGAGCCGCGTGGCGATGTGCGGCAGCCGTCGATCGAGCTGGAGTGCGACGACCTCGCGTCGCTGCTGCGCCGGCCGGCGACGCTGCCGGCGGTGGCGAGGGAGATGCCGCATGACATCGGCGACAGTGTCAGCACCCTCTACACCGGATTGACGGCGACGTGGGCGGTCGACGCGATCCTGCGGCAGGGTGGTTTCTGCGCCACGCCGGCCACGGTCGAGGGCGCAGTGGTCGTCGCGACGATGCAGGGCAGCGTGTGGCCGGAGCTTGGCCGGCTGACTCGCGCGAACCAAGGTGACACCACGCAGCCGCGGTTCGCCGCCGTCACGTGGTCGGGCAGGCGGGCGCTCGGCTGGCAGGCACCGGCGGCAGCCACGTTCAACATCAAGGTAGAGCAGCCGGCCGGTGTGGTTGGCCTGGCGGGGATGCACGTGTCTGGCTGGGCAGATGGCACCTCCGGCACGGGCGTGATTGACCTGCGGTCGGGCGACAACAACGACTCCCGCGTGACGCTCACCATTACCGCCACGCAGATCGTGGTGCGGGTTCGAGCGGACTCCGGCGCCGTAGACACAAGCGCCACCTACTCCTTCGTCGGCGGCGCCTGGGATGTCGACCTGGACCGGCTCACGGACACCACCGTGCGGGTGAGCTTCACCGACTCCGCCACCACCGACACAGACGACCTGACCACCGGCGTTTTCGGCGGGCAGCTCGACAACCTGGAGATGTCGCTTGCCAGCGGGGACTTGGTGCTGGCCGGGTTGCAGGTGGGCCCGCAGCAGTCCGACACCGTCGCGGTGGCCCACGTGCCGACGGCGGACCTGGACCCGAGCCTTAACTCGATCGACGGCACGCCCGGGCTTGAAGGGGACATCACCCAGTGGGCGGCGCTGCGCGAGATCGCCGCTGCCGAGTTGGCCGCGATCTACCTGGTTGAGGACGGGACCGCGCGGTTCCGCAACCGGGACAGCCTGCGGGGCCTCAACAACCATCCCGGCGGGCTGAAGCTGGCCGGCGTCTCCGGCGACTACGCCAGCACTCCGGATGCGGCGGCGCTGGACATCACCGGCGACATCGACCTGCGCACCGAGGCCACCCTGACGGACTGGACGGCCGGCGTCGTGAGGACGTTGGTCGCGAAGTACCACAGCGGCACGGCGCAGCGTTCCTACATTCTGCGGGTCAGCACCGGGGACCGGCTCCAGTTGGTGTGGTCCGCCAACGGCACCAGCGACCTCAACGCCGTCTCGACCGTACCGCCGGTCCCGGGTGCGGGTGGCCGGCTGGCGGTTCGGGCCACCTTGGACGTGGACAACGGGGCAGCCGGCAAGACGGTGACGTTCTACACGGCGACGTCGATTGCCGG
>DASUXL010000191.1:0-6463 GCA_036377915.1 Candidatus Limnocylindrales bacterium
TCGCGAAAATCGGGCCAGCTCAGGCACCCGACCGGCGCTGTGAGGTGCAGGAAATTGTGCGACGATTTTGAGACCACAGGCAAGATGCCGGCTCCCCGCGCCACCCCTGATTACGCGCACAACATCACGCGACCTGCTTAGGGAACTCGAGATCCCCGACACGGTGCTTGACGACATCCTGCTGCTGGCCCGCGGTAGCCTGGCCGCCCTGGTCAGCCTGACCCGCTCGGGGGTAATGGACTTCCGCGATCTCCGTGTCGCCGCCGACGCCGAACGCGCCTCGGCGACCGGACCATAGGTCAATCGCGCTGATCTATTGGTTTGCTCGATCGCCACGAAGAATAGCGCCGTGGCATTGAGGTTTTACGGGAAGACAATCACAGGAATGGTGGCGGTGCTGGCTCTGGCCATGGCCGCGCCCGCACACGCGTCAGCGAGTCCGGCCCTGGCCCCTCTTGGCGACGGCGGCAAGGAAGCATTACCGGGCCGGTACATCGTGATGCTCAAGCAGGATGCCGCGGCCGCGCAAGCGACCGCACAGGCACAGACACGGGCGCAGGCGCACGGCGGCAAGGTGCTGGCCCGGTATTCCCATGTACTCCAGGGCTTCGCCGCGGAGCTGCCGGCGCGGGCGCTCGCCGCGGTGCAGGCGGATCCGGGCGTTGCCCGGGTTGAGCCGGACACGGCGGTCGAGGCGGCGACGGATCAGGTGAGTCCGCCGTCGTGGGGTCTGGACCGCATCGACCAGCGGCTGCGCCCATTGAACAACGTGTACACCTACGATTCTGCCGGCGCTGGCGTCACCGTCTTCGTCATCGACTCCGGGATCCGGGAGACGCATGTCGATTTCGGCGGGCGCGCCCAGGGGGCGTACGACGCGGTCGGCGACGGTCACGGCACCGAGGACTGCACCGGGCATGGCACGCACGTCGCGGCGACCATCGGCGGCGAGACGTTCGGCGTCGCGAAGGGGGTGCAGATCCGGGCGGTCCGGATGTTCGACTGCACAGGTTTCGGCACCAGCGCCGACCTGATCGAGGCCATGGATTGGGTTGCCGCCAACCATCCTGCGCGCTCGGTGGTGAACCTGAGTATTCGTACCACCAATCCGGCGGCGGGTGTGGCGGCCGACGCGCTCATCGACTCCGGGGTCCACACCGTGATCTCCGCAGGCAACGAGGCCGCGGACTCGTGCGTGTTCCAGCGGCTGTACTCGCCGCGCGCCGTCATGGTGGGGGCGACCGACATCTCCGACTCGATCGCGTCGTTCTCCAACACCGGTGCGTGTGTCGACGTTTTCGCGCCCGGCGTGGACATCGTCTCCGCGTCGCACCTGTCCGACACCGGCTCGGTCGCCAAGAACGGCACGTCCATGGCCGCGCCGCACGCGGCGGGCTGGATCGCGCGGCATCTGTCGGAGAACCCGTCGGCCACCACGGCCCAGTCGAAGGCGGCTCTCGTGGACACCTCGTCCAAGGGCCTGCTGTCCCTCGGCCCGACCACGCCGAACCGCTTGCTGTGGGCCGATCCGGCGAACACGCCGCCGGACACCACCCCACCGTCCGCTCCGGCCTCGATGACCCTGGACTTTGTCAGCCCGTTCGATGGGGTCCTCGTCTCCTGGCCGGCCTCGACCGACGACACCGGGGTCGCGGCCTACAACGTCTATCAGGTGGCCGGCCCGGCCGACCTCCTGCTCGCGACGATCCGTGGCACCTCCGCCACGCTCGAGCACCTCTGGGACAGCACCCGGAACTTCTACGTGAGGGCGGTCGACGTCTCCGGCAACCTGTCGGCGGCATCGCCGGCCGTGACCGTGACGATCGGCCCGGCACCGTGCCGCGTGTCCTACGACGCGAGCGGCGGCGGGCCGACCTTCACCGCCAACCTCGTCATCACCAACACAAGCACCACCCCGATCAACGGCTGGGGGCTGGAGTTCTCCTTCCCCAGCATTTTCCAGAACATCATCCTGGAGCAGACATGGGGCGCCAACTGGTCGCAGATCGGGACCACCGTCTTCGCGACGAACATGCCCTGGAACGCCACCATCAACCCCAGCAGTTCCGTCTTCCTGGGATTCAACGGCACCTTCTCCGGCACCAATCCTGAGCCGGCCACCTTCCGGCTCAACGGGATCATCTGCTCGATCGGGTAGCCGCCCGCAGGCGCGCGGCGCGGGTGGTCAGGTACTGCTTGTCCGGCAGGCTGGCCGTCCGCGCCGCGGCCGTGCGGTAGTGCTCGATCGCCGCGTCCGCGTCGCCGGCCATCTCGTGCAGGTGCGCGCGGACCGCATCAAGCCGGTGATGCTTGGGCGGCAGGCGTTCGTCGAACGCCTCCAGCTCGCGCAGCCCGGCCTCAGGCCCGCCCACCGCGCACACCGCGCCGGCCGCGATGGCGCCGTTGAGCAGCTCGTCGCCCTCCCCGATCAGGCGCGGCTGATGCGTTGCGGCATCGTCGCTTCCGGCACCAGGAAGGCGCTGACGATCTCGGCCGTGGTCAGGCCGCCAACCGCCCGCAGCGTGAGCGCAAGCGAGGCAGCGAGCGCTTGCCTGCGAGCATCTCCTTGGATTCGGCGAATGGCCCGTCGGTCACCACCGGGTAATAATCCATGTGCGCCAAGCGTGGGACGGAGCTGCTCAATGGATTTCTACATTCTTGGGGGTACCGGATCGGCCGGCATTCTCGTCGAGGAGTTCACCAGGCACGACGACTCGTCGGCGTCCGGCCGCCACAACGCGGTCTGGTTCGCCCACAGCTCGTCGAGCTGGTCCAGTTCGGCCGGGTTCAGCCGCGCCGTGCGCACCGATCCTGACCTGCGCGCCACCGTCATCCCCGCCACCCGCGCCGGCGCCGCGCACGCCTTCGCCCGGCTCGGCGGCGGCGCCCTGCCGCCCGATCCCGAGATTCGCACCCACTTTCTCGACTACGAACCGTTCCCGTCCGCTGCCCCGCTGCGGCTCACCCCCGGATCCGACCAGAAACGGCTCTACCGCGTCCTTTTCGCCAACGGGCCGTCCAGCCCGTTCGAGCCCTCCGGTGGCGACGGCCACCTGCACTGGCAGTTGCACCGCGTGGCCAATGGTGCCGCGTGGGCGCTGGACGTCACCGTCATCACGCCGCTCGCAGACGCCGGCTTCGCGGGATCCCTCGACCGCCTCATCGCCGGCGCCCGTCTGCGCCACGGCCTCATCCCGGTCACGATCGACCGCTTCTTCTGACCCGCCACTTCTCGCGGATCCACCGCACGAGGCTGACCACCCCCAGGACGGCGGCCAGGAACGCCACAAAGAGGGCAAGTTCGAGGAGGCCGCCGAGCGGATCCGGCTCCCTGTCTAGGACTCGGACGATCAGGTAGGCCACGGCCAGTCCACCGCCGACGACGCCGACGACTCTCAGGGCCAGCCGCCGGCCGTGCAAGCCGGTGTCCGGCGTGTCCGAAGGCAGATCCAAAGGCTGATCCAGCGACAGATCCAACGGCAGACCGCTGCCGAGCGGCGGCGGAATCGACCCGCGATCCTTGACGGCCTGGTGGCCGGCGACGAGAGCCGTACCCGAACCGGCAAGAACGTAGAGCCACGCGGGGGTGTCGTCGACATCGCCCCCGAAGTAGTGAACGGCTAGCAGGACACCCACGACGGCCGGACCGCCCACCCAAAGCGACAAGAACCCCAGCAGCCGGTGTAGGCGATGGTCATGACGCACCGCCCGCAGCGCCGCGGCCGCCACCTCGCCGTCCGGATGGGTGTATCCGTTCCGTGCGAGCCACCGGGCCTGCTCCCGGACGTCGGCGGGCAGGTCGCGCCAGCTGCGCGACGTATGATCGTCTGTCATCGTTGCCCTCAAGTCAGCACGGTTGGTGTCTTGACACGTTTCAATCGTCACATACTGTGTGAACGTGCCACCTACCAGCAGTATCAAGGAAGTCGCCCAGCAGGCCCGGGTCTCGATCGCCACGGTCAGCAATGTGCTGAACCGGCCGGAGCTTGTCGCCCCCGCCACGCGCCAGCGCGTCCTGGACGCGATCGCGGCGCTCGGTTACGTGCGCAACGACTCGGCCCGCCAGCTCCGCGCCGGGCACAGCCGCATGGTCGCGGTCGTCGTCCTTGACGTGTCCAACCCGTTCTTCACCGACGTCGTGCGCGGCGTCGAGTCTATTGTGGACACCACCGGCAACATGGTGATCGTCTGCAATACCGGTGAGGACCCGGCGCGGGAGCGGCGGCAGCTGGAACAGCTTGAGGAGCAACGGGTCCGCGGGGTGCTGATCACCCCGGCGGGCGAGAACTCGCACCCGATCCTGGAGCGGCTCATCAAGCGCGGCATCCCGGTGGTGCTGGTCGACCGCGGGGCGGGCACGCGCAACCGCTGCTCGGTGGCGGTCGACGACGTGCTCGGCGGCAGGCTCGCCGCCGCGCACCTGGTCGAGCAGGGGCATCGGCGGATCGCGTTCGTCGGCGGGCCACTGGCGATCCGCCAGGTCGCCGACCGGCACGCGGGGGCGGCGAGCGTCGCCACCTCGCTGCGCCTTTTCGAGATGCCGGCGCTGACGACGCAGTGCGGGCGCACGGCGGCCGAGCGCATCGCCGACCTGCCGGCGCACCGCCGCCCGACCGCCGTCTTCTGCGCCAACGACCTGCTCGCCCTGGGCGTGCTGCAGGAGATGACGCGCCGCGGCATGAAGGTGCCCAACGACATCGCGATCGTCGGCTACGACGACATCGAGTACGCGGCCGCCGCGGCGGTGCCGCTGTCCTCTGTCGCGCAACCCCGCGAGCAGCTCGGCCGCACCGCCGCCGAGCTGCTGTTCGGCGAGGTCAACGACGGGCCGACACACCGCCATCGACAGGTTCTCTTCGAACCCGAATTGGTGGTGCGGGAATCCACTGTGGATCGCTCATAGCCGACTGGCCAAGGTGCGCCAGGTTGGCGGCGCCGGTGCGCCCGGGGTCTCCGTCGGCGATGACGACGGCGTAGCGGAACAGCAGGCTTTCGCCGTCGGCGACCCGGATCGGGGTGTCGAAGAACGGCGCGGGGCAAAGGCAGGCGTAGATGCCGTTGCGCACGAACCATTTCGTCGGGTGGTCGGGGTTCTCCTGGGCGTCGGTGAAGACCAGCGTCGCCTCACCGCTGGTGAAGCCCATCCAGGGTCCGCGCACACCCATCAGGTCGTCCCCGCCCTCGGCGTCGGGCGAGTAGACCTTGCCGCCGACGAAAGGCAGCGGGCCGCGCCAGAAGAGTCCGCCGTAGCCCGCGTTCTCCCGCCCCTCGGTGGTCGGGCTGCCGATGACGATCTCACCGCCGCTGACGTTGGTCATGGCGGTGCCGAACGCCAGCACCCACGCCCCCTGCTGGGGGTAGACGCTGACGTCGAAGCGGCGTACCTCACGGAACCACACGTCACCGCCCTCGGTGACCCAGTGCAGGCGGTGCGCGACGGTCGCCGGGGACAGGCGCAGGAAGTCCTCGTGCACCTGGGCCCCGTTGTTGGGCAGCTGCACATACCCGCGGTCGCGCAGGTACGTCACGCCGCCCCAGAAGTTCTCCGTGCCGACGTTCGGCAGCGACCAAGCTATCCCCTTGTGCCACACGTGGTCCTCGGGGCGGAACAGGGTCACCTCCTGCCCCGCGAGGGTGCGCACGGGGTGGAAGTACGGTCGGGGCGATTCGAGTTGCGGGGTGTCCGGTTGGTAGACGTACGTAAATAGCTCTTGCTGTCCATAGTGGACGGACAATGCGTCAGACGAGTTGATCAGACGCAACACCGAAACCTCCATCCATCCGGTGGTAGAAAGGCGAGTCCGCGCCGATCTCGCCACGGCGCACCGGCCGCCCGTGGTGGGCCGAGGCGTAGACCGCGGCGATCAGCTCCAGGGTGTCGCGGGCGTCGGCGATAGTCACCGGCGGGGCCTGCCCGGCCGACAGCGCGTCAAGCACCGCGGCGAACTGGGCCCCGTGCCCGCTGTTGCGCGACCGCTCACCCGGGCCGGCGGCCAGCCCGGAATCCCAGGCTGCGGCCACCTCCTGCTCGTGCCCGGAAAGGGCGGTCACGGTCCAGTCGTCGTCGCCGTACCCGTAAAGGTGGTTCAGCTCCACCGTCGCGTGCTCGAAATCGAAGCGCAGGTAGGAGGTTTCCCTCGGTGACAGCAGGCTGTTGACGACGCTGGCGACGGCACCGCCGGTGAAGGTGACGATGGCGTGGGACAGGTCCTCGGTCGCGGTCGGCCGCGCCCGCCTCTTCGCCACCGCGACCACCGACTCCCACGGCCCCAGGATTGAAAGCATCAGGTCCATCTGGTGGATCCCGTGCCCCATCGTCGGCCCGCCGCCCTCCTGCTCCCACGATCCGCGCCACGGCACGGCGAAGTAGCCGTCGGGCCTGTACCACAGGGTGTGGCAGACGGCGGTCATGGGTTCGCCGAAGCGCGCGTCACCGACCAGCGAGCGCAGGGCGATCGCCCCG
>DASUXL010000192.1:0-8044 GCA_036377915.1 Candidatus Limnocylindrales bacterium
ATCTCGCCCGAGAACACGCCCACGCTGTGGCGGATGGCACAGCGGGGCGCGATCGGCTCGCTGGCGGTGCGCTCTGCCCACCTGCCGACCTGTCCCGGCGACGGCTGGGCAACCCTGGGCGCGGGCAACTTCGCCCGGCGCACCATCGAGACGGTGCTGGAGACCTGCCCGCCGCTGAAGGTGGACCTGCAGCAGCCCGACGAGCAGGGCGCGTTGCTCGCCGATCAGCGAGACGAGCAGAAAAGGCAGCAGCAGTTGCCGTATGGCGCCGTGCTCGGGGCGCTTGCCGAGTCGGTGCGGTGCACCACGGCGGTCGGGCAGGGCGCCGCGATCGCCGCCGCCCGGCCGTTCGGGCGGGTCGACCGGTACGCGCCGGTGCTGCCCACCGATAGCGCGGCCGCCACCGGGCTGCTGTCCACCTGCATCCTGAGCATCGTCGAGCTGGGCACGGTCGACGCCGAAACGCCGGAGCAGCGGGCGCGGCAGGCCGCCGCGGCCGACGCCGTGCTGGCCCGGCTCGAAGCCGAACGCCCGGAACACTCGACGATCATCATCAGTGGCGTGTCGGACACCGACCGGAGTGGACGCCTGCACGTGGTGGCGATCGACGGGCCGGGGTGGGAGGGTGGCTGGCTCACGTCGATCACGACCGGGCGCCGCAACGGGTACCTGGAGCTGGTGGACCTGGCGCCGACCGCCCTGCACATGCTTGGCCGCGAGTCGCCCAGGAGGATCTTCGCGGGTGCGCCGGCCGCGTCGGTACAGGGGCGGCCGGCCGACCTGGCACGGGCGATCTCGGCGCTTGACGACGCCGACCAGCGCGCGTTCGCGTCGCTGGGCATGGCCGGCTGGTTCTTCACCCTGCTGGTGATCGCGCAGATCCTGCTCTACGCCGCGGTGATCCCGCTGTTGCGGCGCAGCTACCGGCACGCGGGCCCGACCGGGCCGAGGTCGCCTTCGCCACGCCTGGTCGCGGCGATCGAGGTCGCGTTCATCGCGGCGGCGCTGGTACTGCCAGCGGCGATTCTCGCCGACGTAGTCCCGTGGTGGCGCACCGGTCCACGGGCCGGGCTGTTCTTCCTCGTCACGGCGATCCTGGTGGCGCTTCTGACCCTGCTGGTGGTGAAGCTGCCGTGGATGCGGCGCACGCTGATGCCGCTCGGCGCGGTGTCGTCGATCGCCGCGCTGGTCGTCTGCGTCGACCTGCTGACCGGGGCGAGCCTGCAGCTCAACGGCGTCGTCGGGTACTCGGCGTTGCAGGGCGGGCGGTTCGCCGGCGTCGGCATCGTCGTCATGGGTGTCCTGTTCGCGGGCGCTCTGATGGCCTCGGGCTGGATCTCCCATCTCGTCCCGTTGCGGTATCGGACCCTGGTGGTGACCGGAATCGGCGCGTTCGTGGTAGTCCTCGTGGGCAGCCCGAGCCTGGGCGCCGACGCGGGTGGAGCGGTGGCCCTGACCGCCGGGGTGTGCCTTGCCGCCGCGCTGTCACAGGGCGGGTGGCTGACGTTCAGCCGCGTCGCCTGGGCGGTGCTCGCCGGTGTCGTCGTCACGCTGGGCTTCGCTCTGATCGACGTGGGGCGGCCGGTCGAACAGCAGGGCAGCCTGGGCCGGATCCTGACCCAGTTCGGCGAGGGCACGGCGTCGCTGACCCTGCACCGGGTGGGCCTGTCCAACGCGGCCGCGTTCGGCTCCAGCGCCCTGACGCTGCTGGCCATCGCCGCCGCGGTGTTCGCCTGGGCGGTGCTGATGCGTCCTTGGGGCGGGCTGAAACGGCTCTTCGGGATCTATCCCGGCATCCGGGCCGCCTCGGCCGGGATCATCACCGCGACGCTGCTGGCCGGCCTGCTGGGGGGCGCAGCGCTCAACGCCGCCGGAGCCGCGGCCGCCACCGTGCTGCCGCTTCTCACCCTGACCTCGCTGCGAGTTCTGGAGCACGCCGCCGACCGCACCCGTGGCGAGGAGCCATACTCGGCGACCAACCTCGCGGATCGCCGGGCGACGACATCCTGATGATCTCTGGGCCGCTAGGCCCAAGATCAGGCTTGGATGTCGTTGTCTTAGGCGGCGATCCGCCTGCGCGTTGCTTCGCACGCGCGCGTGTTGTGGATCGCCGGGCGACGACATCCTGATGATCTCTGGGCCGCTAGGCCCAAGATCAGGCTTGGATGTCGTTGTCTTCAGGCGGCGATCCCGGAGGAACCGCGAGCTGAGCCAGTCTGCGTTGCTTCGCACGCGCCCGATGACAGAGTGTCGAGCGACACTCCGGAAGCGCGGCTCGCCGGGTGACGTTGCCGACCAGGGCACTCGCGATGTTAGTGTGAAATCCCGTGGCGCGGACGATGACGCAAGCAGTGACGAAGCACATATTTGTGACGGGGGGCGTGGCCTCCTCGCTGGGGAAGGGCCTAACCGCTTCCAGCCTCGGAAACCTTCTGACAGCACGCGGTTTGCGTGTGGTGATGCAGAAGCTCGACCCTTACCTCAACGTCGACCCAGGCACCATGAACCCGTTCCAGCACGGCGAGGTCTTCGTGACCGACGACGGGGCTGAGACCGACCTCGACATCGGCCATTACGAGCGGTTCCTCGACCGCAACCTCGACGCCAAGGCCAATGTGACCACGGGCCAGATCTACTCCGCGGTCATCGCCAAGGAGCGTCGCGGCGAGTACCTGGGCGACACGGTCCAGGTGATCCCGCACATCACCAACGAGATCAAATCCCGGATCCGGGCGATGGCCGCGCCGGACGAACGCGGGCGCACCCCGGATGTGGTGATCACCGAGGTCGGCGGGACCGTCGGTGACATCGAGTCGCTGCCGTTCCTGGAGGCGATCCGGCAGATCCGGCACGACATCGGGCGGGACAACTGCTTCTACCTGCACGTGTCGCTGGTGCCCTATCTTGCGCCGTCGGGGGAGCTCAAGACCAAACCCACCCAGCACTCGGTGGCGGCCCTGCGCAACATCGGTATCCAGCCCGACGCGCTGGTCTGCCGCTCCGACCGCGAAATCCCGCCCAACATGAAGCGCAAGCTGGCCCTGTACTGCGACGTCGATCAGGAGGCCGTGGTGTCGGCGCCGGACGCGCCGAGCATCTACGACATCCCGAAGGTGCTTCACCGCGAGGGTCTGGATGCTTATGTGGTACGGCGCCTCGGCCTGTCCTTCCGCGACGTTGACTGGACGGCGTGGGACGACCTGCTGGAGCGGGTGCACCACCCCATCCACGAGGTCACCATCGCGCTGGTCGGCAAGTACATCGACCTGCCCGACGCGTACCTGTCGGTGTCGGAGGCGATCCGCGCCGCCGGCTTCGGCCAGAAGGCCAAGGTGAACCTGCGCTGGGTGGCGAGCGACGACTGCGAGACGCCCGAGGGCGCGGCCAAGGCACTGTCGCAGGTGGACGGTGTCGTGATCCCGGGCGGCTTCGGGGTGCGCGGCATCGAAGGCAAGATCGGCGCGGTGCGTTACGCGCGGGAGAACCGCATCCCGACCCTGGGCCTGTGCCTGGGCCTGCAGTGCATGGCGATCGAGGTGGCGCGCGACGTCGCCGGGATCGCCCGCGCCAGTTCGTCGGAGTTCGACGAGCGCACCCCCGACCCGATCATCTCGACAATGGCCGACCAGGAGGACATCGTCGCCGGGCGGGGCGACATGGGCGGCACCATGCGGCTGGGCTCCTATGTGGCCAAACTCGTGCCGGGGTCGATCGTCGCCGAGCTGTACGGCGGGTTGGAGGTGACCGAGCGGCACCGCCACCGGTACGAGGTGAACAACTCCTACCGCGAGGCGCTGTTGCGCTCGGGCCTGCTCATCTCGGGGACCAGCCCGGACGGCAAGCTTGTCGAGTTCGTCGAGATGGACAGGGAAGTCCATCCGTACTTCGTGGCCACCCAGGCCCACCCGGAACTCAAGAGCCGGCCCACTCGGCCGCACCCGCTGTTCACCGGACTGGTCGGGGCCTCGATCGCCTACGCTCAAGCCGACCAGTTGCCAGGTGTGTCGGCGGGAGTCTGATTTGCCTTCGTATGAGGTTGTCGGGAGCGAGGAACGGTACAGGGGTCACATCTTCAAGGTGGTGACCGATCGTGTGACGATGCCCGATGGGCAGGTCGTGACGCGGGACGTGGTGGAGAAAAGGGGCGCGGTCGGGGTGGTCGCGCTCCACGACGACGGGCGGGTGGTGCTCGTCCGGCAGTACAGGCATCCGGTCCGGCAGTACCTGTGGGAGCTTCCGGCCGGCCTGATCGACGTCGACGGCGAGGAGCTGCCGGATGTGGCGCGCCGCGAGCTGATGGAAGAGGCGGACCTGCACGCCGGGCGGGTGGAGCACCTCATTGACCTGTACCTGTCACCCGGGTTCACCAACGAGCGGATCCGGATCTTCCTGGCGACCGGACTCACCGAGGTACCCGACGGCGATCGGCACACGCGCGAGGCCGAGGAGGCCGACATGCAGGTGCGCTCCGTGCCGATGGCCGAAGCCCTGGAGATGATCATGAAGGGTGAGATCACCAACGCGGCGAGCGTCGCCGGACTGCTCGCTGCTGAAATTTTGGCGCGTGCGAAGCAATGCGCTGATCGGGGTTGACATCGGCCCTTGTGCGGGGCGAACGCTGGGATCATGAGAATCCATGCCCTTGAGGGCGGGGTGAGCGTCCTCAACGATCACGTTCCGGTCCCTGGGATCGGGTTCCTGCCGGTCAACGCGTTCGTGCTGCGCGCCCGCGAGCCGGTGGTGGTCGACACCGGGCTGAGCCTGCCCGGCAAACCAGAGGAGTACATGCGCCGGCTCGCCGAGGTGATCGACCCGGCGGACGTCCGGTGGATCTGGCTGACCCATCCCGACCGCGACCACACCGGCGCGCTGTTCCGGCTGCTGGAGGCGGCGCCCAAGGCGCGCGTGGTGGGCATGTTCGCCACGTTCGGGATCCTGTCGGCCGAGTTCGAGGTGCCCATGGACCGCGTGTACCTGCTGAACCCGGGCCAGTCGCTGGATGTGGGCGACCGCACGCTGACCGCCTTCCGGCCGCCGCTGTACGACAGCCCCGCCACGATCGGGTTCTACGACGACCGTACGGGTGTCTGCTTCAGCTCCGACTGCTTCGGATCGCCCGTGGCAAGCGCTGAACTGGCCGGCAGCGGCAACGTGGCGGAGGTGGCCAGCGACGACCTGCTGGCCGGGCAACTGCTGTGGGCGGGGATCGACAGCCCGTGGGTACACCAGGTGGACCGGGCCAAGTACGAGAGCACGATCGAGCCGTTGCGGGTCATGGACCCGTCGATGATCCTCAGCACGCACCTGCCACCGGCGGTGGGCCGGACCGGCGAGTTCGTCGACATGCTCGCCGCCGCGCCGCGGACCGAGCCGTTCGTCGGACCCGATCAGCGGGCGCTGGAGGAGATGCTCAAGACCTTCGAGCCCGCGTGACCCAGCACAGTGTCAGTTTTGATCCTCATGGGCTGACACTATGTCGGGCAGAGTGAGGGTATACACCGATGGTGACGGTGTTTCCGCGAAGAGGGGCAACGGGGCCTACTCATGCCGTCACCACTCAGGAGGGTCACGTGAAGGTCGGAATCCCCCGCGAAGTCAAGAACAACGAGTACCGGGTGGCAATCACCCCCGCCGGGGTCAACGAGCTGGTACGCAACGGGCACGACGTGGTCATCGAGACCGGCGCCGGGCTTGGCTCATCCATCAGCGATGAGGAATTTCGCAGCGCCGGAGCACAGATCCTCGCGACCGCCGAGGATGTGTGGGGTACTGCGGAAATGGTCTTGAAAGTTAAAGAGCCCATCGCGGAGGAGTACGACCGCATGCGGCCGGGCCAGGTGCTGTTCACGTATCTCCACCTTGCGGCGTCGAAGGAGTGCACGGACGCGCTGCTGACCCAGAGGGTCACGGGCATCGCGTACGAGACCGTCGAGACCGCCGACCGCCAGCTGCCCCTGCTCGCGCCGATGAGCGAGGTGGCCGGGCGGCTCGCGCCGCAGGTCGGTGCCTACCACCTGATGCGGTTCGCGGGCGGGCGCGGTGTGCTGCCCGGAGGTGTCCCCGGAGTGCGGCCGGGCAAGGCCGTCGTGATCGGCGCGGGTGTGTCAGGCATGAACGCGGCCCAGATCGCGGACGGGCTGGGGTTCGAGGTCGTGCTGCTCGACCTGAACATCAACCGGTTGCGCCAGGCGGATCAGCAGTTCCACGGTCGTGTCCGGACGGTCATGTCCAACATGATGGAGGTCGAGCGGGCAGTGTTCGACGCCGACCTGGTGGTGGGCGCGGTGCTGGTACCGGGCGCGAAGGCCCCGACGCTGGTCACGAACGACATGGTGCGCCGGATGAAGCCGGGCAGTGTCCTCGTGGACATCTCGATCGACCAGGGCGGGTGCTTCGAGGACTCGCACCCGACCACGCACGCCGACCCGGTGTACAAAGTGCACGAGTCGGTCTTCTACTGCGTGGCGAACATGCCCGGCGCGGTCCCGCACACGAGCACCTACGCCCTGACGAACGTGACCCTGCCGTACGCGGTCCAGCTGGCGAACCTGGGATGGCGCGAAGCGCTGCGCAAGGACCGGGCGCTTGCCTTGGGGCTCAACACCTTTGACGGCCAGCTCACGTACGGTCCGGTGGCCGAGGCGCACCACCTTCCTTACCTGACGCTGGAGCAGGTACTAGCCTGATAGCTGCTTGTCACCGCGTGTCTGGAGTTACAGGAGACACGCGGTGACGTACAGTCGTCCACGATGGGCGCTGGTGAGTTGTGCTTCGGGTTGTGCTTCTCGGGCTTCTCACCGGCGGGCGGAAGGGCGTAGCAGTGATGGCAGGCAACGAGCGGGCGGAGGCCTGGACCTCGACGCTGCGGGCGGAGACATCCGCGATGAACCTGGGCGCTGACCTCGGTCCCGCGGACCCCTCCGCGTACACGGCGCGCAGGGAGATCCCCGAACCGATGCCGACGGACAGGCACGGCCCGGCGCGAATCATCTCCATGGCCAACCAGAAAGGTGGCGTCGGCAAGACGACGACCACCATCAACCTGGGCGCTGCCTTGGCGGAGTACGGTCGGCGGGTGCTGCTGGTCGACTTCGACCCGCAGGGTGCGTTGTCGGTGGGGCTCGGGGTCAACCCCCACAACCTGGATCTGTCGGTTTACAACCTGCTGATGCAGGACGATGTGGCCGTTGAAGATGTGGTGATCAAGACGGATGTCGCGAACCTGCATCTGCTGCCGGCCAACATCGACCTGTCGGCCGCCGAGATCCAGCTGGTGACCGAGGTCGCGCGGGAGATGGCGCTGTCGAGGGTGTTGCGGCACGTCCGCAAGGAGTACGACTTCATCCTGATCGACTGCCAGCCATCGCTGGGCCTGCTCGCGATCAACGCGCTGACGGTCAGCCATGGTGTACTGGTCCCGCTGGAGTGCGAGTTCTTCAGCCTGCGCGGCGTCGCGCTGCTGCTTGACACCATCGACAAGGTACGGGAGCGGCTCAACTTCGACCTGGAGCTGGAAGGCATCCTGGCGACCATGTACGACAGCCGGACCACCCACTGCCGGCAGGTGCTGCAGCGGGTGGTGGAAGCCTTCGGCGACAAGGTGTACCAGACGGTGATCACCAAGACGGTGAAGTTCCCCGAGTCGACCGTGGCCGGATCACCGATCACCTCGCTCGACCCGGCGTCGAGCGGAGCGCGAAACTACCGGCAGCTGGCACGCGAAGTGATCGCCGCCCAAGCGGCTCGCTAGCTTGCCCGACCGTTAGTCTTTTGGGGTGAGCTCCGCAGAAGTCCTGCCCGCTGAACCCTCAGGGTCAGCGCGCTTTACCGTGCGGCTCACCAACTTCGAGGGCCCGTTCGACCTGCTGCTGCAGCTGATCGGCAAGCACAAGCTCGACGTCACCGAGGTGGCGCTGCACCAGGTGACAGACGACTTCATCGCCCACATCAGGGCCATGGGAGACGATTGGGACCTCGATGAGGCGAGCGAGTTCCTGGTCATCGCGGCGACGTTGCTGGACCTGAAGGCGGCAAGGCTGCTGCC
>DASUXL010000193.1:0-58548 GCA_036377915.1 Candidatus Limnocylindrales bacterium
ACCCAGGTCAGCCAGTCGAGCAGCCTGCGGTACATCTGCGGCGTGACGTACTGGGACGGGTACTCGCGGATGGCCTTCGCGAACACCTGTGCCTGCAGGGTCGAGTTGATGTTGGAGAAGTTGTTGGAACCCGTTGCCGCCTCAGCCTTGTCGCGTTGGTTGGCGGTGTAGAACGGCATGATGGGGAACTCGCGGCTGTCGGCGTAGTAGCGCAGCGCCTGCTTGTACTCGTCGGTGTTGGGCACCAGCCCCTCGGTGAAGGGTGAGAAGTTCTGCTGGTCCTTCCACGGCACGAGCGCGTCGCGGGCGACGTTGCGCTGCTTGAAGACCTTGCCCGGGTGACCGGTCAGCGGCGTGTTGACGGTCGCGTCACGGCCGTTGCCCGACGAGTCGGTGGCGGTTGTCCCGCCGGTCTCGTCGAACTTGTACCACGCGACGTTGGGTGTAGTGGTGAGTTCGCGTAGCTCGGTCTCGGACAGGGCGCGGTCATAGAGGCGGAAGTCGTCGACGGTGCCGTTAAGTCCGGGGTCGGCATACTGCGACTTGCCGATCCAGTTCTGGGTGGTGTTGCCCATGCTGGAGGGGCGCAGCGTCATCGCCGGGTTGGTGCCGATCGGGCTGCCGTTGAGGTAGAGCGTCGCGGTGCTTCCGGAAAGCGTGACCGCCAGATGGATCCACTGGTTGGTGGGCAGCTGGCCGGGCGTGGTCGGGTTGATGCGCTGCTCGTTGCCGCCGCCAGCGGTGGTGATGGCGAAGCGCGGGCCGGTGCCGGCGTTGACGGTCAGGAACATGTTGGTGTTGGGTCCGGAGCCGAAGTCGAACACCCGCGACCACGTCGTGGTGGCTGCCAGGTTGACCCAGGTGGCGGCGGTGAAATCGTTGAGGTTGCTGACGATCCCGGCCGGCATCGTGACCGCGGTGTTGGGGTGGGAACCGTTGAGGCCCACGGCATTGCCGAAACCGTCCTGGCTCGGGACGCGGGTGGCGGGAATGGGCGTGGGTACGGAGTCCGCGGGAGTGTCGTCCCACAGCCTGGTGAGGATCGAGGTGCGGATGTTGTCCGCGATGGTGTTGAGTTCGGCTGCCTTGGCGCTGTCACCGAGGGCGGTGTATGCCTCGGCGGCGGCGCGGGCACCCGAGTACCAGAAAGCGGTTTCCGTGCGGTCCTGCGAGATCTGGCTGGTGTAGTACTGCAGCGCCACGGCGTCGGCGTCGTTTCCGGTCAGCGCGCCGTTGTTGTACTCGATGAGGTTGTTGGCGTTGCCGCGGTCGTACTTTGCCAGCTGCCCCCGGATGTCACACTCGGCGTAGTGGGCGAAGTTGTTGATGACCCCGCGGTCGCCGCCGTGCACCTTGAAGGCGTTCCAAGCCTCCCGGGCGATGTACTGCTCATAGGTGTTGCCCCAGCTGAACGAACCCGGGTTGCTGGTGAACGCGGTGCACTTGGACGTCTCGCCGGAGGAGACCCAGTTGCCGTAGGAGTAGAGCGGGTCCCGGAAGTACTTGAGGTCCTGCATGTGCATCGGCTGGGTCAGCTGGATGGCGTTGTTGTACCCCAGGACACCCTCGATGGAGACGGGGAACTGGTAGTCGTTTCCCGGCACGTTGGCGTCGATGAAGTTGTACCGGTTCAGGAACGTCCGGTAGTAGGACATCTTCTTCACGTTGGCGTCGGGCACGTCGATGTAGGGGACGTTGTCCACCCACCACCGGTTGTACTCCCGGACGTGGGTGCGGAAGGCGGTTTCGGCGTCGAAGGCGCGGAAGCGCGCATACTCGGCGGCCGAGTCCGCCAGCTCGTCGGTGACCGCCCCGAGCTGCACCTTGAGCGTGGTGGACTGTCCGGGTTGGAGCGTCACGGTGGTCGCGAGGGAGGCGCCCGCGGCGGTGAACCCGTCGGCGCTCAGGCGCGGCCGGACGGTGGTGACGTCGTAGCGGGCGGCGACCGTTCCGGTGAGCTCGTTCCCGTCGGCAACGGTCGCGATCGGACTGCTGACGGTGACCGTGCGCGTGGCCGGTGCGTCGGAGGTGTTGGTGAGCGCCAGCAGCGTCACGGCGACGTTGTTGTGTGTGATGAACTTGCGCTGCGCGACGGACACTCCGGGTGCGGCGTGGGTGCTGACCCAGTGGCTCGGATACTGCTTGCGGTCAGCGGTCGTCTCGGCCAGGGCCGCGTCCGAAATCGTTACGGTGTAAAGGTTCTGGTTGTTGCCGGTGGGGCGCTCGCGGTAGGCATACCCGCCGCCGAAGCCGAGCGCGGCGGAGTTGTGGGTGTACATGTAGAGCGCGCGGCCGCGGGTGTAGAGGTACGAGTCCTGCGTGCTGAGGAACGGGCGCTCAAGCACGCGGTCGAACCAGTATGAGTCTCCGCCGGCGGCAACGTCGGCGTCGAAGATTCGTCTGAGCATGCTGTTCGACGGGTCGAACGCAACCGGCTCGGACGGGACGGGATTGGGCGAGCCGGCGAAGACCGGCGTGCTCGGGTCGACGCCGGGCGGCAGGCCGGGCCGGTAGTCGGCGGCCGCCGGGGCCGGGCTGGTAAGCGGGAGGGCGACGGTCAGGAGAGCGGCGAGGACTCTGCGACGTGACATCTCGGACTCCGATGTTCGAAATATCGAACTGTGTACATAGGGCCGAATAGAGCCTCGCCGCTCAATTGACGGTTGTCAACCGCGAGTCAACCCGGTACCGGAGGGTGTGCTAAACCGGACGGATCAGTTTCATGGCAGTTTGCATGTGGGTAGGTGGAGGCGATGGCGGAAGCGACAAGGGTCGGGCAGCTGGCAGCGGGCGACCACGCCTGCCTTACCTTCACCGACCCCGACGAGCGGCTCGACCTGGTGGCGGCATTCGTCGCCGACGGCCTAGACCTCGGCCAGCGCGTCATCTGCTTCACCGACTCGCTCCCGCCCCACGAGCTCACCTCCGAGCTGGCGACCCGGGAGGTCGCCGCCGAGGCCGCGATCGGGCGCGGCCAGCTGAGCATGCGCGGCAGCCAGGACTCCTGGCTGGCAAACGGCGACGCCGTCGCCGACCGCATGATCGATCTGATCGCCGGTGAGCTGCGCCAGACCGCCGCCGACGGCTACCCGGGGCTACGGGTCACCGCCGACATGTGCTGGGCGAGCCGGCCGGTCGCCGCCGCCGACCAGCTGGTGGCGTTCGAGCGGAAGGCGCCGGCCCTGTTCGCCGACGGCAAGCTCACCGTGATCTGCCAGTACGACCGGGACAGCTTCGACGCGGTGACCCTCGCCTTCGCCGCCGACGCGCACACCAAGACGGTCGCGGCCCTCGCCTACCACGACACCCCGCTGCTGCGGATCTGCCGCCAGCATCGCCCGCCCGGGATCCGCATCTCCGGGGAGATCGACTACTCCCACCTGCCACCGTTGCAGCAGGCGCTGTCCGAAGCGCTCCGGCTCGACGACACCATCCACGTCAACCTGCGCAAGGTGGCGTTCATGGATGTCACCACGGCGACGGCGATAGCCAAGGCGGCGCTGAGCCTTCCGGTGGAGCGGCGGATGATCGTCACCTGTCCCGGCACGGTGGCCGCCGTGTTCGAGGCGATCGGCGCGGCTCAGGCGCCGCAGCTGAGCCTGCTGAGGCAGTCATGAACGCCGCCAACCGCCGCGACGGGCAACCACCTCCGCAGAGCAGCCCCAAGGGTGCCGGCGGCGGTCTGTCCACCGCGTTCACCATCGACAGCCTCTACAACCTGCGCGCGGAGGTCGCCGCCCACGCCTTGCACCTCGGCCTTGCCGAACCGCAGCTGAGCAACATGCTGGTGGTCGCGACGGAGCTGGCGACGAACGTGGTGCGCCACGGCGGCGGCGCCGGGCGGCTGCGCCTGTGGCGCGACGGTGACTCCATCTTCTGCGAGGTCAGCGACGACGGACCGGGGATCGCGCTGCCCCACGCGGCGGGTCTGCGGCCGGTGCCGCTCGCCTATGACGGCGGGCGCGGGCTGTGGCTGGTGCGCCACTTCACCGACACGCTGGAGATCGTCAACAGGGAGCTTGGCGCCACGGTCACGGTGTCGATGCAGATCCGGTAGCCCGAGCGCCCGATGCGAGTTGCGTCGATAAGTGGGTCGAACTACCCGCGCTCCTGGCGCTCCGCGGCCTGGCCCATGTTGCGGGCCATGCCGCCGAAAACGAAGTGGTGGAACGGGAACACGGCCCACCAGTAGGCGTGACCGGCGAGCCCGCGCGGCACGAAGACAGCGCGCTGCTCGTAGCGGCTGCCCTCCAGGCCCTCGCGCACGCGCATCTCCAGCCACGCCGCGCCCGGCAGCCGCATCTCGGCCCGCAGGCGCAGCAGGCTCCCCGGCTCGATCGCCTCCACCCGCCAGAAGTCAAGCGCCTCACCGGCATACAGCTCGTCGGGGTGGCGGCGCCCGCGCCGCAGGCCCACACCGCCGGTCACGCGGTCGAGCCAGCCACGCGCCGCCCACGCCAAAGGCGAGGAGTACCAACCGGTCTCGCCACCGATGCGGGTCACCACCTCCCACAGGGCGCGCGGATCCGCCCTCACGTCACGGGAACGCAGATCGCGATAGATCGTGCCGCCGGACCACCGCGGGTCGGTGGGCAGCGGGTCCGCCGAGGCACCGGCCCACGCCGCGTTGGCCCACCGGGTTTCCACGTCCCCGGCGCGGATTTTGGCAAGGGCGAGGGTGACGGACTCCTCGAAGGCCGTCAGGCCACCGGGCGGGTCCGGGACGTAGGTTTCGATGTCGTGCTCGCGGCAGACCGCCTCCTCGGTCAGGCTCAGCACCAACGGTTTGGCGATGCGCCCGGGAACCGGCGTGACCAGACCGATCCACTGCGAGCTCAGCCACGGCGAGAGGGTCCGCACCGGCACGATCAGCCGCCGCGGCAGCTTTGCCACGCGCGCGTAGCGGCGCATCATCTCCGCGTACGTGAGCACCGTGGCGCCGCCGATGTCGAAGCCCCGGTTGACCTCGTCCGGCACACTTGCCCACGCCAGCAGGTAGTAGAGGACGTCGCGCACGGCGATGGGCTGGATCCGGTTGCCCACCCAGCGGGGCGTCACCATCACGGGCAGGCGCTCGGTGAGGTACCGCAACATCTCGAACGAGGCCGATCCCGAACCGATGATTACCGCCGCGCGCAGGATCACCGTGGGCACGCCGGAGGCGCCGAGGATCGTGCCGACCTCGTCGCGGGAGCGCAGGTGCGGCGAGGCGTCGCCGTCGCCCGGCTCCGGGCCGCCGAGGTAGACGATGCGCCGCACCCCGGCGCGCGCCGCCGCGGCGGCGAAGTTGCTCGCGGAGATCCGGTCCGTGCTCTCGAAGTCCGGTGCGCCGAGGGAGTGGACGAGGTAGTACGCCACCTCGATGCCTTCCAGTGCCCGGTCAAGGTCGGCGCCGGGGCGGGTCAGGTCGCCCTCGACCACCTCGGCGCGGGCCGCCCACGGCACGTCGCGCAGCTTGAGCGCCGAGCGGGCAAGGCAACGCACCCGGTGACCCTCCTCGATGAGCCTCGGGGCCAGCCTGCCCCCGATGTAACCGGTCGCCCCGGTGACAAGGCACGAAACCCCCATGACCCCAGGCTAGCAAGGATACGACTCATACATCGACGCAACTTGATTCTGCTGTAGTCTTCGGGCGTGGAGGTGACCGGGCTGAGCGCGGGCGCCGTGGCGCGGCGCCTCGGCATCGCCGTCACCACCCTGCGCACCTGGCACCAGCGCTACGGGCTCGGTCCCACCGGCCACTCCCCGGGGAGCCACCGGCGGTACACGGAAGATGATCTTACACGTCTGACCGCGATGCGCGGCCTTACCAGCGAAGGGATCCCCGCCGCCGAAGCGGCCCGCCTCGCCCTGGCCGGAGGCGGGGAGCTGATCCCGCGCCCGGCCCGCGCGGGCGGCGGCGAAGCCATCCCGGTCGGCCGCGCCGGACCCTCCGCCCGCGGCATCGCCGCATCCGCCATGCGCCTTGACGAGGCGGCGTTGCGCGGCCGCGTCATGACCGAGATCGCGCGGCGGGGCGTGGTGCAAGCGTGGACCGAGGTGCTGGTGCCCGTGCTCGCCGGTGTCGGCGACCGCCACCACGCCACCAGACAGCTCATCGAGGTCGAACACCTGATGTCGCGCTGCATCTCCGAGGTCCTTGGCGCGCTGCCCCGCCCGCGGGAAGCCGGCCCCGCCCGGGTGCTGCTCGCCTGCGCCGACGAGGAGCAGCACAGCCTGCCCCTGGAGGCGCTGGCCGCGGCGCTCGCCGAACGCGGCAACGGCTGCCGCATGCTGGGTGCCCGCGTGCCGCCGCGCTCGCTCGCCGCCGCCGTCAGCAGGACCGGCCCCACGATGGTGGTTGTCTGGTCACACCAACGCGGCACCGGCGACCCCGCGCAACTGCGTGCCCTGCAACGACACCCGGTCCGGCCCGCGATCATCGCCGCCGCCGGGCCGGGCTGGACCGAAGCGCCGCCCGGGATTCTCACTCCGAGCACGCTCGAGGAAGCGCTCAACGTCGCCCTTGCCGTCGGCTAGCCGGGGGAGTAAAGAGAATCATGCGAAAACCCCTGACGCTGACCGTCCTTGTCGTCTCGGCGCTGGTGGCGCTGCCCGCCCCCGCCACGGCGGCCCCGCCATCATCGCTTTACACGCTGGTGTTCTCCGACGAGTTCGACGGGTCCACTGTGGACACGAGCAAGTGGTACCACCGCACCGACGTCAAAGGCTGGAGCGCCCAGCGGCCGGAGAACGTGAGCGTCGGCGGCGGCCTGATGACCATCCACCTGCGCAAGGAGGCCTTCGCCGGAATGCAGTTCACCGGCGGCGGTCTGATCAGCAAGAAGACGTTCCGGTACGGGTACTACGAGACCCGCGCCAAGACGAGCGTCGGATCCGGCTGGCACCCGGCCTTCTGGGCCATGGCCGGAGACGGCTCGACCACCGACCCGGCCAACCGCCGCACCGAAATCGACGGCTTCGAGTACAACATGCACGCGCCCAGGCGCATCCACCACAACGTGCACGGCTGGCACGCCGACGACACCAAGACGACCCGGGGCAGCGCGTACGACACCGGCTTCGACAGCTCGGCGGCGTTCCACACGTATGGGTTCGAGTGGACAGAGTCCACGGTGAAGTTCTATGTGGACGGTGTCCTGAAGTACACCGGAAGCTACTCGCCCACGTGCTGCACCCAGCACGACTACATCAGCGCCTGGCTCACCAGCATCGCGGTCAACGGCGACAGCAGCCCCGGCGTCGACGAGACGAAACTGCCCGGGCAGGTGCAGTTCGACTACTTCCGCTACTACCAGAGCGGCAACTACACCGACAACGACGGCCCGACCGCGGCCCGCTACAGCGAGACCGGCGCCTGGACGACCAGCAGCGTCAACGGTCACACCCTGGAGAACATGTCCCGGTACAGCGCGGCCGCCGGAGCGACCGCGACGTGGGGCGGCTGGCTGCCCGCGGCCGGGACCTACGACGTGTACATCTACAAAATCGTCCACGCCAACAGCGACCCCAACTCCCGCGTCGACGTGACCCACAATGGTGGCACCGCAACGCAGTTCGTCGACTACACCGCCGGGACGACCGGCTGGGTCAAACTCGGGACTTGGTCATTCGGCCAGGGCTTCAACGGATCCGTCAAACTGACCGGCAGCGGCGCAGGCAACGCCCGCGCCGACGCCGTGCGGTGGGTCAGGATTTCGTAACGTCAGCCTGCTGCTCCCGGTCCAGCAGACGGTCGATCTCGGCCAGCTGGGCCGGGGTCAGCGGCCCGCGCTCGATGGTGCCGGCGTTCTCCTCCGCCTGGGCCAGGGACTTGAACCCGGGGATCGGTATCGTCCGGTCACCGCGCGCGAGGACCCACGCCAGAGCACCCTGCGCGAGGGTGCGGCCGTTGCTTGTCAAGATTTCCCGGATGGCGGCGAGGCGGTCGAGGTACCCCCGATGAGGTTTTCTGTCTTGAAAATACTCGACCCACGCATGGCCGCTGCCGCGCACATCGTCGGCCGGCAGGCGGGAGGACGCGTCGAACTTGCCGGTCAGCAGGCCCATCGCCAGCGGCGTGCGGATCAGGCCGGCCATGCCCTGCCTGGAGCAGAAGGCAAGCAGCTGCGGCGAGTCGGAAAAGACGTTGAGGGCGAACTGGACCGCGACAGCGTGCCGGCGTCCCGCGAGGCGGCGGGCGGAGTCGAGGTTGTCGGTGCTCCAGCCGTAGGAGCGGATCATCCCTTTGTCCACCAGATCCTCAAGTGTGGCAAGGACTTCCTCGGAGACTGACCGGTCGAGATCGCCGACGTGCAGCTGATACAGGTCAATGTGGTCGGTCTGCAGGCGGGATAGTGAGGCGGCGCAGGCGCTGCGAATGTAGTCCGGTGTCACGTCGATGCCCGTGATCTCCCGCTTGTTCTCGTCGATGACAAAGCCGAACTTGGTGGCGATGACGACCTCGTCGCGGCGGCTGCGCAGGGCACGGCCGAGGACACGCTCGCTGTGCCCGGTGCCGTAGGCGTCGGCGGTGTCGAAGAGGGTGACGCCAAGGTCGACGGCGCGGTTGATGGCGCGGATGGACTCGTCGTCGTCCACCTGCCCCCAGCCGTCAGGCTTGCCCTCGAACAGGAACGGCCCGCCGATCGCCCAGCAGCCCAAGCCGATCTGCCTTCTGGTTAGGTCCATAAGGGCAAGGTATGCCTCGGGTTGGTATCGTGCGAAGAGCCAATTACCCTCAAGTTGACAAGGCCATTTCGTTGTTGCCGACCCTGACCGTCGACCGAGCGTCGGGTGTGCCCGTGTCGCGCCAGATCTACGAGCGGATCCGGGAGGCAATCCTGACCGGCCAGCTGGGACCGGGCCTGCGACTGCCATCGACCCGCCAGCTGGCTGCCGAGCTGGGCGTGTCACGGACCACCACGCTTGCCGCCTATGAGCGGCTTCGCCATGAGGGGTACCTCGACGGGCTCATCGGATCGGGAACCACCGTGGCGCTGCTGCAAATCCATCCACCGGTCCAGCCATCGGCGTCCAATATGGAGACTCGGAGGGAGGCGGGGGAGCTCTCGGCTCAAGGGGCCGGCGTCGCGGGCGTACGCTGGCAGCTGCGGTCCGCGGGCCGGTTCCCGGCGTTCCCCGTGGGGCAGCCGGCGTTCGACGCGTTCCCGGCGCAATTGTGGGGCAGGGTGGTGGCACGGCGGGCGCGATCGGTGGCTTCCCTGCTGCGCTACCAGCATCCGGCCGGAGACCCGGCGTTGCGCGAGGCGATCGCGGCGTACCTTGGCATGGCCCGCGGGGTACGCTGCACGGCCGACCGGGTGCTGGTGGTCAGCGGCGCGCAGGCCGGCCTCAGCCTCGCCGCGCGCATGCTGCTCGACCCGGGCGACGGGGCGCTGGTGGAGGACCCGGGCTACTACGGGGCGCGCGGAGCGGTCGTCGCCGCCGGCGGTGTTCCGGTCCCAATTCCCGTGGGCAGCAATGGTTTCGACGTCTCTGCCGCCCCGCCCGGAGCGCGCCTCGCGTTCGTCACACCGTCGCACCAGTTCCCGCTGGGCGTCACCATGAGCCTGCCGCGACGGCTCGCGTTGCTGCGGTGGGCGGCGACGGTGGGCGGTTATGTGGTCGAGGACGACTACGACAGCGAGTACAGGTACGCGGGGGATCCGTTGCCGTCGTTGCAAGGACTCGACACCGCCGGGCGTGTTGTGTATGTCGGCAGCTTCAGCAAGGTGCTGTTTCCCGCCTTGCGGATCGGATACTTGGTGGTGCCGGACGGCTTGGTCGACGCGTTCGCGGCAGGGCACCGCTTCGCGGCCGGACACGCCCCGGCCCTGGAACAGGCCGCGCTCGCGGACTTCATCGCGGCGGGGCACTTCGCGCGGCACATCCGGCGGATGCGGGCGCTGTACGCGGAGCGTGGGGCGGTGCTGGCCGGGGCTCTGCGGCGAGAGCTGGACGGGCTGGTGTCGGTGAGCGACGCCGAAGCGGGTCTGCATCTTGTCGGCTGGCTGCCCGACGAGGTCGACGATGCGTGGGCGGCGGCGCGGGCGGCGCAGAATGGCGTTGACACGCAAGCACTTTCGGCGCATGCGATGCAGCCCTACGGCCGCAATGGTTTGCTGCTCGGCTACGCGGCGACGCCGCAGCGCGAGATCGTGGCGGGGGTACGCCGTCTCGCCGCCGCCCTCGGATAGCAGTCAGTCCGACTTGCCGACCGCCCGCATCCGCGCCTTCACCAGCAGTCAGTCCGACTTGCCGACCGCCCGCATCCGCGCCTTCACCAGCAGCCGGGCCGAAATCGCCGTCGCCAGCGCCCCCGTCAGCCAGACAACCGCCATCCCCACGCGCGCGATCTGCCAGAAATCCGGCACAGCGAAGATCGCGGGGAAGGACCACGCCAGGGCCAGCGCACCGGTCCCCGTAAACGCAAGCTGCAGCGGCAGCACCAGAACCCAGATGGGCCGAGGCGCGGCCGTCTCCTGCAGGCGGCTCGCGCGTTGCCACTGCTCCCAGCCGAGTCCATCGGGCACGCGTGCGCTGAGCACCTCGCGGATGTAGCGGGCAGCGAACAGGATCCCGAAATGCAGCGACACCAGGCGGCCGCAGAGCAGGTACGAACTGATCGGCAGGACCAGCAGCATCCCCGTGTTGTTGTTGGTCGACAGGACAAAACCGAACACGGCGCCGGTGATGGTGAGCTGGAAGAAGAGGATCTGGAGCTGGGCCCGGATGCGCTCCTCGATCTCGCTGCGGAGCGCGGAGAACTCGGCGAGCGCGCCGGCATACTCGGGTGCTTTCTCGTCGCTCACGCCACCCCCACGGAATCGATCTACTTCACTTGAACAGTAGACCGGCAGCGCAAGTGTGTGGGGTGTTAGCGTTCGCGGCATGTCCGGATCACACCCCCGCCTTCGGCTGCGCCAGCTACATCCCGAGCCGTACCAGGCGCTCAACTCCTGGCACGCCAGCGTCCAGAAGTCGTGCGCAGACGCCGACTTGCCACAACTGTTGCTGGGCCTGGTGTGGATCCGGGTATCCCAGCTCAACGGCTGCGCCTTCTGCCTGGACATGCACCACCGCGAAGCCCGGGACCACGGCGAGCGCCAGGTCCGCCTCGATGTGCTGCCGGCCTGGCGGGAGAGCGGCGACCTGTTCACAGCGCAGGAGCGGGCAGCGCTCGGACTCGCGGAGGCGATGACACTGCTGCCGGCCAACGGCGTGCCCGACGGCATCTATCGCACCGCCGCGGAGGCGTTCAGCGACCAGCAGGTGGGCGCCCTCATCATGAGCATCAGCGTTATCAACGCGTACAACAGGATCGGCGTCGCCACCGCGTCCAGACCGCGGGCCTGAAGCAAACCGTTCCCATGGAGGCGGATCAGACCTCGGCGCGCATCACCCACCGCCACTTCGCGATCTTCCTCACCCGCGTGAAGCCGTGTCGCGCATACAACTCCTCCGGTCCGGTGTGCAGGCATACGAGTCGTCAACGTCATGCCCGCATTGTGACCGAGCGGTCTGACGATCGCAGCTCACCCGATCTGCGCTACATTCCTTGCCGGTGCTCGAAGGGAAGGGCGATAGACCATGGGATATCGGCGGCGGCTGGTATTTGCTGCTTCGGTGCTCGTCCTGGCAGGGTGTGGCGGTCCGCCGCCGCCCACGGCGGACGTCAAGCCATCACTCGCGACCGATGCGAGCCCGCCCGCGTCGCCAGCCGCGTCACGATCCGCATCGCCGGTCTATCGTGTCGCCGCGCCGGACGAGGTTGGCGGACGGAAGCGCACTGTGGGATACGACTACGAAACCGACAACTTTGCCTACGCGGTGAGATCCACCTTCGAGGAGGTCACCAAGGAGGCCCCGGCCTATGGGGTGTACGGGACAAGGAAAGACGGCAACCTGATGATGTTCGCGGCCGCGCTGATCAAGCAGCCGGCCCGGGCGCAGGTCGGCGCGATCCTTCGCGCGCTCGCCGAGGACCTCGACATCGCCACCGCCAACCCGGGCTCCCACGGCGAGGGCCGGACCTGCGGCGACGCCACGATTGAAGGCGAACAGGGGGCGCTTTGCACCTGGCGCGATGAACGCGGCATCGGGATCGCCCTGTTTCCTGGGCAGCGGCCAGCGGCCGTCCGCTACGACTTCGCCAGCCTGCAGGGCCTGGCCTTCATCGCCTACGCCCCCGGCTGATCTCAGAAATCTCGCCACTCGTCGAACCAGTCACCGGCCTCGTCCTGGCCGACGTTTGCTTTGGATGCGAGCACAGCGAAGGCTTCCCAGGCTTCTTCGCGGCGCAGTGTGTCGATGAGTTCATACTTGGCATCGATTTTGTTCAGGGTACCGGTCAGGGTCTTGAGGGTTTCTCTTGCCAGCTGTCGATCTGGCGAGGATTCGATGGCGCGTAACGCTTTTGCGTATGCTTTGCAGGCCGCGGCGCCGCCCTTCTCGTGGTCGTCGACCCAGTTCCGGAAAGGGTTCTCCAGGTTCGCCCGGATCCACTGGTCAGATTTCGCGCCGTGAACGATCACCTCGACGCCGGTGTGGTGGTACCGCTTCTTCATCTCGTTCGCGGAGGACCTGGTGAGCCCGAACGCCTCCAGGTAGGAAAGATTCGGAAGGTCCGGTATCTGGTCTGCGCCGACGCCATACCCGTCAATGAAGTGCACATGGTGGAGATGCTGTAGCGCCGACAGGTCATGCGCTTCGGTGAGTTCGCCGGGTGGGCGGCGCCATCTCAGCGTCAGCTCTCGTAGCTCGGTCAGGTCAGCAAGGGGTGCGGCCGTAAGACTGCCGTTGCCCGTGATCAAGAGTTCCTGGATGCGCTCAAGCCCTTGTGGCATAACGAAGTCGGCTGAGTCCGTCTCCAGGTGGAGACGCATCCAGCGGCCGTTGTCGGCGGCGTCAACGGTGAGATCTGTCCCCGCAACCAGTGACAGATGGCGCATGCGTGCCGGGAGCCGCAGCCGTTGCGGCATCTTGCCCACAAGTTCGAGCTGGTTCAGCCAGCTCCCGGACAGGTCGGTCTGCTCGGGTGCGTCGCGCCAGGTGAGGCCCGAAATCGAAGGATATCTGGCCAGCGCTGCCGTGAGACCGCGATCCGGCCCCCGCCAAAACAGGCGCGTGCACCCGGGCAAGCGGTCCAGGGCCTCCCAGCGCACAGGCCCGGCATCGGCATCGGGTACCGCCACCGGGTCACCGCTGGCCAGGTCCAGCGCACGCGTCGCCCCACCGATCGTCACCGCGCCGACCCCGAAATCGACGTCGACCGGACCCTTCGTCGCGGCCGACTTGTACCCGGCCTTCGCCGCCGCCGGCAGTTCGAGGTCCCATGCACGCTGGTACGACACATCTCCCGCCAAGGCCCGCCACCGCGAATGCGTATTTGACGAATTCGGGATATCCGCGCCGACATCCTGGTTTCCGAGAAGCCGGAATCCGGCCGGAATCGGTACCTCAACTGAAATATTAACCTGATCAAGCCCGCCGGAGTGACTGTGGTGATCCAGCCGCAGTGGTTGCGCCCCAGCCAGATCTGCCAGCACCGGGGGTTCTGCCGACCACCAGTCCAGAGCATGCACGAGCAGAAGCTCCGAATCGTTGGCGGTCACCTGGCAAGCGCCATAACCTCCGCCGGGCACCGGCATAAGCAAGACATCACCACGGCGCAAACCTTTGGCACGCGTACCAGCAAGCATCCCGGCAGGCTACACCGCCTGACTCACGGTGAGCAGATAGTCGTCGGCCTCGGGACTCCATCGCAGGTCGACGGCGGCGCTGGTGGCGGCCGCTTTGCAGAATTGCAGGAAGCTGCGGTAGCCGAGCTTCTTCTCGCTGAAGTCTGGTTGTACCCGGCGAAGCTGGTTCTTCAGACCAGAAAGCGCCACCGCACCATCCCCGCCGGCAACGTCGAGGACCACGGAACGCAACAGCGCGAACGCGTCCTCCCGGTCGCCGTGCTCGGGCAGGGAGACCTCGGGGTCGCCTTTGGCCGGGCCTTCGGCCAGCTCGACCACGTTGCGTTCGGCCAGGTGCCGCAGGAGTTCCCCGAAGGTGCGAAACCCGTAGTCGGACTCGCTGAAGGTGGGATCCTTTCGCAGCAGCGTCCGCTTGAGCGTCGAAGCGGTGACCGCGCCGCTGGAGCTGCCCTGAAGACCGGCCACCGTCTGGGCGACAAGGACCGCGAGCGTGTCGACGTCGCGGGCGGGTTCGTCGGCGGCTGGCTGGGTTTCCGGCTCCAGCTCCACTTGCTCCTGCCCCTGCTCCGGAGCGGCCGGCCGGCCGGGTCGGCCGCGCCTGGTACCCCCGGATTGGATTTCGACGCCTTCAAGGCGGTCGTAGTAAAGGAACTCGTCGCAGGCCGGCGGCAGCAGTGCCGAGGTGGACTTCTCAACACCGACGCCGATGACGCGTTTGTTGAGTTCGCGCAGCTTGTGGACCAGCGGGGTGAAGTCGCTGTCACCCGTGCAGATCGCGAACGTCGAAATGTACTCGCGCTCGAAGGCCAGCTCCATGGCATCGACGGCCATCTTGATATCGGCGGCGTTCTTGCGCGAGGCTCCCATACGCTGGGGTATCTCGATGAGTTCGACATGCGAGCGGGTAAGCATCCGGCGGTCCTCGTCAAAGAACGACCAGTCGGCGTAGGCCCTGCGGACCACCACCCTTCCCCGCTCGGCCAGGGCATCAGCGATCGGGCGGAAGTCAAAGGCCATGCCGCCAAGGTTGTCGCGTGCCCCGAGAGCTAGGTTCTCGTAGTCAAGGAACAGGGCGATGCGCTCTTCTTGATCCACGCGCACCAGCCTATAAGATCCGGCAGGCAAGTACCCCGGACAAGAGGAGCCCGCCATGCCGCGCTCAGCCACGTTCCTGCAGGAGCGCCTGCTGCGGGCCGGGATGCGCGATGTCGTCACGGTGGAGCCGGCGACGGGTGGGCTCGCGGCGCTCGCAGGCATAGCCACCCGCCGGTGTTCGTCAAGGCCCTGGCCGACACGCCGGCCGACGACGTCTTCGACGTCTTCACGACGGAAGCCGAAGGGCTGGCCGCTCTGCGCGACCTCGGTGGCATGGCGACACCCGAGGTGATCCTGGCGGACCGGGAACTGCTCGTGTTGTCGATGCTGCGACCGAGGCCGCCCAGCCAGACCTTCTGGGAGCAGTTCGCGCACGAGCTCGCCCACCTGCATATGAGCACGACCCATCCGCGCTTCGGATGGCACCGCGACAACTGGCTGGGCCGCCGCCGGCAAATCAACACCTGGGATGGCGACGGCTTTGCCTTCTTCGCCCAGCACCGGCTCCTTCGATGGCTGGGGGAGCCCCGCGTCGAGGCGGCACTCGACCCCGCAGACCGGGCGGCGCTGGAGCGGCTGTGTCACCGGCTGCCCGACCTGCTGCCGGAGCGGCCGGCATGCCTGACACACGGCGACCTGTGGGCACAGAACGTCCTGGCCACCCCGGACGGCAAGCCCGCGCTGATCGACCCGGCCGTGTCCTACATGTGGGCAGAGGTCGACCTCGCCCACGTGTGGACCACCTCGCCCCCACCCGAGGCGCAACGCTTCTTCGAGGTCTACGCAGAGCTGACCCACCTCGACGGCGACTGGCGGTCCCGCATGCCGATTATCCAGCTGCGACAACACCTCGCGGTGCTCGCCCAGTTCGACGACGACTGGGGCGCGGGCGACCAGATCCGTGCCACCCTTGCCCCGTTCCGGATACGAACCTGACCAGAGGCTGGCGCGCGCCGGCGGCGGATGTGCTTTAACACTCGATGTTCGTGCGGCCGGTAAAGGCTTCGAGCTTTGCGGTCGGCGGTTCATAACCGATAGGAGCCGTGAAGTATCCGATCGCCTTGCCGTGGTAGGCGCCGTCGATGCAGAAGCCCATCGCGGGAGCGGCAGCGGCGGACCGGCCGTAGTCAAATCCGGGCATCCCCCACAGGTTGTCGTTGCGATACAGCTCGACCGTGAGATCCACTCCGCTTATCGTGTAGCTGCAGTACGCCAGTCCGGAGACGACGACATCCACGCCCTGCGCGATGGGACCGTCGGCGGCGAGGCGGCAGGTTATGACCCTTGGCGCCAACACTGTCCTTGCCGAAGCCATCGGCGTGAATACCACTTCGGCGACCGCTTCGGCACCGATCGTCCCAGGTCCGGCGGCGCTGGCGCTGGGATGCCGGCCGGCAGCGGCGGCCGGCCCGGTGAACGATGCCACCGTCACCGCCACCGCCACGACGGACACCAAGGTCACGATGCCACGCGGGATCGACATATGTGCATTATAGGCAGTTCCTCGCCTCAGTGCGGGATCGCGCGGCGCGGCCTCGCCGCAATCTCTTCGCGATACGCCTCGATCGCAAGCGACACTTCCATGGGCGTACGCGAGTGCTCGATGCGATCGCGATAGTGAAGTTGATCGGCGAGCCCGTCGAGCTGGACAACGAAATACAGGGTCATCAGCGGGTTGACGAACAGTTCCGTGGTGCCGGTCCGCTCGCTGACCGCGGCGTTTCCGAATTCGCCGCGAAGAGCCGCCGCGACCTGGCCGTGGACGATGCTGGCGTGGGCGGGGTGCTCCCGGGCGGCGTGCGCGACCGCGTCGAGATATGCCGCGCTGTTCACCGTGCATGCGCCGAGGAAAGCGCCTTTGCGTTGCAGAGCGGCGAGGTTCTCCAGAACGTGCGCATGGCAGACGCCATGGTGTGAGTCGATCCCGAAGCCGAGACTGACGACCAGTTTGGTTGGCACGTCGAGTCCTGCCACAGCGGTCAGGCTGGTCATGTCCTCTTCCGGCGTGCCGATGCCGGCCTCGTCACCACGCATCAGGATGTCCGTGCCGCCGTCCGCGAGGATGACGGTGTCAACCTCCAGCAGCTCGATCAGCTTGCGGTACGCCGCCCGCAACGGGCGTACGCCGGTGCGGGCGAAGGCGTAGACGACGGGTTCATGTCTTTGGGCCGAAAGCCAGCGGGCGAGAGCACGCTCGGGAAAGTAGCGGTCGTTGCCGGGCGAACTCGGTGTGATCGCGGCCAGACCCGTACGCAGCCACGCGGCGGGCTTCAGCATGCCCAGCTCGCTGACCGAGTAGTTCGCCAAAGAGACGCGTACGCCGGCCTCGCGTAGCGCCAACGCGAGCGGCAGTCCGGCGTACACGTCGAAACCGCCGCCGGCACCCGCGATGAGTACATGACGCGCGGACCGGAGGCGTTCGGCGATCGGAAGGGCGAGGAGCGACACGGCGCCACCGTAGCCAGCCGATGCGGCTGTGTGCGACGGATTTTGCGCCCGTGTGTGAGCTGCCAGCCGAACCCGTCGAGGAGTAACAGCGCTGCGGCGCAGCCGACTGCGAACTCAACCGCTCGGCCTGGTCAAGGCGGTGCGTGGTGAGGACGATGGTCACGCCGCGCGGGCGCAGCCCCGGCGACTCGGGCATGACAGCGATCCGGCGGCGGATTGCCGCCCCGGTCTCGGGTGTGAGCGGGATGCCGACCACCGTCGCCGAGCCCGACGTCGGCTCGATCAGTGTGTCCAGGGTCCGCACCGTGGTCGTCTTTGCCGGCGCCGTTGGGCCCGAGGAAGCCGAAGACCTCGCCGCGACTGACCTCGAAGGACACGTCCTCGAAGGCGACCCGGTCATCGAAGTGTCAATGAGTTTGCGGGTTTGGCGCCCGGGCAAGTCCCGCCGCGGAGAAACTCTCTGGCCAACCGTTGCTGGGCTGAATCATGATTGCAGCCGTGAACCTCCCCGACCCTGTCGAACTTGTCCAACGTGGCTATGACAGCCTGTCCTACCTCTACCGCGGCGACCACGACAGCCCGGCCGAGTACGACTCCTGGCTAACCAACCTGCAACGACAACTCCCGGCCAACGCCAACGTCCTGGACCTCGGCTGCGGCTGCGGAGTCCCCGTCGCCAAAACACTTACCGACAACGGCCACCACGTCACCGGCGTCGACCTCAGCGAGGTTCAAATCAACCGCGCCCGCCAACTCGTTCCACAAGCCACGTTCGTACAAGCCGACGCCACCCAGGTCGCTTTTCCAGACCGCAGCTTCGACGCGGTCGTCTGCCTCTACGCACTCATCCACATGCCGATCGACACCCAGCCACACCTGATCCGCCGCATCGCCAACTGGCTACGGCCCGGCGGGCTTTTCCTGGCGACCACCGGAGCCCAGGAATGGACCGGCACCGAGGACGACTGGCTCGGCGGCACCACAATCATGTGGTGGAGCCACGCCGACGCGGACACCTACCGCACGTGGATCACCCAGGCCGGGCTGCACATCGACTCCGAACATTTCATTCCCGAAGCGGACGGCGGCCACCAACTCTTCTGGGCCTGCCGCACCGGCTGACGTTGTCATGGATTGCGGGCATGGATCACCATGGACGGCATGGCAGAGACTGAACCTCGAACGTTTCGCAATTGGCAGGCGATCGCCTACTTCGGTTTCGGGCTGGCCGGTTTCGCACTCGTCGGTGTCCTCGCTGTTCCCGCTCTGTGGTACGCCTCGATTCCGTGCGCGTTGCTGCTGCTGGCCGTGACACGGCAGCACGTGATCGTCTATGGGACGGAGGTCGAGCTTCACAATGTGGTGCGGCATCGCCGGATTCCGCTGTCACACATCGACCAGCTCAGCGTCGTCTATTCCCGCGGTTGGCACCTCGGCTGGCGGATCAGGATGCACCATGGACTCGAGTACATCGACACGTTCGCCTTCCTCAACCTTGTGGGATTCCGTTTCCTCGAGGCCACGTTCGCCGCGCCACCGGCGGACGCTCCCGCGCCCGTCAAGGAGTTGTACGCCCTCCTATCGGTGCGGAAGGCTACGATTGTCCAACGACGACGACCGGACATCTGCTCGGCCTGAAGTGCCAGTCTCAACCCGCGGAGAAACGAATGCTCGCGACGTTCGCCATCACGGTTGCTCTCGGCGCGGCGGCATGGTCTCAGCCGGTGTCGCCGATGCCAGAGCCACCGCCCCGCTGTGACATCTCGTCGACGGTGCCGCAGTATGGCGGCGCCTACGTATCGGCCGGTGTTCTGCACATCTGGCTGACCGAGCCGGAGGTCGATGAGCGTGCGGTCGCTGCCGCGCTTGCCCAGCAGTGTCCGGGTCTGGTCCCGCCCGGCACACCCGAGATCGAGATCCACGACGCCGACTACACCGTCTCCCAACTGCGGGCGTGGGCGCGAGCGGCTACCTCGCTCATGAACCGCCCGGACATCTCGATGACCGGAGTGAACGAACAGACCAACCGTGTCATGGTCGGAACGAGCCGGCCCGACGGCGACCGGGCCGAGCTTGTGGCCGCGTTGAACAGCGAGGGCGTGCCCGAGGCCGCCGTCGAGTTCCTCGAGATGACCGGCGCAACGATGGACATGCCCGTCGACGACGGCAAGTGGAGATGGATCGGCGGGGCCGCTGTCCTGCTGACACTGGCCGTGGGGTTCACCGTATGGGTGTCGTGGCGGCGCCGCCGCCGTGTGACGTGACCGCCGGGTCAGAGCCAGCCGTTGGACTCGGCGATGCGGACCGCCTCCGCCGACGTGCGGGCTCCGGTCTTGCCGATCGCCGACGACAGGTGGTTGCGGACCGTGCCTTCGGAAAGGTGCAGCCGCTGGGCGATGTCGCGCACGGTTGCGCCGGTCGCGGCGGTCAGCAGCACCTCCCGCTCGCGCTGCGTCAAGGGACTCGAACCGGCAGCCAGCGACTCCGCCGCCAGGCCGGGATCGACCACGCGCAGGCCGGCGTGGACGCGCTTGATGGCCTCGATGAGGTACTCGGGGTCGGCGTCCTTGACCACGAATCCGCTTGCGCCCGCGGCCATTGCCCGCGTCAGGTACCCCGGCCGCCCGAACGTGGTGCAGATGACGATGCGCACCGACGGCATGGCCTTGTGCAGTTCGGCGGCGGCGCTCAACCCGTCCATGCCCGGCATCTGCACGTCGAGCAGGGCCACGTCGGGCATGCTGGCCCGGGCCGAGGCGAGCACCTCGGCGCCGGAGGCGACCTGGGCGACGACCTCGATTCCGGGTTCGAGGTTGAGCATGCTGGCCAGCGCGCCCCGGATGAGCGCCTGATCATCCGCGATCAAAACTCTGATCACGGGCCGGCAACCTCGGCTCGCAGGCGGAAACCGCCGCCGGGCGCCGGTCCGGCGGTGAGGCTGCCGCCGACCGCCTCCAGGCGTTGCCGCAATCCGGTGAGCCCGTTGCCGGCCCGCGGCGCCTCGATCACCGCGCCACCGCCACCGCCACCGCCTGCGCCGCCGCCACCGCCTGCGCCACCGCCGCCGCCTGCGCCACCGCCACCGCCGCCGCCTGCGCCACCGCCTGCGCCACCGCCTGCGCCACCGCCGCCGCCGTCGTCCACGACCTCTACATAGGACGGTCCGATCTGGATGGTGCAGGACCTGGATCCACTGTGCCGGATCACGTTGGTCACTCCCTCGCGTACCACAAAAGCAAATGGCTCCCGCAGATGCGCCGGCACCGCGTCAAGCTCTCCGCTGACCGTTGTCTCGATCTGCCCGGCCTCCAGGGCGACCCGGGCGCCCGCCACCTCCGCCGCCAGGGACGCCTCGCGGTTGCCGGTGACGGTGGCCCGGACCTCGGCCAGCGACTCCCGTGCCTGCCGTTCGACGTCGGCTATCTCCGCCGCGGCCTCGTCGACCATGCCCCTGGCGAGCAGGCGCCGGGCCAGCGATGCCTTGAGCGCCAAGGAGGTCAGCGAGTGGCCGAGCACGTCGTGCAGGTCGCGGGCGACGCGTTCGCGTTCCCGGGCGACGGCGAGGTCGGCCAGTTCGTGCCGGGCGTTGTCCAGCAACCGGTTTGACCGGACGAGCAGGCCCATGAGGACCAGGGCGACGGTGATGCTGAGCAGCCCGATCCAGGAACCCCAGGGGTGGGAGGGGGCGAGGCCGGTGGCGACCGCGAACCCGGCGAGAACGAATGCGCTGCCGCGCAGCGACCACCGCGGCGGCAGCGTCATCGCGATCACCGCGATGCCGTACGCCATGAGCGGCATCGAAGCGAGCCCGAGGCTGGCGACCAGCGCGGCACCGATCGCCGTGAGGAATGCCGCCGCGGCGACGCGGGCGAGTACCCGCCGGATCCACACCAGCCCCGCGAGCACCAGATAGCCCAGGCTGTAGACGATCAGCAGGGCGAGCGAGATCACCCGCTGGCTGCCGGAGAAGTCCAGCACTATCTGGACACCGACCGGGATCAGCAGGACCGTGAAGAAGAGCCCGGAGCCCAGGCCCCACCAGCGTTCATGCGGGTACACGATGCCACCGTATCCCTATGCCCGGACCAGCTGGGAACGGTAGCTCCGGGCGGCGGCCACCACGGCGACCACCGTCCAGGCCGCCAGGACCAGGATGCACGTGCGCAGGTCGAGTGCGTGGTTGACCGCCGACTGGCCCACCTCGCGCAGCCAGTAGCTCGGCGTCACCCGCATGATGTCGGACATCCACCCCGGCACCACCTGTGAGGGTATCCACATGCCGCCGGCCAGGCCGAGGATCATCATGACCGCCCCGCCGATCGCCTGGGTACTGTCCGCTGTGGACAGTTGCCCCATCACGACGCCGATCACGGCGAACGGGATCACCGCGAGCCACAGCCCGAGCGTCACCCCGATCCACTGCCCGGTGCCCAGGTGGACCCGCCCGACCGTCAACCCCAGCAAGGAGACCACGACGATCGCGGGCAGCGCGACGAGCATCGACAGCGTCGCCTTCGACAGCAGGTAGCCAAGTCCGGTCATCGGGGTCAGGCGCAGCTGGCGCATCCAGCCGTACTCGCGCTCGACCGCGATGAGCGCCCCTGTTGACATGGCTCCACCCATGGCGCCGTAGCCGGCCATGCTCACCATCAGCGAGGCACCCACCGGTGTCCCGTCCGGGTAGACCGCTCCGGGACCGCCCCACAGGCCGACATACAGCATGAACAGCCCCGCCGGCATGATCAAAGTGAAGATCAGGAACCGGCCGTTGCGGATGATGACTTTGCTCTCCAGGAGCAGGTAACGCCAGTTCATCTTTCCTCCATCAGGGCAACGAACGCGTCCTCGAGCCCGGCCGCGGTGACCTCGACGTCGTGGGCATCCGGGTACTTCGCGAGCAGCGCGCGCAGCGCCGCATCAGAATCCTTGCAACGCAACGAGAAACGGTCCTCGCGCTGGTCTACCTCGGCGACCCCGGGCAGCAGCTCCATCTCGGCCCCCGAAACACAAGGCACGACGGCCTGGATGGTGCGGCCGGTCGCGGTCGCCCGGATCTGCGCCACCGAACCGTCCGCGACGATTTTGCCGCGCCGCATCAGTACCACCCGGTCGGCGAAATCCTCCGCCTCCTCCAGATAATGCGTGGCGAACATGACCGTCCGACCACTCCCGGTGTACTCCCGCATCGACTCCCAGAAACGCCGCCGCACCTGCACGTCCATGCCGGTGGTCGGCTCGTCGAGGAGCAGCAGGTCCGGCTCGCTGATCACGGCGAGGGCGAAGCGCACCCGCTGCTTCTCACCGCCGGAAAGCCTGGTGCAGCGCTGCTTTGCCAGTTCGGTCAGCTGGGTGCGCTCCAGCACCTCCCGCAGCTTGTGGTGCCTGCCGTGCAGCGCCGCGATCTCGGCGACCGTCTCGCCGACGGTCAGGTTGTCGCGCAGCGCGCCGGCTTGCAGCATCGCCCCGACCACCCCGTCGGTCACCGCGTCTCGCGGCCGCCTGCCGAAGATGGTGACCTGACCGGCATCCGGCTTGATCAGGCCCAGCATCATGTCGACCGTTGTCGACTTGCCCGCGCCGTTCGGGCCGAGCAAAGCGACCACCTCGCCCGGCGCGATCATCAGATCCACCCCGTCCACGGCTCGCACGCTGCCGGCCCCGGACCCGTACTTCTTGGCCAGGCCGATCAGGTGCACCGCCGCGCCTACATTTGTCATACCTTCAAGGTAGGAGCGATCGACCCCGGGTTACTCGGCTTCGAATCACGTTTAATCCCATGACATCTGTCATGAGATCAGCCGTGCCACGACCGCCAAAGGGCCGCATACGCACCGCCGGCGCGCAGCAGCTCGTGGTGGCTGCCCAGCTCGGTGACGCGGCCGCCGTCGAGCACCGCCACCCGGTCGGCGTCGTGGGCGGTGTTGAGCCGGTGGGCGATGGCGATGACGGTGCGGCCGGTGAGCACCGCGGCCATGGCTCGCTCGGTGCGCCGCGCGGTGGTCGGGTCGAGCGCCGCTGTCGCCTCGTCGAGGATGAGCGTGTGCGGGTCGGCCAGCACCAGCCGGGCAAGGGCGAGCTGTTGCGCTTCGGCGGCACCGAGTTCGCGAGCTCCTTCGCCGAGCCGCTCATCAAGCCCATTTTTCATCAGGGGGTACCAATCAGCGCCGACCGTGTCCAGAGCCGCCACGAGTTGGTCGTCTTTCGCGTCAGGCCTGGCAAAGGCGAGGTTGTCCCGCAGGGTACCGATGAAGACGTGATGCTCCTGTGTGATCAGGGCGATGCGGCGGCGCCGCTCCGCCGGATCGAGCTGGGTGACGGGGACGCCGCCGATCGTGACGACCCCTTCGCGCGGCGCGTCGATCCCGGCGAGAAGCCTTGCCAGCGTTGACTTCCCTGCACCGGACGGGCCGACGATGGCGAGCCGTTCGCCCGGGCGGACCTCGAGGTCGATGCCGTGCAACACATCATGCCCGTCGGAGTAGGAGAAACGGGCCCCGTGCACGGCAAGCCGCTCCCCGCTCGGCGAGACCGCCTCGGCCCGCTGCTCCGGCGGGACCTGCCCGACGCCCAGAACCCTTGCCAGCGAAGCGAACCCGCGCTGCGCCTGCTCCATGAACAGCAGCACCCGGTCAAGGGGTTCGATCGACTGCACCATGTACAGCGTTGCCGAGACCACGGCGCCGAGCGTGACCCAGCCCTTGTCCAGGAAGAGTCCGCCGGCGAGCAGCATGACCGCGGTGGGCAGGGCATAGCTGCCCTCGGCCACCGGGAAGAAGGCGGTGCGCAGGGCAAGCGTGCGCCGCCTTGTCGCCCATACCCGCCCGATGCGCTGCCCGCCCGACCGGATCCGCTCGCCGGTGAGCCGCAACGCCTCCACGGTCCGCGCGCCCTCGGCGGTGGTCGTCAGGGCGTCGGTCAGCGCGGCGGTGGCGGCGCCCTCGGCCAGGTATGCGGCGGGGGCCCGCTTCAGGTACCGCCGGCTCGCCGCGTAGATCGTCGGCATCCCGGCCAGCGCCACCAGGCCGAGCAGCGGATGCAGCAGGAAGACCGCGCCGCACAGCAGCAAGAATTGGGCCGAGGCGATGACGAGGATCGGCACGACATCGCGGACCGTGCCGCCGACCAACGCCACGTCGGTGGAGCTGCGGGTCGCCAGATCGCCTGTGCCGGCCCGCTCCACCACCGACACGGGCAGGTTGAGGGTGCGGCCCACGAAGTCCTCGCGGAGCCGGGCGACGGACCGCTCGCCGAAACGATGCCCGGTGTAGTGCGCGAACCGCACCAGGAGTGCTTGCACCACAACGCATCCGGCGATGGTCAGGGTCAGCCTGTCGACCGCGGCGGCGCCGGCACCCGTCGCGACAAGGTCCACGATGCGGCCCAGCAGCCAGGGCGCGGCGAGCCCGGCGATCGTCGCGGTGGTGTGCAGCGCCAGCACGAGCAGCACGGCCCGCCGGTCGCCGCGGAACAGGTCGATCAGCGCGCGGCGGACACTGGCGCGATCGGCGATGGGAAGCGCGGTGTCGGTGCTCATCCGCGGACCACCTCCTCCAGCTCGTCGTCGATATCGGTGTCGCGGGCGACGAGAGAGCGGTAGAGCGGGTCGGTGTCGAGCAACTCGGTGTGCGTGCCGGTGGCGATCACCTGGCCGCCACGCAGGTGCGCCACCCTGTCCGTGTGGCCCAGCAGCAGTGGGGAAGTGGCGATGACGACCGTGGTGCGGCCCGCCCTGTACTCGATGAGGCGCTCGGCGACCCGGGCCTCGGTGTGCGCGTCGACGGCGGAGGTCGGATCGAGCAGGATGAGTACCTCGGGCTCGGCGAGCAGCGCCCGGGCCAGCCGCACCCGCTGCCGCTGGCCGCCGGAAAGGTTGCGGGCGCGCGTGCCGATCGGGGTGTCGAGCCCTTGCGGCAGCGCGTCCACGACGTCATCGGCGGAGGCGGCGTGCAGCGCGGCCCGGATCTCCTTGTCGCCCAACTCTTCCCGGATCTGCAACACCTCCCGGAGGGTCCCGGGGAACAGGTACGAGTCGTGCTCGTCGACGAGTATCCGGTCGCGGACGTCGGCCAGCGGGATGTCCTCAAGCGGCACCCCGCCCCACGTGACAGTGCACGGCGCGAACCGCCCCAGCCGGTCGGCGAGCGCCAGCCCGCCGCCCGGGTCGGCGGCGGCGACGCCAAGGAACAGTCCACTTGGGATGGTCAGCCCGGAGTCAGGGTCGTGCAGGGCGGCGGGGCGGTCCGGTCCGGGGGTCGTCCCGGTGTCGCCCTCACCGGCCGGCGCGATGGTCAGCAGCGCCACGACCCGCCGCGCCGCCACCCGCCCCCGGATGGTCAGCCAGCCGGCCTCCATCATCATCCACACCGGACCGATCAGCATCGCCGCGAACCCATACACCGCAACCATCTGACCGATCGTGATCTCACCGGCGGCCGCCATCCGGGCGGTCAACCACACCACCGCCGCCAGGAACAGGCCCGGGATCAACGCCATCATGGCGAACAGCCAGCTGGTGACGGCTCCTACCCGGTACCCCTCGGAAAGCAGATCTCGCGATTGCTTGTTGTAGGCGCGCGCAAACAGCGACCGCCCACCCACGCCCGCCAAAATCCTCAATCCGGCGACTATGTCGCCGGCACGGGCGATGAGCGCACCCTGCCGTTTGCGGTATGCCGACTCGGCCCGCTCCAGGCGGCGCAGCAACGGCCCCACGGTCAGGACGACCGCGGGCACTCCGAGCAGCACAAACAACGCCAGCGCGGGGGAGAACGACCACAGCACCGTGGCGACGACAGCGTAGGCGATCATCGCACCGATCCCGGGTCCGAAAATTGTCAGCACCGCCGAAACGTGCCCGATGTCGGTGCCGCCGACCGTTGCCACCTCACCCGCGGCGAGCCTGCGCGCCAGCGGCGCACCGCCACGCGAAACCGCCCGCAGCACCACGGCCGCCGAACGGGCGGTGGCGTCCTCGCGCACGAACGTCATTGTCCGGTGGCGCATGATGCCAAGCCACGCCATCACCCAACCGGTCACGACGATCGCCGCCACCCACCACCACAGCACCCGATAGTTGTGCACGCGCAAGCCGTCATCGACCGCCTCCGCGACCATGGCGGGGCGGGCCGCCAAACCCACCATCCAGATTGTGCCGAACATGCCACCGCGCAGCACACGCACGGGTTGGCGGCGCACCAGCCACCAGATGTAACGCAGTGGGCCTGAGGTATCGGGGATGCCGGGATCAGGATGCGGTATTCGGGGAGGCACCCGCCCAACCCTACCCATCAAGGGGCTTTGTCGCGGTGCATTTTCGCCTTGGCGCGCTGTCGTACTCTCTCATCGATGGCCGCCGACTTAGATCAGTGTCGTTTTCGCATCCTCGGACCGGTACAGGTGATGACCGCCGGTGGGCCCGTAGTGTTTCGCCGCCGCCAGCAGGTCGACCTGCTGGCCCTGCTGCTGCTGAACGCCGGCCGGATGCTGTCGATCGGCCAGATCGTGGACGCGATGTGGGGTGAGTCCGCGCCGCGGACCGCGAGTGCTCAGATCAAGAACATGGTGTCGGAGATCCGTCGGTCCCTTGTGGACGGTCCACGGCCGCTCGCGGCGCTCGACTGGCAGCTGACCGGCTACCGGCTGCGGATCGTCGACGGTGTGCTCGACCTCACAGCCTTCACCCGCCTGCGCGCCGAGGCCCGGGCGGCGGCGCAGCCCGACGCGGTGGTGCGAACCCTGCGCCGGGCGCTGGGCCTGTGGCAGGGCGATGCCCTCAGCGGGGTGCGGGCGGACTTCGCCGACACCGCCCGCGCACACCTGCAGGAGCTGCGCCTCTCGGCCCTGGAGGACATGTTCGACGCCGAACTGGAGTGCGCCAACCACCTCGGGATCGTCGCGGAACTCGCCGACGCGGTGGCCCGCAACCCCGGCCGCGAACGCCTTGCCGGGCAGTTGATGATCGCGCTGCACCGGGGTGGGCGAACCACCGGCGCCCTCGCCGTGTACCGCCGGATCCGGCAGACCCTCGCCGACGAGTTCGCTGTCGAACCCGGCGCCGCGCTGCGTGAGCTGGAACGCTCGATCCTGTTGGGGGACAAGGCTTTGGATCGGGTACCCGACCCCGCCCCCACGGCCGGCGCAGCGTCACCGACCCCGGCGCAGCTTCCGCCCGACATCAACGGCTTCGTCGGCCGCAATGACGAACTGGCCAAGCTGGACAAGCTCGTCTCCGGTGGGCGGCGCCAACCGGAGACGGTGGTGATACCCGCACTCACCGGGACGGCGGGCATCGGCAAGACCGCCCTCGCCGTGCACTGGGCGCACCGCGTGGCGGACAGCTTCCCGGATGGCCAGCTCTATGTGAACCTGCGCGGATTCGACCCTGACGGATCGGTGATGAGCCCGGCCGAGGCGGTCCGCGGTTTCCTTGACGCGCTTGGCATCCCGCCCGAGCGGATCCCGTCGGGGCTGCACGCGCAGGCCGCGCTCTATCGCAGCCTCGTCGTCGAGCGGCGCATGCTGGTGGTGCTGGACAACGCGGCGAACTCCGAACATGTCCGCCCGTTGCTGCCCGGCGGATCCGGCTGCCTCGTCCTGGTGACAAGCCGCAGCCAGCTGGTCGGCCTGGTGGCGTCGGAGGGTGCGATACCCATCACGCTTGATCTGCTGACCGGCGGTGAGGCGCGAGACCTTCTGGCGGTCCGCCTTGGCGCCGAGCGCATCGCCGCCGAGGAGCGAGCCGCGGCCGAGATCGCCGCGCATTGCGCCCGTCTCCCGCTTGCCCTGGCGGTGGTCGCCGCCCGCGCCACGGTGAACCCGCGGTTTCCGCTGGCGAGCCTGTCCGGCGAGCTCTCCCGCGCCCGAGGCACGCTCGGTGCGCTGGCCGGGCCCGACGCGACCAGCGACGTACGCACGGTTTTCTCGTGGTCGTATGGACGGCTGGGCGCGGCGGCGGCACGCCTGTTCCGGCTCATCGGCCTGCATCCCGGACCGGACGTCTCCACGCCGGCCGCGGCGAGCCTGATGGGCCTTCCGATCGCCCGCGCACGCCCGCATCTGGCCGAACTTGCCGACGCCCATCTCGTGGCCGAGCATGTCCCCGGGCGCTACCTGATGCACGACCTGCTCCGCGCTTACGCCGCCGAGCTTGCCCACGCCGTGGACCCGGAAACCGAGCGGCGCGACGCGATCACCCGCGTGCTCGACCACTACCTGCACTCGGCGAACGCCGCCGCCCTCATGCTCAACCCGCACCGCCATCGGGTCCGGCTGATCCCGGCCGGCGCCGAGGTGGCGATCCAGACATTCGCCGACCTGGATCGGGCGCTGGACTGGTTCAAGGCCGAACACCAGGTGCTGGTCGCGGCGGTGGAACACGCCGCCGCAGGCGGCTGGAGCACCCACGCCTGGCAGGTTTCAATGACCCTGACCAACTATCTCGACCGGCACTGCCACTGGCACGACTGGGTCGGCATCTACCGGGCGACGCTGGCGGCCGCCGAAAGACTCGAAGACCGCGTCGCACTCGCCCACACGCACATCGGTCTGTGCATTGCCCACAGCCGGCTGCACGAATACGACCTGGCGCACCACCACCTGCGCCAAGCCCTTGGCTTCACCGGTGAGCTTGACAACCTCGATCAGGCCTACGCCCACAACTGCGCGTGCATCGTGCACCTGGCGTGTGACGAGTATGCCGACGCGCTGCACCATGCGGAACAGGCCGTCGCTCTCTACCGGGCGGAGGGCCACTGGGCCGGAGTCGCCCAGGCGGTGAACAACGTCGGCTGGTGCCGGACGGAGTTGGGCGACTTCCACGACGCCATCGCCTGTTGCGAGGAGGCAGTGGCCCTGCACCGGCAGGTGGACGACCAGTTGGGGTACGCGCACGCGCTGGACAGCCTCGGTTTCGCCCACCACCGGCTCGGCAACCACGAACAGGCGGCGGCACTGTTCGGTCGATCCGCGACCTTGATGCACGAGGCACAACAGCCGTACTACGAGGCGTTCGCGCTCAACCATCTCGGCGACACCTACCGTGCGTGGGGAAAGGCCGACCCCGCCCGGGACGCGTGGCGGGAGGCGCTGCGCATCCTCGACGCGCACCACCATCCCGACGCCGAGCAGGTCGCCGCCAAACTGCGCAGGGTGGGGCGGGAGCCTGGGCACCCGCCCCACCCGTTCGGCTAGCGGCCGTACCTGCTCTTCAGGTGCCGCCACCAGTCGCGGAACATCCACTTGTCGAACTCGGTGATGGAGCTTGCGCTGCCGGCCTTCATCAGGAAGCAGCAGACCCCGGTCGGAGTCCAGTCATAGAAGTCGTCCAAGCCGAAAGTATGGCCGATCTCATGGAGAAGGATGTGTACGTTCTCGGAGTTGAGATTGTTGACGTAGTACTCGCTGCCGATGCGCTGCCCCCAGTCGCCACCCGCGCCGCCGCCGAAGCCGGAGGTCAACCACAGCGACATGTCATAGTGACGCGCGGCGCCGCCCGGGCAGTTCGGGTAGTTGCCGCTCTGGTTGAAGAAGCGCCCGCACGGCTCGCTGCACTGCGGCGCGTTCTCCCGGATGTTGTTGACGTAGATGTCGACGGAGGTGTCGCTCCACTGGAGCTGGCTTCGGTTGCGCACCGCCCAGCCGACCACCCTGACGGGCACGTTCGTGGACGGCCAGTTGTTCCAGCCCTGGCCGTTCTCCACCATCACGTCCATCCACTTCTTGAACTGGCGGGCAAGCGTGGCGTGGATCTGGTCGCGCAGCGCCACCGAAACCGTCGCCGAGGAGTCCCAGCGCACGCAGTAGTTGACGAAGCCGCCGTTGGCCATGATCTGGTCCCAGCCGTAGTTTCTGAAGCCGAACAGGTTGGGATAGGTGCTCTCCTGGTGCCGCCACACCTCGTCGAGCGGTACCACCAGGTTGCTCGGCGGGTTCCAGCCGCCACCGCCGCCGGGCGTCCCCGGGTTGTAGCTCGGCAACCGCCAGACACGCACCGTCGCCGTGGCGCACGGCAGCTGTACCAGGCCGGTGCCGGACCCGGTGGACAGGCCCGACGGCACGATGCACTTGCCGGAGTGAACGGCCACGACGTTGAACGTGTTGGTCGCCCCGCTGACCGTCACGGCCTGCAGCCGGAACCGCTGATTGTTGTTGGCGTGGCAGGACCACTGGATGATCGCCGCGTTGTCGGCGGTTGACGCGCCGTTGACGTCAATGCAGCTGCTGCTGTGCATGGTGCGGATGTTGTACTGGTCCGCGGTGCCGGACACCGGCACGAAGGTGAAGTTCTGCGGGGCGGCACCGTTACAGCCCAAGAGCCTGAGCTGCAAACCGTTGGTGGACGCCCCGTTGGGCAGGTCAAGGCAGTTGCCACCCGCCTGGTTGATCGCGGTGCTGGTGAACTGGACCGGTGCGGCATTGCTCGGTCCGGCATGGACAATGGGTGCCAGGGCCACCGCCAACAGCACCACCAAGAGCCGTTTCGTCGTCGACGACACAGGTCGCTCCCGTTCTCGATGGAGCGACTGGTGCCCGGATCCAGCCGCTATTCAATTGACTGACGTGATTGGACGATACCGGCTTGCGCCGCCGAGGCCAAGAGTGATCGAGTGTGGCCGTGGAGCCCGAGTGGTGCATCATCGCCAACCTGCTGCCGTACCCGTACAGCCAGAACGGTCCGCAGGCCGAGTTCCGGAGCCAGAAGATTTTTCCGGCCGGGGCGAAGCTCTATGTGGTCGGTGGTTTTGCGGGCATGGGCCACGAAACGGTCACGGTGATCGGGTTCGGGCATCACCGCCGTGATCCGGTGATGGCGCACATCAAGGCCAAATACCTCGGTAACTGGCGGGCCCGCCTGGTCTACCGGCCCATGATCCTGCGCGCGATCCACACGGCGCAACGCGACGAGTCCACCTGCCACCGCTGGCTTTACACCTATGTCGACGGGAGCAGGGTCGAGTTCTGGCCGACCTACACCGAGTACGGCGAGCACCTTGCGAGGGTGGCCGCCAGCTTCCAGCACCGCCTGCACGGCGAGACCTAACCCTCAGCACAGAACCGGTCGAGCGCGCACCCGCCCGACCGGCCTTCCGACAAGGGTGACGGACCGTGAATTAATCCAACAGATCAGTTCCGATAACCTAATCTACTGAACTCGACGGACTTCGTGTACGTTTCATCGACTGTGGCCATTTGAGGGGCGGGAGGGTGAGCTCGCCCAAATCGGTGCCGCCTTCGCCGGATCAGAAGTCGACGCGGTCTTCCTCACCGCGCCGGCCGGCGTTGGCAAGACGCGCCTAGCCCGGCATTGCCTTTCCCTTTTAGGGGGTACCCATTCCGCTTGGCTGGGTGCGACCCGTGCCGCGGCCGAAATCCCGTTCGGGGCCGTCACGGCGCTGCTGCCGGACACGATCCCGGCCGGAGGTCCCGTCGAGGTGATCCGTGGGACGGCAAGGCGGCTGCGGGAGTGGGGTGGCAGGCGCCACGCGGTGATCGTGGTCGACGACGCGCCGCTGCTCGACCGGGCCTCCAGCACGCTGATAGCGCAGCTGATCAGCGATCGTCTGGCGTTCATCATCCTGACCGCGCGCGCCGGTGAACCGCTCGCGGACGTGCTGGCGCGGCTGGCCCGGGAGGGGAGGGCGCGGTGGCTGGAGCTGCCGCCGCTGCCCGAGCCGGTGATGGATCGGCTGATCGACCACGCCTCGCCGGGTTCGCTCGACCCGCAGTCGCGGCGGCGGCTGCACCGCCTGGCGCAGGGGAACCCGCTCGCGCTGCGGGAACTGTTGCACGGCGCGGAGCCGGGAGGTCTCACCGAACTGATCACGTCCCGGTTGGACGGGCTTGTATCCGGTACCCGCAAAGTCATTGATCTTGTAGCGTGCGGCGAGCCGTTGCCGATGTCGTTGCTGGAGCGCCTGGCCGGGCTGGACTCGGTGGACGATGCCGAGGAGAGCAGGCTGATCGTGGTGGAGCGCGATCTGCGGCGCGCCGTGGCACGCCTTGACCACCCGCTCTACGGCGAGATCCTGCGCTCGCGGATGCCGGTGTCGCGGGCCGTGCGGACCTATCGCGAGCTTGCCACCGCGCTGCTGGAGACGCCGCTGCGCCGCCGCGGTGACGTGCTGCTCTCGGCGGTATGGCAGGTGGAGGCGGGCGTGATCAGCCGGCCCGACCTGGTGCGAGACGGTGCCTGGCTCGCCATCGGCCACGCCGATCTGGAGCTGGCGGAGCGGCTCGCCCGTTCGGCCCGCGACGCCGAACCGTGCGACGAGGCCGACCGGCTGCTCGCCGAGATCCTGGCGTACCGCGGCCGGGTGGGTGAGGCGGCCAGCGTGCTGCCCGACGAGCCGCCGCCCGACCCGCGCGACCGGATCGCCTGGGTGGTGACGCGCGCGGAGACGCTCTACTGGGGCAGTGCCGATTTCGACGCCGCAATGTCGACATTGGACATCGCCGACGGCCACCCGCTCGCCGAGGCGTCCCGGACCTGGCTGCTGTACTTCGACGCCCGCCTTGAACGCTCGGTCCAGGCGGCCCGCAACGTCCTCGACCGCCCCGACGCCGACCCCAAGGCGCGGATCTGGGCCGCCACCATGGGGATCGCCTCGCTGGGCTTCCTCGGCCGGATCGACGAGGCCGAAGCCGTCCACCGCGAAGGCGCCGCGCTCGCACCGTTGCACACCGACACGGTGCCGTGGGGGGTTTTCGAGGTGGAGACGGCGATGTGCGTGGCACACATGGCCTCCGGCAACCCGGCGCGGGCCGCCGCCGACGCGGACGCCGGGTACCGTGCCGTCACCCAGCACGGCGGAGCCGCGATGATGGCCAGCGGCTGGGCGCTCTACGGCGGCTTCGTCGCCTGCACGCGCGGCCACCTCGACGAAGCCGACCGGTTCCTCGCCGAAGCCAGCGCCGCGTTCGAGGCCAACGACAGCTTCCGCATGGCCGGCAGCTGCCTTGCCGCGCACGCCGCCGTCACCGCCCTGCGCGGCGACCCTGGCGCCACCGCGATCATGGCCCGCGCCGACGAGCTTTCCCACCCCACGAACAAGGTCTACAAACCGTGGGTGGAGCTGTGGCGCGCCTGGGTCGCTTACGCCGCAAGGGATCTGGCCTCCGCGATCGCCGCGGCCCGCCGCGCCGCCGCGATGGCCCGCGAGGCGGGCATGGCCGGGATCGAAGCGCTCGCGCTCTATGAAGTCGCGCGCCTTGGTGCAAAGGCCGACCTGGCCCGCCTCGACGCCATCGGTGGCGACCTCGCCCGCACAGCGGCCCAGGCCGCACGCGCCCTGTCCGCGCGGGACGGCGCCGTGTCGATGCTGAAAGCCGCCGCCGACTTCCACTCCCGCGGCTACGACCTGCACGCCGCCGAGCTCTACACCACCGCGGCCCACCGGCACCAGCGCCACGGCCGCCTCGCCCACGCCGACCTTGCCCGAGCCCACGCCGACCGGCTGCGCGCCGTCGTGCCCGGAGCCCGTACCCTGCTGCTGCAACCTGCCCAGTTCGCCGGGCTGCTCACCGCCCGCGAACGCGAAGTCGTGCTGCTTGCCGCGGCGCACACCAGCGCCGAGATCGCCGAGCGGCTGCGCCTTGCCCTGCCGACCGTCAACAACAACCTGGCCAGGGCGTATACCAAACTCGGAATCACCGGCAGGGCCCAGTTGCGGGCCCTGCTCGGTGAAAAACTCAACCAGTGACGGCGATGCCCTTGCGGTAGTTCTTGCCCTTGCCGTCGGGTACGTAGTTGTTCTCCACGTTGCCCGCCGCGTCCACCGAGAACCAGTGGAACAGCGTGCCCGACGGGACCGTCAACGTCTCGGCGCCCTCACGGATACCCGCCGAGGCCAAGAGGGTCGAGGAGTAGGTGGGCGCGGAACCGTCGATGGTGTAGAAGATCGCCGCGGGTTCGGTGAGGGTGAACTTGACGTTCACCATGCCCAGCGTCGAACTTGGCGTCACCGACAGACCGCTTTCCGGCCGGCTGTGATCGTTGGCGAAGTCGTGCGCCACCCGGAAAAGCTCCACCAGACCGTTGGCGAACTCCATCGTCTCGTCGTGCGCCTCCGTCCAGGCCGGCTGGAACGACGTGCCGACCTCGAAGTTCCAGGCGTAGATGTGGTACTTGTACCACAGCATGTCGCCGGAGTTGCCCGCCGCCGAATAGAGCACGTCGGAGATCGGGCCGGTCCGCGCCGGCGTCACCGCCAGGTTGCGGTGCCGCTTGATCGCGGTGAGGATGCGCGACGAGGCGCCCCAGAAGAACGACTCCTCGGCCAGCGTCGGCCGCGGCGGCGAAACCCGCCCGGGAAGCGCATACGCGCCCGGCGACCACATGAAGTAGTTGCCCGACGAGTGCAGGTTCATCGAGAACTCGATGTTCGGGCGGGAGGCCAGCCAGTCCAGGTTCTTGTTCTCCGGCTCGGACAGCTCGCTCGGCCCGGAGAAGACGTCGCTGGTGCAGCTGGTCGAGGCGCCGGAGAACCCGTCGAAGAGGCTGTACTCGGTGTAGTTGCGGTTGTTGTCGACGCCCCAGCTGTTGCGCGCCAAGGCATCCGCGGGCCCGGTCAGCGGGCAGTGGTTGGTCATGTTGCGCCGCTGCGAGTTGAAGTCGTGGAACGCGTAGTGCCCGCCGTCCGGGTTGATCGACGGCGCGATCCAGATCTCAAGGTTGTTCAGCAGCTGCTTGGTCCGGCCGTCGTGCGCGTAGTTGCGCAGCAAGCGTTCGGCGGACTCGATCGCCACCAGCGGCGGCACCCACTCGCGTGCGTGCTCCTGCGCGTAGGCGAGCACGCCCGGCTTGGAACCGTCACGCGTCTTGCCGATCCGGATCGCGTAGACCGGGTGCGGATCGCGCGAAACGCTTGCGGGCGCGTCGAGTGCGTCGGTCAGCATGGTGCGGGCGGCCGGCGCGACAACGCCCGTGCCGGTGCTGCCACGGTAGGTGTACGCCTTGACGAGCGAACCGGCGCCGGCGTTGAGCGCGGCGGCCACCTCGGCCGCGGTGCTCGTCGCCGCGCCGCCCGCATCCGTGCCGAGGCTGACGGTGATGTCGTTGCCGGACACCGTGACCGACAGCGGCTGAGCGGCCGTGCCCGGGTTGACCACGGTCGCGGAGATGTTGTTGCCTCCCTGGTGCCCCCAGGCGAGGGAGTCGATGGCGACCCGGTTGGCACTGGCGCTTCCGAGAACGATCTGGGCCTTACGGCGGTACCCATTCGTCTTGTGCGGCAGCTGGACAATCTCGGCCAGGTCCGGGAACTCGGCGGCCAGGCTGTGGATCCGGGCGTAAAGCTCGGTCGGGGTGAGGTAGCTGGTGATGAAATCCTTCTGGTATCCCGGCCCTTCCGGGTTCTCGGCCGGGATCGGCAGCCACTCGCTGACCTGAGCGACCGCCACATCGCCTGTGGGACTGGTGATCTGGATACGATCCGGGCGCGCGGTCACGAGCGAGGCGCCGCGGTGGTACAGGTACACGCTCGCGTCGACGAAGCGGCTGATGGTCTGGCTGCCACCCGAGCCAATCGGGGTGCCGGGACCGCTGTCGCGCAGCACGGTCAGGCTGTTGGTCTGGTTCTGGCCGTTTGCCCACTTGGCCTCGACCGACAGCACCTGGCTGGTTCCGGAGGTGTAGTAGTCGGCGCGGATGATGCGCACGTCCGAGGCGTTCGGGTCGGCCTGGATGGCCGCCGTGAACGCCCTGTTGTCCGCCGTGTGCGCCGCGATCGTCTGCTCGCGCTCGGCGATGCGGGCCTGCGAATCGCCCGGGCCGAACACGGTTTCGCCGAGCCGGTAGCCGGCGGCACGCAAGGCCGCGGCCTCGTTGGGGGTGACGACGGCGCGCGCGACGATACGGTCCGGCATGCGCGCGATCTGGTGGTCGAGGTCGACGCCGGTGGCGACGAGCCGGTCAAGCTCGGCGGTGTCGGCGAGGGAGACCTCGATGACACTCGCCTGCTCGCCGGGCAGCCGCTCCAACGTGATCGCGGCGGTCTCGGCAGCCTGCGGCGGGTTCGCCACCACGGGGTTGGCAATGATCAGCGCGACGGCGGTGACCGCCGCGACAAGCGAGACTAGACGCCTCCTGGTGGGGTGGGACTGAGGCATTTTCCTCCCTTTCGTTGTGTACCAAGCCGCACCCTCGGCACACGTGGGATGAATTTAGACCCTTATCCTATTCGATGCCCCGGTCCCACCCCGACTGCTGTTTGTTGCGTGGATCGTGCTGTGTTTTTTGGATGTTTTTCCTATCTGATCGGTGCGGGATCAGACGCCGGTGACGGAACGGATCCAGGAGCGACTGGCGGCGACGCTGCCGTAGAACTGGCGGCTCTGCCCGTCGGCGGTGGACGCCACGCCGACCTGCAGACCGTTGTAGGTCTGCGGGCCGCCGGAGTCACCACGCCAGGCGTTGCCGGTCACGCGGGTGCTCGCGATCGCCGGGCCGCCGTAGGCGTCCGAGGACGAGCCGGTGACCCGGACCACCGCGGTCTTGAGGACCGTCGAGGCGGAGCAGCCCGAGTAGCAGGTCATGCCCCAGCCGTAGATGTTGTTGTTGCTGCCCACGGGTGGGCTGCTGCTGGCCAGTGGCATGTAGGAAGTGCTGATGGAACGGTCGAGGCGGAGCACGGCCAGGTCGTACCGGGTGGAGAAGGTGACCACGTTGGCGGTGACGCCGCCGGACGTGCGGTTCACGCTGCCTACCCTCACCTGCATGCTCGAACTGGTGCAGTGGCGGGCCGTGAGGACCCACGTCGCCGCGATGATCGTGCCCGAGCAGGTGAACGAGCCGCTGCGGAAGACAGCCGCGGCCCAGGGTGCCGAGGAGACGGTCCCGCCACCGATGATGTAGGGCTCGACATCGGCGGCTGCCGGGTTGGCCGGTAGTAGCGCGCCGGTGACCGTCACCGCGACGGCGGCCAGGACGACCTTGAGTCGCATGGATAGCTCCCTCTTGTCAGGGGGTACAGGTTAAAGCTATCCATGCACATCTTTAAAAGTCTGGCAACATACCGGTTAGGTCATACCACTCAGAATCGCGACATCAACGCGCGTACGTTCTCTATGTAGGAGTGGTTGACGTAAAAGACCAGATCGCCGTCATCTATTGAATTGTCCACCGTTCCCTGCCCCACGTTGTAGGCGGAGATGACCGCATTGAGCAGGCAGAACTCGCGATGGTCGGGCACGTCGGCCTTCACCGAGCAGTCCGACATCTTCAACTCGTAGTTGCGCTGGAAATACGCGTCGCCGAAGTATTTGACCAGCCACTGCAGGTACGCGCTTCCCAACATCGCGTTGCCCCACACGCTTCGCACGTCGTGCCTGGGACTGATGCTGAAGCGCTGGTTCATCCAGTCCCCGGTCGCCGGCAACACCTGCATCGCCCCGACCGCGCCCACGCACGAGACGATCGCCGACTGCCAGCCGCTCTCCTGCTCCGCCACCGCCTTGACCAGGTTCGGCGGCAACGTGATGTTCACGGTGGGTGCCACCTTTGGCCAGAACTGGGTGTTCGCCGCCGCCAGCAGCGCCGTGCCCACCTCGTCGCGAGGGACGTTGGTGCCCTCGTAGTGCGGCACACACCCGGTCGGCTCCTTGGGTGGCGGCGGCGGTGCCGGCACCGGGCTTGTGACCGGAGCCCGGCTCGGCTTGACCGGGGCCTTGGTCGGCGCCTTGGAGGGCGAGCGGGACGGGGAGAGCGTGGGCGATGGGCTCGGCGACTCGACGACCGGCGACGGCTCCGCCGACGGCATCACCGAAGGCAGCGGCTCCAACCCGCTTGTCGTGATCACAGGCCTGGAGTCGCGCAACCAAAGCGTGCCGCCGATTGCCGCGGCACAGGTCAGTACGGCGGCGACACTTAGGCTAACTGCCCGCTTCCCGTTAAATCCCATCAATCCTCCCCGGTTCAAAACGAACCCAGACTAGCTCGGCGGTGCATGGTCGCCACAAGCTCGCCACAACCTCGATGCCCGATGATGCGCGCATGAGGATGAAAATGAGGATGTTGCGCGCGCTCGTCGCGGCCGCGGTCGGTGCGCTCACCGCCGTAGCCGTGATGGGCGGCGGCGGTGGACTGCCCGGCTCCGCCGTCACGTGCCAGCGGTCGGTCGCGATCGATCCGCAGGTGACGGTTGCGGAGGCGAGCGGAACCCTGACGTTCGTGGTGCGCACCAACGGGTGCGCGCAGGCCGGGTCCGTGTCCTATGTGGTCGTTGACGGCACGGCACAGCGTCCAGACGATTTCATGCTGGAGAATGGCCGCCTGGAGTGGGCCGCGGGCGATGTCTCCTACCGCCAGATCACCGCGACGATCAACGACGACAAATACGGCGAGCCGTCGCTGGAGGACTTCAGGGTCCTGCTCATCAACCCGTCCGAGAACGTGGATGTGGCCTTCAGGACGGGACAGGCAAGGGTCTTCGACAACGACACGCAGGAGCGCTCCGCGGCCGTGGTGGACGACCGGATCTGCCTGATCTCCGGTGAGGCATCCTGCGTGCCCTCCCGGCCCGGAGAAAAGCCCGGCCCGAAGATCATGTACACCATCGAGCCCGGACACATGATCATCGTGCCGATCATCCTTAGCCAGACCAACCCGGTTGATACCACGATCCTCGTCGAGACGGTCGACGACGGGCTGGTGGCCGGCGTGGACTATGTGCCGGTTAGGCAGAACCTGGTCATCCCGGCCGACGTCGGCGTGGTCCAGGTGAAGGTCGAACTGCTGCCGCACGCCTACACCCGGCCCGGTGAGTCGTTCGGCATCAACATCTCCAGCTACACCGGCGGGCACGTCATCGACCCGTCCGGTACCGCCTCGATGCTTGCTTAACCCAGTTCGGCCATGTGGGCAAGCGTGGCCGACTCGAGACCGCGGTCGTTGATCTCGCGGCTCAGCGCGAGCGCCCGGCCGAAGTTTTCAAGGGCGCTCGCGTGGTCGCCGCGGGACAGGTGCACGAGGCCGATGGCGTTTGACGTCTCGGCCTCGCGCCGCTTCTCGCCGGTGCGCCGCCGGATGTCCAGCGCCTGGGCGAAATGCTCGAGCGCCCGGTCCTCGTCGCCGGTGGCCAGGCAGGTCTCGCCCAGGTTCTGCCGCACGGCGCCCTCGAGGTGGTGGTTGTCGAGCTGGCGGGCGAGCGCCAGCGCCCGGTCGAGATGGGCGAAGGCCTGGTCCCACTCGCCCATCCGGGTGTAGACGTCGGCGATGTTGTTGAGCGCCAACGCTACCCCGGGAAGATGGTGGCCTTCGGTGTGCAGCTCCAGCGCCTCCAGGAACGCGGTCACCGCGTCGTCGAGCCGGCCCAGCTGCGAGTAGGCGTGGGCGATGTTGTTGAGCGCCATGCCCTCCCGCCACTTGTCGCCGGCCGCCCGGATCAGCTCGCGTGCCACGGTCAGCTGCTCGAGCGCCTCCTCGTGGCGGTGCAGGACGTTGTGCGCGACGCCGAGGGCTCCGCGCATCAACGGCTCGGCGACGGGATCGCTCAAGCGCAGGGCGGCGGCAAGGCCTTCCCGGCAGATCTCGGCGTAGTCCGACCAGTAACCGCGGTGGGTGTAGTAGCCGGTGAGCAGGTAGGTCAGCTGCCAGGTGACCTGCGGATGGCCGTGTGCCGCGGCGAGCCTGGCGATCGGCAGCAGGTTGGGCAGCTCCGCGTCAAGAAAGGTCAGGGCGGTTTCGGCGGCGGACAGGAACGACATGTCCGGCGGTGCGCTGTCCCACTCCACCTTGACCACATCCCGCGCCGGCTCCAGGAGCCTGTTGACGGACTCGCCCATCGCGAGGTACCACATGATGATTTTGAAAATGGTTTGGGAACGCTCGGTCGGCGAGGCGCATTCGATCGCGTAGAGCCGGATGAGGTCGTGGAACCGGAACCGGTCACCGTCCACTTCGGAGATCAGGTGCGCCGAGGCGAGCTCGTCGAGCGCGTCCTGCACCGGCTCGCCGGCGACCACGGCGGCGAGGTGGGCGCAGAAGTTCGGCCCGGGATGGTTCCCCAGACTGCGGAAAAGCGTTGCGGCCAAAGGGCTCAGCGACTGATAGGCGGTGGCGAACACGGTGCGGATGCTGTGCGAACCACCGGGCACGGTCAGCGCGCCCAGGCGGTCCTCCCCGGTCAGCTCGATGACCAGTTCGGCCAGCGGCCGCATGCGCCGGGCGGCGAGCTTGGCGGCGGCGATGCGCAGCGCGAGCGGCATCCGCCCGCACAGCTCGACGAGCCTGTCGGCCGAGTCGCGCTCGCCGGCGACCCGCTCGCGGCCCAGAACCCGTTGCAGCAGCGTCGAAGCGTCCTCGCGGGTGAGCATGTCGAGCTGGATCGAGGTGACGGCGTGGTCGAGCGCGAGACCGACCAGCTGCTGGCGGCTGGTCACGACGAGCAGGCTCGCCGAGTCGGGCGGCACCAGCGGCGCGACCTGCCCGGCGGAACCGGCATTGTCAAGCACGATGAGGATGCGCCGCTCGCGCAGCGCCGAACGGTACAGGCCAAGCTGAGCATCGGCACCATCCAAACCGCGTTCGTCCTGCGGGCGTTCGCCCTGCATGCCCAGCCCGGTGAGCAGTTGGTTCAGGGCCTCGGCGACCGGCATGGCCGTCCCCGGGTCGTGGCCGCGCAGATCGAGGAAGAGCTGCCCGTCCGGGAAGCGGTCGATGGCCTGGTGCGCCCAGTGCACGGCCAGCGCGGTCTTGCCCATCCCGCCCGGGCCGGAGATGACCCCGACGCCTTCGGTGATGCCGTCCAATCTGGAGCATTCGAGGGTACGGCCGGTGAAGTGACCCGCCCTCGGCGGCAGCTGAGCGGGCCGGAGCAAGGTCGCGGCGGCAGGCCCGTCGAGTTCGAGCGCCGGATCGCGGCGCAGCACCGCGACGTGCAGCCGTTGCAGCTGCGGGCTCGGATCCACGCCGAGCTCGTCGGCGAGGCAGGCGCGCAGGCGTTCATAGGCCTCGATCGCGCTGGCATGCCGCCCCGAGCGGCACAGCGCCAGCATCAGCAGGCTCACCAGGCGCTCGCGGGCCGGGTCACCGGCGAGCAGGCGCTCGATCTCGGTCACCGCCGCCGCGTGCTCGCCCAGGCGCAACCGCGCGTCCCACAGATCCTCCAGCGCGTTCAAGCGCGCCTGCGTAAGGCGATCCACCTCGGCACCGGCCCAGGCCATCGGCTCGGCATCCTCCAGCGCCGGACCGCGCCACAACGCCAGCCCGTCGAGGATGTGCGTGACGGCCTCGGCCGCGGCGCCCCTGGCCAGCGCGTCACGCCCGCGCGCGGATCGCTCGTCGAAGCGCGTGGTGTCTACTTCGGACGGTGGGAGGTCAAGCAGGTAACTCGACTCGCGCGTGGTCAGGATGCCGGGCAGGCCACAGTCGTCAAGGGCCTGCCTGATCCGGGCGACATGGGAATAGAGCGAGCGCATCGCGGTGCGCGGCAGCTGGTCGCCCCACAGCGCCTCGGCGAGCTTCAGGTGCGACACGGGGGTACCCACCCGCAAGGCCAGCAGGCCCACCAGCGTGCGCTGCTTGCTGCCCACCAGGGACGCGCGGCCGTCCGGCCCGGTCACCTCGATCGGGCCGAGCAGGCGTACCGTCTCCGCGCCCGGCCGGGCAGGCAGGCGCCGGTCGTCGTCGATCAGATCGCGGATCGTCGCCAGCCGGCCCTGCTCCACCGGCGAGGCGCCCAGCAGGCGCACGAGGATGTCGAAGCGATCGGTCGGCGGCAGCGTCCGGCCGGTGAAATAGTGCGCGATCATCCCGGCCGACCATCCGGTCTTGGCGGCGAGGGCACGGTAGCTCAGCTCCTGCCCGCCCCTGCGCCGGGCGTCGCGGCGTTTGAGCTGGCGCAGCATACGGGCCAGGTCGGGCAGCGTCTCGCCCTTGGCCATCGCTTCCCCCCATTGATACATCTGGGCTTGTCATTTTAGGGGATGCGCAACGGCGTTCAATGGCGCGCAGGATCGGCTATCCGCGCGCGTCGAGTTTCCGACGATGACCGCCATGAATCGTCGACTTCTTCGCGGCACCCAAGCCATGCTGGGCGTCGCCATCCTCATCGTCGGCATCGCGTCGGCCACACCGGCGTACGCCGAAGAGCCAAAGGGGGAGCAGGAAAGCGCTCCCGCCGAAAAGCCACCAGCGGGCTTCGGGACCTGGGAAGAGCTTGCCGAGGAGCAGGACCGCCTCAACTTCGCGGCCGACTCCATCCTCTCCGAGGCGGCCGAGGGCTACGCCGGCACGGTCGCCGCACCAGAAAACCGTGCGCTGTACCTCTACTTCAAGGACGGCAAGGTCCCGTCCGACGTGCAGGCGCGGGCCGAGCGCACCGGCGTGCCGGTGAAGTTCCTCGAAGCCCGGTACAGCCAGGACGAGCTGGGACGCGAGGTGGCAAGGCTCAGCGAGGACAAGCGCGCCACGTCGGTCACGCCCAGTGTGGACGGCTCCGGTCTGGCACTGACGGCGGCAAACGACGCCGACGCCGATGCCCTTCGCGCCGAGGCGCAACTGCCCACGGAGGTGACTGTCGACCGTTCGCCGGAGCTGATGTTCGACCGGCAGAACGACATCTCGCCCTACTGGGGCGGTGCCCACTGGCACAACCTCACCACCGGCGGCCAGTGCTCGACCGGCTTCAGCGTGCGATGGCGGGAAGTCCCGCGGATGCTGACCGCCGGGCACTGCGGCGCCAACGGCAACTGGGCCCGCATCGGCAACGCCACCCAACCGGCAACCACCATCACGGCGGATGTCAACGTGCGCGACACCCAGATGCTCAACCCGCCGCAGGGACGCACCTACCAGGGCCGGATCTACACCGGGCCGTGGTTCAGCAACACCAGCCTGCGGGTCATCGGGGCGGCGTCGGACTACGTCGGCAACTGGATCTGCACCAGCGGCTCGTTCAGCGGTGAGCACTGCAACGCGCGGGTCTACGCGGTCAACACCTCCGTCCTGGGGATCTTCCCGCTCACCTACGCCGCCAAGGTCCCGGGCGTGCCGGCGGCCGGCAACTGCATCGCCGCCCCCGGCGACAGCGGCGGCCCGGTCTTCCACCGCGCCCTTTACTGGCAGTGGAACTGGCCCTTCCCGTCCGTCGGCCTCGGCGCCGTCGGGCGAGGCACCATCACGGCCGGAGTCCTTGACACGCCTTGTGTTTCGCTCGGCGTGTGGCGGTGGGGCTCCTACCGCGTCTGGTACGCACCACTGCAACGGCCTTTGTGGGACTGGACCGTCGGTTCGCTCCAGTTCTACGGGGCATCTCTGCTCTAGCCACCGGGGTGGGTCGCCGTGGCCGGGAGTTCGGGCACTCCCGGCCACGGCACCGGTGGCTCAGGCGAGCGCGGGCAGCCTCTGCGGGTGGTCGAGGACCGGGCGGAACAGGTCACCCACCTCGGCCAGGCGCTTGGGCAGATCGCGGATGGTGAAACGGTCCGGAGTCAGGTCCGGATCGTCAAGCTCGTCCCAGGCGATCGGCGCCGACACCGGCGCACCCGGGGCCGGCCGCGGACTGTACGGCGCCACAAGGGTTTTGTTGAGAGCGTTCTGGGTGTAGTCAAGGCGCGCAAGGCCCGCGCGATCCGACTTCTGCCACTTCCAGCTGATCAGATCCGGCACGACCGCGCCGACCGTCTTGGAAAGCCGCTCGACCCATTCACGGGTCTGCTTGAAATCAGGGCCGGGCTTTATGGGTACCCAGATCTGGATCCCCCGCCTCCCGGAGACCTTGGCGCACGCGGTGACGCCGAGGTGCTCGAAGGCCGTGCGGTGCAACCGCGCGAGCACGAGCAGGTCGGCCCACTCGGTGTCCTCGCCCGGATCGAGGTCGATGAGCGCATACGTCGGGCGCTTGGGCGCGTCGGTGCGCGAGGTCCAGGCGTGCCACTCCAGCCCGCCGAAGTTGGCCGCCCACACCAGCGCGGCCGGCTCGTCCACCGTCAGGTAGGTGTGGGCCTCACCCCGATCGGCATCCGGATTGTCCCAGCGCGGCAACCACTCCGGGGCGTGATCGGGAAGCTGCTTGTGCCAGAACCCTTTTGCCTGAGCACCATTTGGGTACCGGTTCAGGTTCAGTGCGCGGCCCCGCAGGTAGGGCAGGGCGGTCGGCGCGACCTGCGCGCTGTAACGCAGGAACTCCCGTTTGGTGACAGGCTTTTCGCGCTTGCCCCGGGCCGGGAAGAGCACCTTGTCGAGGTTGGTCACCCGCAGCTCCCGGTCGAACACGTGCCACCTGCCTTGTGCCCCAAGGGAGTCGAGCTCCGCCAGCTCGTCGCGCGACACCTCGCGCGCCTTGAGCACCACCGCGGCGCGAGCGGGGGGAAACCCTGAGCGCCATAGCCTGTCCGGGTCGGCCTTGACCTGTTCGTTGGTGCGCCCCGAAAGCACCGACAGCGGATGGTCGTCCGGATCCCAGCCCGGGACCGCGAACTTGTCCTTCTTCTTCAACAGTAACCAGTCCTGTTCCTCCCGCCCCCCAGCCCTTCGGGCCCGCCCCCCTTTGCCGGTGCGTATGAGCGCGAACCGGCCGCGCAGCTTTTCCCCGTGCAGGTCGACGTGGACGTCACCGTCGTCCGGCGCGGGAACCTTGCCCGGCTCCGCCTCCCACACCCCGATGTCCCAGACGATGACATCCCCGGCGCCGTAGTCACCTTGCGGGATGATGCCCTCGAAATCGAAGTACTCCAGCGGATGGTCGCCGACACGGAAGGCGGCGCGGCGCACGTTCGGGTCGAGCGTCGGCCCCTTGGGTACCGCCCAGCTGACCAGTGTGCCCCCGATCTCGAGGCGGAAGTCATAGTGCGGTTGCCGCGCCCGGTGCCGTTGCACGACAAATCGCCCCGCCACCACCCTTCGACCATACCCACCCGATGCCGGGGGCCAAACTTTGTCGGTGGGTGCGCCTAGACTCCGTGGGCATGGCGACCGTTACCTTCGTCGATGAGACAACGGCTGGTCAGCGCGGCGACGCGTGGCATCTGGAGATCTTTGAGGAGCGGCTCCCACTGCGGGAGGTGATCCGGCGGCGGATCTTCCAGGAGGTGGCCGAGCACAATGCGGGCGGTGGGGCGGTGTTCCGCGGGCTGGTGCAGCCGGCCACGGCAAAACCCCGCCACGTCGACCCCGAGAAGCAGTTTGCCAAAGCGGTGGAGGCGTTCTCCCGCAACGGTTTCATCGTGCTGGTCGACGACCTGCAGGTGGAGGAGCTTGACACCATGCTCGACCTGCGCATGGGCACCGAGATCACGTTCCTCAAGCTGGTTCCCCTGGTGGGTGGCTGATGGGGGCGGGCACCTCCTATCCCGAGCGGATCGCCACGATCCGGACGATGGTGGAGCTGGGCGAGACCAAGCCGCTCGCCGACGAGCTGGTCGAGGTCGCGGCGATGGCCGACGGCTACTGGGGTGACGGCGGCGCCGCGATCTCCGGCTACCTCTATGAGCTTCCCGAGGCCGCCCGGCTCGCGCTCACCGAGGAGCTGCTCGCCCGGGTCGACCGGCGGCCCGGGGTGCAGGGCAAGCTGACCGGGCTCGCCTCTTTTCTGGTGAGCAAGCTCGCGCACGCCTCCCCGCAGGCGGCCGAGACGGCCACCGCCGTCGCCGCCCGCCAGATGTGGGCCAGCGCCTCCGAGCTGGCGACGAACGCCAGGATCCTGCGCGCCGCGGGCCGGACGATCCGGGCCGAAGTGGTGGCCGTGATCCGCCGGACCGCGGAGCTGGATGTCTGGGGCGGCAAGCTGCTGCGCGACCAGGCCCAGCGGCTCACCGAGCCGCCGCTCAACGTGGGGGAGCAGTGGGCCGACGCCGTCTTGGAGGATCTGCCAAAGCTTGACGATGCCTGGCGCGAGCTGATCGCCCACGCGGGGCAGGCGACCTCGGCCAAACCGTCGGGCAAGTGGGACAAGCGGGCCGCGGAGCTGCTAGCAGCGCTTGGGCCGCAACACGTCTGCGAGACGCTGGTGCGCTGGCTGGGCCTGGTCGGGCGGGCGCGCAGCATCCCGCTGCAGCGCCGCAGCTACGACCCCGAGGTCAACGAGCTGTTCGACGCGTTCAACGCCAACGTTCTGCGCGGCCTGCTGTGGATCCTCTCGCTCCTGCCGCCGGCCCCCGAGTCGGCCCGCACGCTCGGCGCGATCGTCGAGACCTCCCTGCGAAAGGTGGCCGGGCACGGGCCGCGCAGCCCCAAGGTGGCCAACGCCGCCGTGTTCGCACTGTCGCGGATGGACGGTGAGGCGGCGCTGGCGCAGATCGCGCGGCTTGCCGCCCGGGTCACGTTCAAGGGGACGCTCAACGAGCTGAACAAAGCCCTCGACCGGCGCGCGGAAGCACTCGGGCTTGCCCGCGACGAAGTGGAGGAGCTGGCGGTACCCACATATGGTCTTGAAAATGTCGGGCACAGAAAGGATTCATTCGGCCCGGCGAGCGCCGAAACCACCGTCGCCAACGGTGCCGTGTCCGTCGTGTGGCGCAACGATAGCGGCCGGGTCGTCAAGTCCGCGCCCGCCGCGGTCCGCTCCGCGCACGGCGACGAGCTCAAGGAGTTCAAGGCCGCGGTCAAGGATCTGGAGAAGATGCTTGCCGCGCAATCGGAACGGCTCGATCGCCAGTTCCTTGCCCAGCGGGTGTGGCGTTTCGACGTGTGGCGCGAAAGGTACCTCGACCACCCGCTCCTCGGCACGCTCGCCCGCCGTCTCATTTGGACGGTCGATGGTGACGCCCGCGGTTTCGCCGACGGTGCGCTGCGCACCTTGGACGGCGGCGAGACCGCACCCGATCCCGGCGCCGAGGTGCGGCTGTGGCACCCGATCGACCATCCGGTCGACGAGGTCATGGCCTGGCGGGACTGGCTGGAGCGGCACGAGATCACGCAGCCGTTCAAGCAGGCGCACCGCGAGGTCTATGTGCTGACCGACGCCGAGCGCGCCACGGGCGTCTACTCCAACCGCTTCGCCGCGCACATCCTTCGCCAGCACCAGTTCCACGCCCTCGCCGCGGTCCGGGGCTGGCGCAACAAGCTGCGCCTGATGGTCGACGACGAGTACCCGCCCGCCAGCCGCGAGCTGCCGCGCTGGGGCCTGCGGGCCGAGTTCTGGGTGGAGGGGATCGGCGACGACTACAGCACCGACGCCACCGAGTCCGGCTCGTACCTGCGCATCGCCACCGACCAGGTGCGGTTCTACCCGACCGGCGCCCCGCAGAACTGGGCCCACGCCGGCGGCGGCCCCTACCGGACCGCAGGGCGGCGGGCCGAACCGCTTGCTCTGCAAGACATCCCGCCGCTGGTGCTCAGCGAGGTGCTGCGCGACATCGACCTGTTCGTCGGCGTCGCCTCCGTCGGCAACGACCCGACCTGGCAGGACGGCGGCCCGGAGGGCAGGTTCCGGGAGTACTGGCACGACTACAGTTTCGGCGAGCTGAGCGAGACGGCTCAGACTCGGCGGGATCTGCTCACCCGGCTGCTGCCCCGGCTGGCCATCGCCGACCGCGCCACCATCAGCGGCAGGTTCCTCAAGGTCCGCGGCGAACTGCGCACCTACAAAATCCACCTCGGCTCGGGCAACATCCTGATGGAGCCCAACGACGAGTACCTGTGCATCGTGCCGACGCAGACGCCGGGGTCGCCCGAGGCCGGCACCGGCGGGCTGTTCCTGCCGTTCGAGGGCGACAGGACACTCGCCGTCATCCTCAGCAAGGCCATGTTGCTGGCCAAGGACGAGGAGATCACCGACCTTTCCATCACCCGGCAGATCCGGCCGCGGTCCTAAGACGGGAGAAGGGCAAGTGTTTACCACCCTGCTATCGATGTTCGTTGCTCTGGTGACCCAGGTGGTGGCCGCGCCCACCGCGTCGTCGACCACATTGGACGAATGGCTCACCTACCCGTGCGGGTCGGGCACGCTTAACCTCGCGGCCGCGGACTACGAGGACGTTGACGGTTTCGCCATCCGGGTCGAGATGCCCGGCACCCTTGCCTGCTCCGCCGGCAACGAGTTCCGCTTCGCCGTCGCCGTCTTCGCGCCCGGGACCACTCAGGCCCTGGTGCCCGACGGCATGCTCGGAGGCTATGCGGCGTCGGGCACGACGGCCTTCACCCTTTCGGTGGCGGTCACCACGCAGCAGCAGCTCGGCCTGTGCCTCATGCCCGACCCGGAGACCCGGCTCTCGTGCGCCCTCGTTTCAAGCGACGCCGCCGGGGCGGTGACGGTCACCAGCCTCGACCCTGCCACCACGAAGGTGACGGCCGAGCTGAGCAGCATTGCGGTGCAACCGGAGTGCAACACCTGCTGGAGTATCGAAGCCTGAAGCCGGCCGTGCGCGCGGTGGCACGCTGTGCCACCGCGCAGCGCCTTAGGTGCGGGCGCGGGTGGCCAGCCAGCCCGCCATTGCGCGCACGCCGTGGCCGATGGCCCGTTCATCCGGCGTGAACGAATCCAGGTGCGGTGAGCTGGTTTCGATACCGGCCCCGGGCGCCCGGACGCCAAGGAAGGTGAAGGTACCGGGAACCCGGTTGAGGAACAGCGCGAAATCCTCACCGTTGAACGGGATCGAAGCATGCAGCCGGAGGACCCGGTCGCGGCCGATCGTGCGCTGCAGGTATCGCTTGAGCGCCATGCCTTCCCGCTCCGGGCAGACCATCGCCGGGAACGGGTCGCCGGCAAAGACCGCTGTCGTGCCGGCGATTGACGTCGCCAGGCGCTGGATGTCCGCACGGATCGCGGTGTACCGGTCCTCAGGCCAGCAGCGGTAGGACACCCGGACCTCGGCTCGCTCGTCTGCGCCGGCCGCTTGCGCGCCTATGAAGACAAACTCGGCCAGCGGGCCGTCCGGGATCTGTAGATCGGCCACAAGGCGTTCGTAGTCCTCGCGGCTGGCGGGCCGGGACACGGTGCCGAGCGCGCCGATCTCCGTGGCGAGCCGCTGCGCGCGAGCCAGCGCCTGCGGACCCACGACCGTGATCGTGGCGCGGTCAAGGCCGGCAAGGCCGAAACCGGGCATGACAGCGAACTGCCCGACCGGGAACGGGCCGCAATGCAGTGCGTGGATTTCGGCCAGCCCGGTGTCGAGGACTCCGGCCTCGATCATCGCGGCCGCGCCGGCGAGGCTCTCCTCCGCCGGCTGGAAGACGAACACCACCGTGCCTCTGAGCCGGTGCCGCAGCCGTGCCAGGACCTGCGCGACCCCTACGCCCACAGTGGTGTGCAGGTCGTGTCCGCACAGGTGAGCCGTCTGTCCCGCGCTCCCCGTCGTCGCGTCCATGTCCGCCCGGTACGCGACGGTCCGGCCAGGCAAGGCGCCTTTGAGGACTCCCACCACCCCGTACCCGCCGACTCCCGTGGTCACGTCAAGTCCGGCCGCCCGGAGTCGCCGCGCCACGAGACCGGCCGTGCGGCGCTCCTCACCCGAGAGTTCGGGGTGCAGGTGTATGTCCCGGCGCAGCTCGATCAGCTCGCGGTCCATGCGCGACGCGATTGCATCAATCGAGTCCTCGTCCACCGGCCTAGTGCCCGATCCATAACCTGCCTGCGCCGCCGACGGCGACACCAACCCGGCCCCCGCCACAGCGGCAGCAGCAGCGGCGGCGGCACTGAGTACAGAACGCCGGCTCACGACCCGAATATCCATATTCGACATGGACAGAGCATGTCGCAGCCGACCGTGTGAAAGCACTGACGCCAGCCACCGTCCCGGCCGTGAGGCTAGCACCACCCGTCATGGGTTCGCGTTCAACAACGGTGGGTAAGTTCACCGGATGTCGCGTGATACATGGACCGTGCTGCTGCTGGTCGGGATTGGACTGTTCGCCCTGGTGACGCTGGTGTTCGCGGTCAAGTTCGCGATGCGCCTGTTGGCCACCAAGCGGATGCTGGGAGAGCTGGGCACCCGCGGCAAGGTCGCCTTCTACGGCGCGCTGCTCTACACCATCTTCCCGGTCGACCTACTGCCCGACCCGGTCTACCTTGACGATATCGGCGTGCTCGCGGCGGCCATCGGCTTCCTCACCAAGATGGTGCACGACCGTCGCAGGCGCCGCCGCGGCGAAGCTCCGACCTTGCCGCGGGTGCCCAGCTCTCACAGCAGCCGCTGAGCCCAGTAGACCTGCCGATCGGGTCCGATGTGGACCATCGCCACCAGCAGATCGGAGACGGCGACCGGAGCCGTTGCCCACCCGAGCCCGCCCGGCGGCGAATGCTCGGGCGCGACCGGGAACAGCGCTACGAACGTCACCGGAGATGCTGCCTCGTCAGAGACCGATAGTGAATCCCCGTTGTCCCGCCAGCTGTCGCCCACCTGGATGGGGCCGGCGCCACGCAGCCACGCATATTTGCGCTCGACGTCGTAAAGCACGAAATCGCTGCCTATCGACACGGCGTCAACCCGCGGCGAGGAGACGCTGAACGACACCGGCTTGGTATGGGTCCGCTGATCGATCACGAGGATTTCAAACCAGCCACCGGCAAGCGGTTTCGGCGGCTTGCGCCAGGTCACCCGCCCCAATACGTGCTGGCGACCGGGCTGAGGGACCGCTGCGTGGATCCCCTCGTCCATTGCCGCCTGCGCGACGTCGTAGGTCACAAACTCGAGGGTCGCCGACGCCGCCAGCACCGCCGGGTCATACGGCGCCCGCTGATGCCACCAGCGGGCACCCACATACGCACCTGCCGCGGCGACGCCGACGATCATCGCCACCACGACGATGCCAATCCGTTGACGCGACGACACCAACCCAGTGCACCACATGATCGCAAGTACCGCCGGGACCAAATATCCAAATAGTTACGGCCTCCGCTTGATTCAGCACCTTCACAGGGATCACCATGGTTCTGCCGGGGGGATCTCTTTGAGGAGGTGCTCATGGATAAGGTAGTCACAGATCCAGTTGATGCACGCACCCACCAACTTGGCGTCAGCCGCCCGCCGCTGGCCGTCGAGGACCTGCCCGAACCGGAGGAGGTCTTCAAGGTATCCCGGTTGGGCATACGCCAGCTGTTCATGTACGCGCTCGGCCCCAGCCTTATCGCGCTGGGCATCTCCATCGGCAGCGGCGAGTGGCTTCTCGGGCCGCAGGCGGTGGGGACATACGGATTCGTCGGCGTGGGATGGGTCATCCTCGTCTCCGCCATCCTGCAGACGTTCTACAACGTTGAAATCTCGCGTTATGTCATGGCGACCGGCGAGGCGCCGATCGTCGGCTGGGGGCGCGTGCCCCCGGGCTTCATGCTTTGGGCCCCGCTCGGGGTCTTCGTCGTCATCTTCGCGTTCATCGCCGGCGGCTGGGCCGCCTCGGCGGGGCAGGGCGTGTATGCGCTCGTGCACGGGACGATCGCGCCCCGGGGGGCCGAGGAGCCGCGCCTGTGGGCGATCGCGCTGCTGGTCCTGGTGTTCCTGCTGACCCTGTTCGCCAAGCGGATCAGCCGCTCGATGGAACTGGCGAACTGGATGATGGTCGGCTCGATCCTGGTCTTCCTGCTCGTTGTGGACCTGTTCGTGGTGCCGTTCGAGTTGTGGTGGGAGGGTATCCGCGGGTTCTTCACGCCGGCAGCACCGCCGGCCGGCATCACCGCGACAACTCTCGGTGGCCTTGCCGGTTTCACCGCTCTCGCGTCCGGCCTCAACTGGTACGTGATGGGTCACTACCGCGACAAGGGCTACGGCATGGGCTACCGCACCGGTTTCATCGGCGGGTTGCGTAGCTCCACGGGACATTCGCTGCGGGACAACGGCGTCACGTTCGGCGACACGCCGGAGAACGCGGCCCGCTGGAAGCGTTGGTACCGCTTACTTATGATGGATCAGTGGGGCATCTTCTTCATCGGCGCCATGCTCGGCATGCTGCTGCCCACGATCCTGATGGCGCGGGCGGTGGAGCTATCCGGCCAGAAACCCACCGACGCAACCGTGCCCACGTTCGTGGCGTCCGCGCTCGGAGACGAGTATGGCAAGGGCATGTTCTACCTTGCGCTCGTCATCGGGGTGCTGATCCTGTTCAGCACGCAGCTCGGCATCTTTGAGGGCATGGTCCGGGTCACCACCGACGCCGCCCACGCCAACAGCCCGCGCCTGCGCGCGCTCATCGACGGTGACCCGCGGCGGTTCTACTACCCGTTCATGCTCGTGCTGCTGGTGATCATCTCGATCGTGCTGCACTTCGCGCTGCCGACCGCGCTGGTGCGGTGGTCGGCGAACATGTCCAACCTGGGCGCGCTGATCTTCCCGTTCCTGTTGATCTATCTCAACATGCGGCTGCCCAAGGCGGCACGGCCCCGCCCCTGGCACTACGTGCTGCTAATTGTGAACGTGCTTTTCTTTGGCTTCTTCTTCATCAACTTCGTCTCGGAGTTCTTCTTCGGCAACGCGCTCGTCAAGTTCTGATGGTCCTGGTCCCGAGGTGCGGGCCGGAAGGTTCCGCACCTCGGGAAACGCGAGCATGAACGCCACCGCGACGACGCTGACCACCCCCGCGCCGATGAGCGTCGCGTCCGTGCCCCAGGCCAGGGCGGCCGGTCCGGCGAGGACCTGGCCGAGCGGGATCGCCAGGAACGAACCGAGCGCATCGTAGGAGTAGACCCGGGCCAGCTTGTCCTCGGGAACATAGGTCTGCATCGTCGACTCCCACGCGATGCCGAACTGCTCCACCGCCACGCCGGCCAGCAGCGCGGCCGGCATGAGCACCACCACGCTCGGCTCCCACGCCATGGCGATGAACAAAGGCACCTCGCCCAGCATGCAGATGACACCGAGGCGCAGGAACCGGTTGACCCGGAGACGAAGGGCCACAACGGCTCCGACCACCATCCCGACGGTCTCGGCGGCGAGCACGAAACCCCAGGCGCGGCGGCCGATGGTCTCGTCGGCGACGACCGGGCCGAGCACGCCGATCGCGGCGGCGTGCGCACAGTTCATGATCATGAAGCCCAGGACGACCGACCACAGCCACTGCCGGCCGGTGAACTCGCGCCAGCCCTCGTGCAGATCCCGCAGGGGGTTGAGAGCGGGGGCGGCTTTGGGCTTGGTGGCGGCGCTTACCCGTACCCATGAAAAAATGAGCGAAGCCAAGGCAAAGGTCGCCGCGTCCACGGCAAGCCCCCACCCCGGCCCGACCGCCGCGACCAGGATGCCGCCCAGCGCGGCACCCGCGATCATCGCCGCGTTCATGCCCAACCGGTTGATTGCGTTGGCCTGCTGGAGCATGTCGACCGGGACCGTCTGCGGCACCAGGGCGGCGGAGGCGGGAAAGGCGAAAGCCGTTGCGGTGCCGTTGATTGCGGACAGGGCGATGAGCGTGCCGATGGTGGCCGAGCCGGTCAGCACCATCGTGGCGACCGTCGCCTGGGTCACCGCCGCGACGATGCCCGCGATCACGATGACCCGCTGGCGCGGGAAGCGGTCGGCGACGACGCCGCCCACGAGCAGGAAGACCACGTTCATCAGCGACCGGGCGCCGACGACGAGGCCCAGGTCGGAGGCGGAACCGGTCAGGTCGAGCACGGCGAAGGCGAGCGCGATCGGCGCCACCGAGTTGCCGAGCATGGTGATCAGACGACCCGCGGCCAGATAGCGGAAGGCCGGAAACTTGAGGGGATTCACGTGCCGGGCTCCATTTCGAAGAGGGCCATCTGGGCGTTCACTCTTAAACATCCGGGGGTACGGGGCGGCTTCGCCGCGCGGTGCAGTTCGTCGGATGCGTCGCTGACCCGGTCCCGGATCCCCATCCACACCTCGGGGTCGACCCACAGTTCGGCGTCGGTGAGGTGGTTGCGCGTGCTGCGCCGCATGAGGGCGGAGCGCCGGGTCAGCTCCGAGGCCATCGCGGCGAAGACGAGCCGGTGCAGGGTGGTGTCGTTGTCGCGCGGTGGGACGTCGGGCCGGTTCAGGTCGCTCTCGATGTCGTAGCGGTAACGCTTGGCGATGCCACCGTGGATGCGCTCCTGCCCGGCGACCTCGATGTAGCCTGCCGCGTGCAGCTGGCGCAGGTGGTAGCTGGCGTTGGCGTGGGTGAGGTCAAGCTCCCGGGCGACCTCGGCCGCGGTCAGCTCGGCGCTGGTCAGCAGCGACAGGACGCGCAACCGCACGGGGTGGGCAAGTGCGCGCAGCTGCGCGCGGTAGCGGTCCTCGTCCTCCACTCCCCAAGACATGTTTGGGAGTCTAACTCAGGTCGTCAGAAACTCCCACCAGGTTTTGGTCCCGGCGGGCTGGGCGGTGGTCGTCAACGCCCCCGACCGGAACGCCGCACCCAGCTTGCCGGGCATCCGCAGGCGCAGGATCGGGCGGCGCTTTCCGTTGGCGGACAACCAATGCCGCATCGCCTCGTCCGTCGCCAGCACCTGCGGCCCGCCGAACTCCTCGATGGTCCCGCTAGGACCCTGCGCGATGCGTTCGCCGAGGCGCCGCGCGACGTCGTCGACGTCGACCGGCTGGGCGCGGATGCCGGGGTCCATCACCATGACGCCGGTCTTGGCCATGAACCGCAAAGCCCGGTCGACGAACGGGAAGAACTGGGTCGACCGGATGATCGATGCCCTGCCCCTGAGCAGCTCCTCGGCCTTCAGCTTCGTCCTGAAGTATCCCCACGGCACCCGGTCCACGCCGACGATGGAGACGTAGACGACGTGGGCATCGGTGGCGTCCAGGAGGCGTTTCGTCCCGTCGACCTCCACCTTCTCCGTGTACCGCCCCTTGTAGGGCGCGGCCGCAAGGTGCACCACGGTCTCGACCCCCTCGACCGCCCGCTCGACCCCTTCGCCGGTGGTGAAATCCGCGACCACCCACTCGGGGCCGCCCTCGCTCGCCACGCGCGGACTGCGGCTTGTCGCCCTCACCCGCATGCCGATCCGCTGAAGCTCCGGCACGACCGCCCTGCCGAGCATGCCCGTCGCCCCGGTCACCAGAACCAGTCCCATCCCCACTCCCGTTGTCTCAGGCGTCCTATTCGGGCAGTCTTGCAGCATGGCTGAGACGGCTTTGGTATTGGGCGGCGGCGGAGTGACCGGCGTCGCTTGGGAGTTGGGCATCCTGGCCGGGCTCGCCGACGCAGGGGTGGACCTGGCCTCCGCCGACCTGGTGATCGGCACCTCGGCCGGCTCCATCGTCGGCACTTTCGTCGCCGCCGGGGAGGATCTGGAGGCGCGCTATCAGCGGCAGCTCGCCCCGCCCAGCGGCGAGATCGCGGCCCGCATGGGCGCGCCGCTGTTCGCCCGCTACGCCTTGGCGATGCTGCGCTCCCGCGACGCGCAGTCCTTCGGTGTCCGGATGGGACGGTTGGCGCTTGCCACCAAGACGATCTCGGCGGAGGAGCGGCGGCAGGTGATCGCCGACCGTCTCGGCGTGACCGAGTGGCCCGAGCGCCGCCTGCTCGTCACCGCCGTCGACGCCACGACCGGCGAGTTCCGTGCCTTCGACAGGTCAAGCGGAGCGTCCATATCGGACGCTGTCGGGGCGAGCTGCGCCGTGCCCGGCGTGTGGCCGCCGGTCACCATCGACGGCCGGCCCTGGATCGACGGCGGCATGCGCTCGCCCACCAACGCCGACCTCGCCTCCGGCTGCTCCCGCGTCGTCATCATCGCCCCCACCACCTTCGGCGGGCGTGGCATCCCGGGCGCGCCCGGCCAAGCCGCCGCACTGCGCGCGGCCGGCGCCGAGGTGGCACTCATCACCCCCGATCCCGCCGCCCGCCAAGCCATCGGCCGCAACGTCCTCGACCCGGCCCGCCGCGCAGCCTCGGCCCGAGCCGGCCGCGCCCAAGCCGCCACCGTCGCCGACGCCGTCGCCAAGGTCTGGACTGGGGCGTAATTGTTGTCACGCTGGCCGGGACAAGCGCTAACAGTCGGGCGACCAGTTCATGGCGAAAGACCCTGTTGGCGTACGCCGTTCGGCTACCGCTCGGTGTAATGCCGATGTTCGGCCCGAGCACCGATACAGAAGTCGACTATGTCGCTGATCAGCTGCGGCTTCCTCTGGCCGCCTACTGGAATGCGAAGGCGGCTCGCGACTGCCTTCAGGTCGGGCACGAGTAAGGGCCTGATGCGTGCTTTCGCCTCTTCCGGCGATGAGATGGCCGATAGCTCACGAATGACCTTATCGCTGTCGATGGGCTTACGTGAGGTTTTCCTGGGCGCCTTGGGCTTCGGCGGTGGCCGATACGTCTTCCCGAATGTCAACCGCAGAATGTGGTCTATTTTGTCCGCCTTGAGTTTGGGGACTGCTGTTGCCGTCGAGCCCTTCCGCAGACGTGGAGGCGCCAGCGCGTCTTTGAGCGCCGATGAGTTGGGTTTGGCGAGGAATGCGTAGGCGTCCTTGATGTCCATCTCCCGCAGGCTTTCCAAAGTCTGATTGCGGTCCGTGTACCCAAGCCAAGCTCTGCCGTTGACGAAGTCGCGGACCTCGCTCTCCTCGCTCTGCGCCAGGAACTCCTCGAACAGCTTCAGTGCTTTCTGTCGTAGAACGCTCATGTCATGCTTTCCACTCGCTCGATAAATTCCTTGGTCAACGCGTTCAGCTCAGCAACAATCTCGGCATCGGACCCGAGTACGGCTGGGATACCAGACTCTGTGGACGCGAGCGCTGCCCGGTTTGCGTTGCGCAGCATCGACTCGAATACGGGTAGCTCCTTCGCCCTGGCGGTTCGCTCGATTATTTTCTGCTGCGCGTATGTCGGCTGTCCACCGTAAACCTGGATCATTGTGAAGACGACACCAAGAAACCGCGGATTGATCTTTGGCACGCCGGCGCCAAGGCTGTTCTGCTCGCGGACCAATTCACGCAGACTGCCGACGAAGTGGCTGATTCCCATGGTGGACAGGCGGTCAGGCTTCGCCGGGACTAGGAGGAAGTCGCTGGCCACCATCGCGATTCGCGTGACGACACCGAAGTCCGGTGCACAATCGATCAGCACATAGTCGTATCGTGTAATGTCTTCGTCCTCCAATGCGTCCGCCAGCATCCGATGCATGCGCACGTGTTGCACTCTTGTCATCTGTGCGTCGGCCGAGTGAAGCTTGGCGGCCAGGCGCATATCGATGTCCAACAGGCGAAGGTCCGAGGAGATGAGGTCGAGCCGACCGTCCGGCCCGATGAGTGAATTGGCGTGTGGAGTGGTGACCAGTTCGGACAACCGTGGAACCCTGCCGGGGTTGGAGATCTGCGCGTCGAACCACCTCTTGATGGATCGGTTAGAGGTGACCTGTAACTCCCAGTCGGGGATGGAGTAAAAGCTGAAGGTAAGGTTTGTCTGGGGATCAAGGTCGAGCATCAGCACGCGGTGACCGCGCTTGGCCAAACCCGCGCCCAGGTTGGCCGCGATCGTAGTCTTGCCGACCCCACCTTTGTAGTTCATAAAGGACACGACTCGCATGCTCTGCTCCGTGGTTAGATGTCGTCGTATCTGATGGTTTGAAGCGGAGCGCCGCCGTCTGTGACCAGCCAGAAGGTCCACCCGTTGCGGTTCGCGGTCACATCGGGGTTGTGGTGGCTGACGACGGCCTTCGCCGCCTCGCTCGGAGTTTTGAACGCCTGACCGGCGAGCGGTCCGTCGGTGATCTCGATACGCCCGACACCCCTGATGTATTGCGCGTGCGTGCGATGACCTTCGTAGACCGCGTGGATAAGGACCGCAGCCTTGGCTGTGCCGGGTTTGTCGCCGCCGTTGGTACTCGCTTTCGCCAGGTGTACAAGTTGCGCCACGACTTGGCCCTTGTCCATTCCAGCGACTCGCGCGGCAAACTCCAGATACTGATCCGTCTCTTGATCGATTTCAATCATCGGCATGTGACTACTCCGCATCGTCAAGTCGATCTAGGAGCTTGGGCACGTGGGTCATCGCCCGCCGGACTTGACCGAGCGGCGGGCAGACCAGGTCAAACAGCCAAAGCATGTCGGCATACATGCTTCTCAGAGGCTGATCGAACACCGGCTCGTAGTGGTGCACGCGGTTACGCAACCGCACCGTCTGTTCCACTGCACGATGGACTCGCGCGCGATCGGTGCGGGGCGCGAAGGCGTGATGGAGGAAGGGGACCCAGAGACTTTTCTCCAACCGGCTCGCCGTCAGCTGCTGCCAGAAGCCGAACGGCAGCCGGTTGACGGCCTCGCCCGCGGAGATTCGGCCAGCCAACAGATCAGCATAGATTCCATCGCGGCGTCGCAGGAGGATCTCGAAGACCGGCAAAGTCGGATCGCAAAGCCATGGAGGCTGCCCCTGCCTTAGCTTCTCGAGCGTCGAGTGGTAGGCATTGCGGAGCATGACCTCCGCGCACTCCAATTCAGGACGGAGCGCATCACGCAACATGACGTCCCACTCGTAGAGCAAGCTCGCCCGTCCGAGGTCGTTGCCTGCTATCCGAAGGAA
>DASUXL010000194.1:0-8294 GCA_036377915.1 Candidatus Limnocylindrales bacterium
GGGCGACCGCGCCCAGCTCGACGCTAGGATGACGCTCGCCTGGCGCCCGGGCGACACCCCGCCCAGGACCGCCTCGACCACCGCCTCCAGCCCGCCGAGCACCGGCGCCAGCGATGTCGGGTCCACCTGGATCTCGGTCCAGGAGGCGCCGCAGCGTTCGTCGTCCTCGATCGCCTCGGCGACCACGCGGGCCACCTCCTGCGGCGTGCGCAGCGCCGCCCGCGCGGCGTCATAGCGCTCCTGGAACGCCTCCCACGCGTGAACAGCTTGCGGCGCAAGTGGTTCCGGAAGCGGGAGGCCGTAGGAGCCGGTGAGCTCGGCGAGCGTGGCCGGGCGCATGGATCCGGTCAGGTGCAGGTGCAGGTTGGCGCGCATCGGGTCCGATGCTAGCCAACCCGCGACCCGTCCGGCCGTATCAGCCGGCGCAGTTGAGCACGCCGACCGTGGAGGTGATCGTGTAGTTGGCGTCGATGGTGACCAGGTGGTTGTCCGCCCAGGAGATGCCGGGGCAGTCGCTGTCGACGGCCCCGAACGCCCACGCGCCGTTGACCACCTTGTTGCCGCGGAACGTGTAGCCGCTCCCGTAGAGCCGCACGGTGTAGCCGCCGCCCATCAGCAGGTTGTTCTCCAGCACCGACCCTAGGGACTCGTCGGCCCAGAACACCGGAGAGGTCGCCTCCTCCTGGTCGCGCTGGTCGATCGTGTTGTGCCGGACCACGACGTTGGCGCCGCCCAGGTACCCCTGGATCCCGTCGCCGTGGCCGCCGGGCACGGAGCAAAGGTGAACATAGGAGTCCTGGATCAGGATGTTGTTGCCGGAGTTGCGGAACCCGTCGGAGAAGTTGCGGATGCGCACCCTGGTGGCGGTGTAGCTGTGGTCGCCGACCGCCGCCTGCCCGTTGCACCCCGACGGCGGCCCGACCGTGCTGTCGGTAAGGCTGAATGAGGCGATGCCGTTCTCGGCCACCTTGACCTCGCCGTGGATCTCGCTCCGGCGGATCTGCACATTCGCGGCGGTGACGATGATACTGCCGGTGATGCGCTTGTTCTCGATGACCTGCCCCGTGGTGGATGTGTTCACGTCGCCGTTGATGGTGGTCAGGGTGGTGCCGGCGGGTACGCCGGTGCAGGCGGGTGTGGGGTGCTTCGGCAGGGCACAGCTCCCGCCACCGGGGGGAGACGACGGTGACGGTGTGGGCGAGGCCGGAGGCGAGGCCGACGGCGAGGGCGAGGCCGACGGCGACGGAGAAGGGGTGACGGTGTTGGCCACCGCGAAGCGGGCGAACAGATTCTGTTGCGTCCCATCGGCCTTGTCGACCTGGATGAGGATTACGTGCTCTCCGTCCTGGACGGTGTTGGTGCTCCACGCGCTGGCCGACCCGTCGGCGGCGCCGCCGGCGAAGTCGTAGGGGTAGGTGACTTCCGAGCGGACCGGGCTGCCCAGCGGGTTGTCCTGCCAGAAGGTGACGCTCGTGACCCCGGTGACATCGCCGTCGACCGACACGTAGATGTCTCCTCGAACCGTGGCCCTGTTCAGGGGTACCAATCCCGAGCGATCCGGTGCCGTGGAGTAGTACAGCCCGAGTGGGCCTTCGACCGCGGCGGCGTTCGCCATGTGCATCACGGTCACCAGCGTGCCGCCGGTAAGGGTCACGAACCCCATGGCCGCCGCAAGCAGCAAGGTACGACTTTTCATGTCAAACAAGACGCTTCACGCGCTCGAATCTCACAGTGAAAGCGGCGCCCCGTTGTCCTCCCAGGTGTTGCCCGACCACACCTTCGGAGCGCTGGTGTCCCACCGCACCGGCTCGCTCTGCCGGCGGAACCTGTTGCCGGTGACCTCCACCTCCTGCGGCCCGCCCGCGTGCAGCGTGGAACGCCCGCCGCCGAGCAGGTTGCCGGAGATCCGCACCCCGCTGATCGGCCGGTCGGCGAACAGGGCGATCGCCGCATTCGCCTGCGGCGGCACGATAATCGTGTTGTCCCGCGCGGTGATTTGCCCGCCGCCGTGGCACACCAGCCCGAACCCGCTGTCGCTCGGCAGCAGGTCCACGATCCGGGTCCGCTCGACCGTCGCGCGGGTCAGCACGGTGATGCCCATCTCGACCGCCCGCACCACCGTGTCCCGCACGGTCAGCCCGTCCGCCTCCTGCGCTATTCCATGTTGGACGCTGTGCCGGCCGTCGCCGCCGATCTCGCTGGTCTCGATGGTCAGGTTCCGTGCGCTCGAAAGCTGTCGCACCGCCCAGTATCCGTCGCGTTCGCGGGCCACCCTTACCCGGCGCAGCGTCACGTTCGGCGCCTCGACGACGATGGTGCCGGTGACGTGAAGGTCGCTGATCAGCGCGCCTGCGGTAGTGATCCTGAGGTCGCCGCTATGCACGCTCCGCGTGGGTGAGGGGGCCGAGTGGGTGGGTGATCCGGTGGACGGCGGGGTGGCGGGCGACGGCGTGGGAGAGGGGACGGGGGATTGCGCAAGCGGGGAAGGGGAAACCTGGGAAGGCTCAATGATTGCCGGGGGCACGGTGACTTCTTTTTGGGTACCCCCAAAGGAAATCAAACCCACGGTGAGTGAAGTGACCAGCAGGGTCGCCCCGGCCGCCGTCAACACCGCCGTCCGGGGACGGGGCCCGCCGCCACGCGCCGGCGTGGCCACCCGCCAGCGGTCAATGCCGTCCGGCGCCGGAACCTCCTCGAACAGCGCCCTCATCCGGTCCGGGTCGAAACTCATAGCCGCGCCCCCATCCGGTCCGGGTCGAAACTCATAGCCGCGCCCTCATCCGGCTGGCGTCGATGCTCATGGCCGCGCCCCTACATACGGCGCCTTCATCCGGTCGGCGTTGATGCTCATGGCCGCACCTCCACTATGGCGCGAAGCCGTTGCAGCGCACGGTGTGTGGCGACGGTTGCCGCGTGCTCGGAGATGCGCAGCACCCGGCCGATCTCGCCGAAGGACAGCCCGGCCGCGATCCGCATGCCGACGAGCTCACGGTCCCGCTCGCGCAGCCGCCCCATCGCCGCGAGCACCGCCTGGATCTCCGAGCGCAGCACCACCTCCGCCTCCACGTCGGCGTCGAGGTCGACCTCGCTGACCCGGCCCAGGAACCGGGCGAGCACGCTGCCCCGGCGAGCCCGACGCCGGTAGTGGTCGATGACCGCGTTGCGGGCGATGCGCAGCAACCACGGCAGCGTGGCGTCCGGCCGGGTCCGCTCATAGTCGCGGAAAGCCGAGACGAAGACCTCCGACGCCAGGTCCTCGGCGTCGTGCTGGTTGCCCACCTGGGACAGGCAGTACCGGTAAACGGTGGCCGCATAATCACGGTAGACGTCGTCGAACGGCGGTGACGTGCCGGTCAAGGACCACCCTTGGGCGCGCCGCATCACGCCTGCGGAAAATCCACGAGGCCGTCCTCCCCTCCCGTGCTCGCCGTCCAATACAGACGCGCGAGCCGGGAAAGTCTCACACAACCGGTATCCTTTCGCTGCTGGCGACGGAGAACGGGGAGAGACAATGTTGACGCTCGAGCAAGCCAACACGATCATCAACGCGGCGATCGCCGAAGGCCGGGCAAGGAACTTCGCCCCACTGGCCATCGCGGTGCTGGATTCCGGTGGCCACCTCATCGCCTTCCAGCGCGAGGACGGCGCGGGTTTCGCGCGGTTCCATCTGGCCAATGCGAAGGCGTGGGGTGCGTTGGGCATGGGCTTCGGCACGCGGGAGCTGGCGGGGCGGGCGCAAAGTTCCCCGGCCTTCGTCACGGCCGCATCCGCCGCCACCGGCGGACGGATGATCCCCTCACCCGGCGGCGTCCTGATCCTCGGCGCGAACGCGGAGGTGATCGGAGCGGTCGGCATCTCCGGCGACATCGGCGACAACGACGAGATCTGTGCGCTCGCCGGGATCGGCGCCGTTGGCCTTGCCGCCCGCCCCGGAGCTGCCGAAGGTTAAGACGGCCCAGGCGGGCCCGGGCCGTCCGTCCGGGTCCGCCAGGTCAAGCCCGCGCAGGCCGTCGTCGTCCGTGTCCGGCAGCGGTGTGCTGAAGCGACGCCCTTGCGTTGGGAGTGGTCCAGCGGCCGCCACAGGATGTGATGTGGCGGCCACTAGTTAAAGTGTTCCCGGGCCGACTACGGTCAGCTCGCGCTTGTCGACCGAGACGATTCGGTTGGGCCTGCGTGGCCCACGATCGGCGAACACACCCACCTTTGGAAAGTCGTCCCGGCCGCGAGAGCTTTGGGTTCCCGCCGGTCGAAGTGGAAAAGCAGCTCGACGTGGCTGAAGTCGGCCAAGCTTTGCAGGCAGTCGTCGCCGAAACGTTCGTCGATGGCGATGACGCTGACGACGTCGCCCCATCTATCGTTCGTCGACGATTTCGGCCACGGTCACGGTCGCGTCGGTGACGACGGCGAACGCCGCGGTGGCCTCGGGAAGGGTTGGTCCGGCAGCCACGGCGGCCTGCATGAGATCCGCGGACTCCCAGCGCCAGGCATCGGCATAGGTGCCGTCCGCTTGCCGGGTCATGCGTGCTTCGGTCAAGCCCGCGTAGGAGGCGCGCAGGACGTCGATCAGCTTCGCGCGGCGGCGCAGCATCTCCTCGAGGTCGGCTGCTGCGGTGAAGTGGGTGGTACGGATGACCGCCATGACTAGATTTCCTCTCTAGAGTTCAGCTCTAGTTTGCTTATCTAGAGTTAAGCTCTAGCCATGACGAACGGCAACAAGATGAGTCAGCGGTCACAGAAGGCGCTGCAGACCCGCCGCCGCATCATCGAAGCGGCGCACACCCTCTTTGTGCGAAACGGGTATGGCACGACAAACCTCGCCGAGATCGCGGCCGAGGCCGGCGTCGCCCCGCAGACCATCTACTTCGTCTTCGGCAACAAGCGCAACCTGCTCAAAGAAGTGGTCGACACCGGCATCGCCGGCGACGACCAGCCCACCACCACCATGCAACGCAGCTGGTTCACCGACGCGCTGGCCACCAAGACCGCCACCGAGCACCTGCGAGCCCACATCAAGGGCACGCACGCCATCCTGCGCCGAGTCGCCGACCTCACCAAGGTCCTGGCCACCGCCGCAGCCATGGATCCCGCCATCGCCCAGATGTGGCCGCAGGCGCAGGACCCACGCTATGTCGTCAGCCGGGCAGCCGCTCAAGCGCTGATGCGCAAACCCGGCGCCCGCGCCACCGTGTCCGCAGACGAAGCAGCCGACATCCTATTTGGACTGCTCAGCCCGGAGCTGTATCTGCTGCTGGTGCGGGAGCGAGGCTGGCACACCGACAAGTGGGAACGGTGGGCCTTCGACACCCTGCGCACCCAACTGACCGTGGATACCTGACCTGGAGGCTGTCACATATTGCGCCGGCCGTTTCGTCCACCTTCTGGACCGGGCAACACCGCCTGGGTACCCGAGATAGGAGGAGGAGACGACAGATGCAACAGACGGAATCGCCGGATCGCGCCGGCGCGACGGGCAACCGGGCAGCGTCCAGGATCTTCGCCACCGCGGTCCTGGTGACCACCGAGGGACTGACGCTTGCCTCCGGCGTGTGGATGCTGGCGTCGCCGCGTTCATTCGCCGACTTCGCCGACTTCGCCGGCTTCGGGTACCACCAGCATTTCATCCACGACATCGGCGCATTCAATATCGGGATCGGGACGACACTTCTGCTCGCGGCCGCCTGGGCCGACGCTGCCGCCGTGGCGCTGGCCGGTTTCTTCGTGTCTAGCACCGCCCACACCGTCAACCACATCGTCGATCTCGGCACCGGCGGGCACGGCCGAGACCCGTGGATCCTGGCGGGAATCACGGTGCTCGTCCTCGCGGCTGTGCTGGTGCGAATGCGTCAGCTCGGCTGGGTCGCCGGTGAGGTGAGCACGACCGCGACGGTTGCGGCGCTGGCACCGTTCCTGCGCCAGAAGACGATCCGGTTGACCAGCTTCCGCCGTGACGGCAGGCCGGTCGGCGCGCCGGTCAGCGTTGCGGTCGACGGCGAGCGGGCATACGTGCGCAGCCCGGGCACGGGCGGCAAGATCAAACGAATCCGGAACAACCCGCTGGTGGAGATCGCCCCGTGTACCTCGTCGGGCAAACCGACCGGTCCGGCAGTCCGCATGCGGGCCCGGCTCCTTGAGGGCGCCGAGTACAGCCATGCCGGCCGGCTCCTTGCCCGCAAGTACCCGATGCTTCAAGGCGTGCTCGTCCCGCTGATACATCGCCTGCGCCGCAACAAGTTCGGCCGCACAGCCCACCTCGCGCTGACCCCGATCGAGGAATGCGCCGGAGCGGTCCGGGCAGTCTATCCCGCCCCGGCGCACGATCTTTAAACTGTGATCTTGCCGGCTCCGGCACCACCGGAGCCTATGACGACCGACCTCACGTTGCTGGCAGTGTCCAATGTGTACGAGTAGGGGATGCTCGCCACGCTGCCGCCGGTCTGGCCGCTGCCGGAGTTCACGAAGTGGTTGTTGCGGGCCACAAGCGTGCCCGGCCCGGAGTCGCCTTCGCCGAGGTGGTAGGGATCCTCTGTGTTCTCGAAGTAGTTGCCTTCGACGAGCACACCGGCACCCTCGGTGGAGGCCACGCCGTAGCTGCTGACTCCGGCGTAGTAGTTGTTGTAGACGTGCACCGGGTTGCCGAAGCGCACCCGCGGGTGGCGCTGGCCGGTACCGTCGAACCAGTTGTGGTGGTAGGTCACGCGCAGGCGGCCGCGGTCCTCCGAAGCGTTGCCGTCGTCGTGACCGAGCAGCATCGACTTGTCGTGATTGAAGATGCGGTTCCACGAGATGGTCACGAAGTCCGACGCCCGCTTGACGTCGACCGCGCCGTCGCTTCCGTTCGAGAAACTGTTGTGGTCGATCCAGACGCGGGTCGAGTACTGCACGTTGATCGCGTCATCGCCCCAGTCGCGGAACGAGATGTTGCGGATGATGACGTTGGACGCCTCGGAGACGTTGAGGCCGCAGCCCGCGATGGTCGCACCCGAGTTACCCAGGATGCTCTTGTTCGAGCCCACCCGGATCATGCCGGAGCACGAGATCGTGCCGGAGATCCGCACGACCGCCGCGTTGGTGCCGGAGACCGCACTGGTCAGGGCGGACGCGCTGTTGACCGTGACGGTCGAGGCGCTGCCGCCGCCGGTGGTGCCGCCACCCTGCGTGGCCCAGCCGACGAGCCGGTTGGTGCCGCCGCTGGGTGGTGGGGTGGTGCCGCCGCCACCGCCCATGTTGACCAGCTGCCACTGCTGGTTCCAGCCGTTGAGGTCGGCGAACTGAGCGATCCTGCCGCCGTCGGCGGTCGACCACTCCCACACGTCCAGCGCCTTGTTGCTGTGCCGGTTGATGAACCGGGCGTAGCCGCTGTCCGAGTCGGCCAGGCGGAAGTGCTGGCGCGTGCTGCCGTTGTCCGGGTTCTGGACAAGCTGGGTGCCGTCGGTTGCGTTGGGCATCTCGAGGAACTTGCCGCTGTGGCGGGACCGCACCTTGTAGTAGCCGCCACCCGCGTCGACGAACTGCCACTGCTGCTGGTTGCCGTTGTTGCGCGCCCACTGGACGATGGGCGCCCCATCGGCGGTGCTCAAGTTGTACAGATCGACCACCTTGCCGCTGTGCCGGGAGACGAAGACATACCAGGCGTTGGTGTCGACGGTCGCGGCGGAGGCGCCGCTGGAGTTGATGGCGGCCACGCCTCCGGCGGTGGCCAGGGTCAGCGCGGCAACGATCGCGGTTCGCCACAATCGCCTGCCGCGTTTGGGTACGGGAGGTGTCATACCGGGACCTCTCTAGTACGGGACGGGGACGGAAAGCGCTTTCCGGTTCGCTGAGGATATAGAAACGTTTCAACACATGCAAGTCCCAAGCCCGCAATCATGATGGAGTCATGAATCGGACATTTGCCTTGAATCGGATGAGCAGCCGATCCAATGTGGTGACATGAGGCCAACATTTACGCGCCGAAAGGCCCTGCTAGGCAGCGGTTTGACCTTGCTGGCGGCGGCCGGTGCCACCCTGCCGCCGCGCCGGGCTTGGGCAATGCCCATGGCGCCGCTGCGGGTCGGGGTGCTCGCCGACCTGACAGGTCCCTTGTCGCGCTTGGGAAAACAGATTCAAACCGGCATCGGGTACCGGGCCGAGGCGCTCAACTCAGCCGGAGGTCACGGCGGCGGGGGCCACGGCGGGGCGAGCCAGATCGAGCTGATCGTGGCGGACACGGCAGGCGACGAGGCGGCGGCGGTCGCGAGCCTGCTCGAGCAGGGTGTGCACGCGCTTGTCGGGGCCGGCCCGCGGGTCGCCGAGGC
>DASUXL010000195.1:0-3918 GCA_036377915.1 Candidatus Limnocylindrales bacterium
CATCCATACCCAGCAGTTCGGGGCGTGCCAGCCGTACCTGAGTGAACGCCGCCGCCACCCCCACGAGCGTGAGCACCACCCCGGTCAGCAGCATCACCTGCGTCACCCCGAACCTCGCCGTGAGCCCCGTCAGCACCGCCGCCCCGATCGGGCTCAACGCCCGCTGCACCGTCCAGAACGTCGACGTCACCCGGCCCAGCAGGTGATCCGGCGTGACCTGCTGCCGCAGCGACATCGAGTTGATCCCGCCGATGGTGGTCAGGCACACCTTCGCCATCGCCAGCAGCGCGATGAACGGGATGCTCGCGGTGAACCCGAGCCAGGCCACCACGATCCCCGCGATGACGGTCGTGCCGATCCAGCTCGCCCCGAACCCGAACCGCCGGCGCAGCGGCGCCACGGCGAGCGAACCGGCCACCACCCCGGCCGTTCCGAGCGCCATGATGTATCCGACGGTGCGGTCCGACTGGCCCAGCTCCTCCTTCACATAGAAAATAAGGATGTCTGTGTACCCGATGTCAAAGAAAATAAAGAAACACAGCAGGATCGTCAGCGCCCGCAGCACCGGGTGACCCAGCAGGAAACGCGCCCCCACAACGAAATCCCGCCACGGGTGCAGCGGCTCGGCCGCCCGCTCCGAGGGGCGCAGCCGCACCAACATGAGGCCCAGCGCGCAAATCCCGAACGTGACGGCGTCCACCGCGATCGCCACCGCCGGCCCGAACGCGCCCGAGATCACACCCGCGGCGAGCATCCCACCGATCCCGGCCGCCGCCTGGCTGGCGAACAGCCGCCCGTTCGCCTCCGTGATCCGGTCGCCGTCGACAAGGTTCCGCACCGCCGTCACATACGCGACCTGGAAGACCATGCCGAGCGCGGCCGCCAGCGGCACCGCCACATAGACGACCCAGATCTGCGGCGAGAACACCAGCCAGGTGACCGGGATGGCGCCGTAGAGCAAGAACCGGCCTACATCGCACACGATCAGCAGCCGGCGCCGGTCCACCCGGTCCACGACCGCCCCCGCGAAGAACCCCGACACGATCGCCGCCACACCCGACACGCCCGTGAGCAAACCCATCCGCACCACCGAACCGGTCGCGTCAAGCACCAGCAAAGGCACGGCGATCAGCGAAAACGAGTCCCCCGCGACCGAAAGGGTCTGCGAGAACCAGAACATGTTGAAGTTTCGGTCCCTCCACAACGAGGGCAGCGACGGCATCGCGCCATGCTAGCCGTTACGCTCTTGGAATGGCGTTCTCCATCAGAATCGCCGACGGGGTGCTCGCAGATCTGAAGTCCCGCATCGAGCAGACCCGGTGGCCCGAGCCGATCCCGGGGGTCACCTGGGAGCAGGGGACCGATATCGGGTACCTGAAGGCGCTGCTCGACTATTGGGCAAAGGGTTTCGACTGGCCCACCCAGCAGGCGTGGCTGAATTCGTTCCCGCAGGAGAGCACGACCATCGACGGCGTCGCCATCCACTTCGTCCACGCACCGGCCGCACGCGGGCAGGGCATCCCGCTGATCCTGACGCACGGCTGGCCCAGCACGTTCGTGGAGTACCTGCCGCTGGTGCCACTGCTGACCGACCCGCAGGCGCACGGCATCGACGGTCCCGCGTTCGACCTGGTGATCCCGTCCCTGCCCGGGTATGGGTTCTCCGGGCGGCCGCCGCGCCTGGGCGTCAACTACCGCTACGTCGCCGACCTCTGGCACCGCCTGATGAGCGGGCTTGGCTACTCGCGCTTCGGCGCGGGCGGCGGCGACTTCGGCGCCGGTGTCGCCACCTTCATGGCCGCCGACATCCCCAAGCCGGTGATGGGTATCCACCTGACCAACTTCGAGATCCCGCCGCCCGAGGACACCCCCTGGACCGCCGCCGAAAGTGCCTACCTGGCAACGAATGAGGCGTGGGCGGCGGTCGAGCGCGGTTACAGCGCCATCCAGTCGACAAAACCGCAGACGGTCGGGATCGGGCTCAACGACTCACCGGCCGGGCTTGCCGCCTGGGTCCTGGAGAAGTGGCGGTCGTGGACCGACTCCGGCGGCGACCTCGACGCCCGCTTCGGCCGCGACTTCCTGCTCACGATGCTCACCATCTACTGGGCCACCGGGACGATCGCCACCTCCATGCGCGACTACTACGACAACCGCTGGCACGCCGTGGATCCCGGCTTCGTCGAGGTACCCACCGCCTTCGCCGTCTTCGCCAACGAGTTCGTGCGCGAGGGCGAACCGCCGCGCGAGTGGATGGAGCGGCTCTACAACATCCGGCGGTGGACCGTGATGCCGCGCGGCGGGCACTTCGCCCCGGCCGAGGAGCCCGCGCTGGTCGCCCAGGACATCGCGACATTCTTCGGAGGCTTGTAGGTGGACGCCTTGGACACTCTCATGGCGGTGGAGTTTCCGGTCCCGCCGATCGTGCAGGCAGCCCCGGACGGCGTGTGGGAGCGGGCACAGGTCCTCGACGGCGACCCCGGGCCGGTGCTCGAGGCGATGTGCGCCGGCGCCAAATACCTTGGTGTCGAGGTGATGTGGCCGGGCCACGCCTTCGTCGGCACCGGCTGGCTCGCGCAGCGGTGGCCCGACGCGACCGTCGCGGTCGAGCGGGCAATCGCCGCGCGGCCCATGACGCCCCAGGCCGGCCTCGCCGCGCTGATCGGTGACGCGGCGGTCGGGTCGGCGCGGTTCGTGCAGATCGGGGCGGTCAACGCCTGGGCCTCGGTCGGGGCGGAGAGCCTGTGGAAGCAGGGCGAGACCTACTCACCGCAGCGGGTCGAGGCGCTGCTCGACCGGCGACCGGACCTGGCCATGACCTGCCCGCATCCGGTCGCCGTCGAGTTTGGACTGTCCGGGCCGGCGCCCACCTGGGTCGCCTTCCACGTCTCGCGGCCCGGCGGGCCGGTCGACCGGGCACGGCTGCACGAGATCGTGCGGCACTTTACGGCGTGACCTCGTCCCAGGCCTGCGACACACCCGGCTCCTCGTCCCGGTTAAGCCACTTGGCCTTCCAGTTCCTGCCGTCGTGGATGACCTCGGTCGGGTAGGTGTAAAGGCGCTCCGGGCTCCACCGCTCATCGGCCGGCTCCGGATCCAGCACAAGGATCTGCGAAGCCACCTTGCGGGCGTGCCGCCGGGCCTTTGCTCGCAGGTCGTGCTCCTGCGCCGACATGTCCCGCTCCGTGGACACCTCGCTCCACTCGCACCCGCCACACATCGCCGCCAGCGTGCCGTCGTCGAGGTCGCCCTGGCAGACGATGTGGACCTCGTGGTCGGTGGGCTCGGGCAGCGGGTAGCCCCTGGGCTGGGTGCGCGCCGCCAGGATCGCCCACACCACCAGTGCGGCGACCACTAGCACACTGAGGAATACGGCGTCGCGGCCCACGGTGAGAATGGTAGAACGCTATGTCACGCCAAATCTTCAGTATTTTGGTCTGCGGCGGCGGGCCACACGTCGCATGAGCAGTCCGATCCCGACAAGCCCGGCGGCGCCGAGCACCAGGGATCCGGCCGCGACACCCGTCGTGGGAAGCCTGCTCGCGCTTTGGTGGGCCATGGGTGCGGCGGCGCGGCACGCGTTGGCCTGCCGATACGTATAGGTGCCGTGCGGTCCATCCGGACCACCGACCGCGATCGTGTCGCCGTCGGCCACGTCGAGCTGGAAGTTGTAGATGCCGCCGGCCGCGACCGTCTGCTCCGTGGCCACCGAGCCGTTGCGGTACAGGCGCAGCTGTCCCTCGAACGCCTTCTCCCCATTGATCCAGAGGACCGCGACCTTGCCGCCGCAGGTCGCCTCGAACTCCGACTGCGGCGTCTCGGGCCGGGACACCTGCGCCGATCCGCGGCAATCGGCTCGCCTGATCTCGGCCACCTTCAGGACCAAGCCTCCTCCTATGGCCGGATGCGGCACGTAGA
>DASUXL010000196.1:0-2124 GCA_036377915.1 Candidatus Limnocylindrales bacterium
CCGGAGGCTGGCGGCAGCGCCGGGATGGGTCTTGTCGAGCTCGGCGGCCAACCCCTCCAGCAGCGCCTGGGCAGCCAGGGCGGAGTCGGCGTGGTAGGCAGTGCGCATCCGCTGGCCGACCAGGCTGCGTAGCTTCTCCGGTAGATGATCTTGGACGTTGCGGATCTTGTGGGAGCGTAACGAATTAACTTGTGGTTTTGGGTTGGGTTGGCCGATGATGTGGTATGGCCGTCGATGCGCTGCTGCGTGATCAGCTTTCCCTTCGATTCGGTGCGCTGTTGCCGTTTCTGGATGAACGGCAGAAGCGGTTGGCGCTGGGAACCGAGGCCCGGCTGATCGGTCATGGGGGTGTTCGCGCGGTTGCGTTGGCGGCGGGGGTCAGCGAGGCGACGGTGCGGTCCGGCGTGGCCGAGCTGGAGGCGGCGGACTCGTCGTTGCCGGTCGGCCGTTCACGCCGCCCCGGTGGCGGCCGCAAGCCGGCGTCGAAGCACGATCTTGGCCTGGTCGAGGCGCTACTGCGCTTGGTGGAGCCCGACGAGCGAGGCGACCCGATGTCGCCGCTGCGGTGGACGACGAAGTCGCTGCGGCACTTGGCCGAGGAGTTGTCCCGGTCCGGGCATCCGGTCTCCGCCCCGACGGTCGGCCGGCTGTTGAAGACCAACGGGTTCAGCCTGCAGTCGACCTCGAAAACCCTCGAGGGAGTGCAGCACCCGGATCGCGATGCCCAGTTCCGTTACATCAACGAGCAGGTCAAGACTCACCAGGGCGATGGTCAGCCGGTGATCAGCGTGGATGCGAAGAAGAAGGAGCAGCTGGGGCAGCTACCCGCGGCGGGCCGGGAGTGGCGACCCAAAGGTGACCCGGTCACGGTCGACGATCACAGCTTCTTCACTACCGGCCCGGACGTGCCGCTCGCGGTGCCCTACGGCATCTACGACATCGCCGCCGATACCGGGTGGGTCAACGTCGGAGTCGATCACGACACGTCGGCATTCGCCGTAGCCTCCATCCGCCGCTGGTGGCACCAGGCGGGACAACGCGAGTACCCGGGCGCCGACCGGCTGCTGATCACCGCCGACGCGGGCGGTTCCAACAGCTACCGCTACCGGTTATGGAAAGCCGAGCTCGCCGCGTTCGCGGCGGAAGCGGGGCTGCACATCACTATCTGTCACTTCCCGCCCGGAACCAGCAAATGGAACAAGATCGAGCACCGGCTGTTCTCGGCGATCACGCTGAACTGGCGGGGACGACCGTTGACCAGCCACGAGGTAGTCGTCGCCACGATCAACACCACCCGCACCCGGCGCGGGCTGAGCGTCCACGCCGAACTGGACGAGAACAGCTACCCGCTGGGGATCGCGGTCTCCCAGCAGGAACTGCGGCAGCTACCAATCCAACCGCACGATCATCACGGGGAGTGGAACTACACCATCGCGGCCACCGGCACCCAGACGGCGCCGGTCACCGCCGACGACCGAGCCCGCAACCGGGCCGACGCACTCCGCCTGCTCACCGACGCCCGGATCACCGGCCTGAGCAGACCCGAACTCTCCGCGCTCGCCGAGAAACTCGCCCCCGCGCAGCAAGCCCAAGGAGCTCAACGCCGCTTCGAACAACGCGGCGGGCCACGTCGCCGAGCCCGCGGCGCCGGCAGCACCCGCCTCCTCACCCCCGCCGACGCAGTCCTGATCACCATCGTCTACCAACGGCAGGTCTGCTCCCAGAAGGTGCTGAGCGAACTCCTCGGCATCAGCGACATGACCATCGGGCTGCTCATCTCCGAAACGCGACAACTGCTCGATGAGAGCAACATCCACATCAGCCCTGCGACACTGCGGTTCACAACCGCTGCGGAACTACGCGACTACGCCGCCAGCGACCGACCCCTGCCCGAACGATCCCGGATCCCGCACTTGCTCGCCCACCCCGCACTGACCGGCCTACCCCTCACCGATCTCGCCGCCATGACCGTCCGCGTCCGCACAGTGCTCGAGGCCAGGAGCGAGCGGCACCGACATCGCCGCCGCGGCGGCGAGACCCTCCCCGGAGCCCGCGGTGGCGTGTTCACACAGAAGATCACCCCCGACGAACGGATCCTGACCACCGTCCTCTACCTACGCGGAC
>DASUXL010000197.1:0-2042 GCA_036377915.1 Candidatus Limnocylindrales bacterium
GCTACCGCGGACGGGCCCGTCCGGATCGCGGTCAGCCGCACCCGCCCGCCCGGCTTCGTCACCCAGCTTCTGGCCGACCTCGGCGGCGTGGCCGTCCCGATGGGCTCCGCCGGGGTCAAGGTGTGCGCGGTCGTCACCGGCGCGGTCGACGCGTACGTGCACGGCGGCGGCCAGTACGAGTGGGACTCGGCCGCACCGGTCGCCGTGGCCCTCGGCGCCGGCCTGCACGCCTCGCGCATCGACGGGTCGCCGCTGCGGTACAACCGCGACAACCCTCGCCTGCCCGACCTGCTCGTGTGCCGGCCGGAGCTGGCCGACAGCCTGCTGGCCGCGATCGCCGCCACGGGCGCCACCGAAGGAGCCCCCGCATGACCACAAAGGACATCACCTCCGCCGCCTCGTACCGCGTGTCGCATTTGGATGCTCTTGAGGCGGAGAGTGTGTTTGTGATGCGGGAGGTGGTGGCGGAGTTTGAGCGTCCGGTGTTGTTGTTTTCCGGGGGTAAGGACTCGATTGTGATGTTGCGGTTGGCGCAGAAGGCGTTCGCGCCGGGGCGGGTGCCGTTTCCGGTGATGCATGTGGATACGGGGCACAATTTCGGGGAGGTGATCTCGTATCGGGATGCGCGGGTGGCGGAGTTGGGGTTGCAGTTGATCGTGGCGTCGGTGCCGGAGGCGTTGGAGTCGGGGTTGGTGCGGGAGCCGGCGGATGGGTCGCGGAACCGGATCCAGACGCCGGTGTTGCTCAACGCGGTGGAGAAGTACCGGTTTGATGCCTTGTTCGGTGGGGCGCGGCGGGATGAGGAGAAGGCGCGGGCGAAGGAGCGGGTGTTTTCGTTCCGGGATGAGTTCGGGCAGTGGGATCCGCGGAGTCAGCGTCCGGAGTTGTGGTCGTTGTACAACGGTCGGCATCATCCGGGTGAGTCGATCCGGGTGTTCCCGTTGTCGAACTGGACCGAGTTGGATGTGTGGCATTACATCGCCCGGGAGCGGGTGCCGTTGCCGTCGATCTATTTCGCGCATGAGCGGGCGGTGGTGTGCCGCGACGGGATGTGGTTCGCGGTGAACGAGTTTTTCCGGGCCCGGCCGCAGGAGACCCCGCAGGTGCGTCGGGTGCGGTACCGCACGGTGGGAGACGCGTCACAGACCGCGGCGGTGCTCTCCGACGCGGACACCGTCGAGGCGGTGATCGCCGAGGTGGCCGCCACCCGGATCACCGAACGCGGCGCGACCCGCGGTGATGACCGGACCTCCGAGGCGGCGATGGAAGACCGCAAGAAGGAAGGCTACTTCTGATGACCGACCTGGCCCACACCCCCGCCACCACCACCACCGCCGGCGCCCCCGCCGGCGCCGCCGCCGGCACCAGCCCCGGCACCAGCCCGGTGGCCGAGCCGCGGGGGATGGACCTGTTACGGTTCGCCACCGCCGGCAGCGTCGATGACGGCAAGTCCACCCTGATCGGCCGGCTGCTCTACGACACCAAAAGCCTGTTCACCGACCAACTCGAAGCGGTCGAGGCGGTCTCCGCCGCCCGCGGCGATGAGTACACCAACCTGGCCCTGCTCACCGACGGGCTACGCGCCGAACGGGAACAAGGCATCACCATCGACGTGGCCTACCGCTACTTCGCCACCCCCCGCCGCAAATTCATCATCGCCGACACCCCCGGCCACATCCAGTACACCCGCAACATGGTCACCGGCGCGTCCACCGCCGACCTGGCCCTGATCCTCGTCGACGCCCGCAAAGGCCTGGTCGAACAATCCCGCCGACACGCGTTCCTGTGTTCCCTGCTCCGCGTGCCGCACCTCGTGCTGTGCGTCAACAAAATGGACCTCGTCGACTGGAACCGCGACACCTTCGAACGCATCGCCGACGAATTCACCAGCTTCGCCGCCAAACTCGAAGCCCCCGACCTGACCGTCATCCCGATCTCCGCCCTGACCGGCGACAACATCGCCACCCGCTCGGCCGCCATGCCCTGGTACGAAGGCCCCTCCCTACTCCACCACCTCGAACACGTCCACATCGCCTCCGACC
>DASUXL010000198.1:0-34603 GCA_036377915.1 Candidatus Limnocylindrales bacterium
TGCGCTCGCGCAGGCGCGGTTGGGGTTGCATTCGGCGCCCCGCCTGGTACCCATCTATGGTCATAGATTTTGTCCTGGACTGCCGCGGTTTGGGCTGCCTGTCCTCTCGGTGGTGCAGACCGATGTCGCCATCTATGGTCAGGACGTCGTGGATTATCTGCTGCGGGAGTTCAAGGGCGATCCGGAGAAGCCTGAACAGATCGGTCCGGTGCAGGAGGTCCCGTTCTGGTCCGAGCTGCTGTGAAGGCGAGGACGGCAAGCCCGAGACCGATGGTGAGAAATCCCGACAGCAGCAGGGTTTTTTGCGCGCCGAAGGCGTTGACGGCGGGTCCGCCGGCAAGCGCGCCGAGCGAGGTCGCCGGGATGGTCAGGGCGTTGCGCGCGGCCAGGACCCGGCTAAGCTGATCGGGCGGGCTGAGGCTTTGCAGCAGGGCCGTGGTGACCGAGGTGTACGGGCCGTAGATGACGCCGCCCACGGCAAACCCGATCAGGCCCGGGATGAGACTCTGGCTCAGGCCGACCGGCAGCAGCGACGCACCCCAGCCGATGATGATGGCGGCCACGACCGTCCAAAGTGAACTGTTGCGCAGCCGGGTGGCGAGCAGCGCCCCCACACCCGCCCCGATCCCGAAGCATGTCCAGAACAGGCCCAGCATCGCGGCGCCGGCTTGCTGCGCCACGTGGATCGGCAACGCCACCTCGACCGGACCGTAGAGGAAGAAGAAGACAACAGTGATCGCAACAATTTGGGGGTACCCACTAAGCAGTCTCAAGCTCGCGGAAACCTTGACGTCGCGGGTCTTGCCCGGAAGCCGCCACGAGATCGCGGCGAGGATGGCGTACGACACCGCGTCGATCGCCAGCACCCAACCCGGGCCGGTGAAAGGCATCAGCGCCCCGGCCGCCGCCGGCCCGATGACGAACGCGATCTGCACGACGCTGGAGATGAGCGAGTTGCCCGTCAGATGGGCTTCGCTGGGCAGCGCCTCGGCCACAATCGTGTACACGCCCGCCGATCCCCACGCGTGCATGAGCGACGACGCCCCGAGGATAATGACGTAAGCCAAGGGGCTCAAGGCATCCGCGATCGCGAGCACAGCGACCAGCCCTAGCAGCACCGCCCGCAGCGTGGCGTCCCCCGCGACAAGCCGCGCGCCGGGCCAGCCGCTCACCGCCTTGCGGAACACATACGCCCCAAGGGTTGCCGGCAGCGAGAAAGCGGTGACGGCAAGCGCCGTCCACATGCCCTTCTGGCTTTCCGGCGCGATCTGCAACGCCAGCCACGCCACCGCCACCATGCTCATGCCGTCGCCCAGCGCCGAAACCCCCACGGCCGGAACGAACCGCCGCATCACCGGATTCCTCAGCACATGAAGTCGCACGCGCTAGGTTAGCCGACTGTGATCATCTGTGTCATCCCTGGTTGGGCAGCACGGCGATTGCCTGGAACGCGGGTTGGTCTCCGCCGGTCGGGAACTCGCCGATCCTGCGCAGGTTCCCGTCCGCAGCGATCGCGAAGGCCGAGACGTCGTCGGTGTTGGCGTTGGAGACGTACAGGTGCCGCCCGTCGGGGGTGGGAGTGACGGCTACGGGCGCCGCCCCCGCGTCGACGTCACCAAGGTGGACCAGCGCGCCGTCGCCGCCTATGAGTAGCCCGACACCTTCCTGGTGTTGCCCGCGAGAAGGCCGCCACCGGTCACATAAAGGTGCCGCCCGTCCGGCGTCACGGCAGCCTGGAGCGGGACGTCCGGTGCGAAGAATGGCGATCCCGCAACGGGTTGGAGGGCTCCGTCGGCGGCGATCGCGAAGCCGAAGACCTGGTTGGCTGCGGAGGGCACATACAAGAACCGGCCGTCCGGCGTAATACTCGCCACGCCGCCTGCCGGACCGATCATTGCCTGCCCGATGCGGCGTAGGGTGCCATCGGGCTGAACGGCGAATCCGGAGAGCAGGTCGGGATCGCTGTCCAGCGGATTGCCATTGGCCACCTACACGAATCGCCCGTCGGGGGTCACCACCGCGCCGCGGGGATTGTCATCGCCCGAAGGCACGGGCTCGCCGCGGGGAGCGATCCGGCCATCGCCCGCGATCGCGAAGGCCGATACGGTGGCGGTGCCCCGGTTGACCGCGTAGAGCATCCGGCCGCTGGGCGCGATCGCCAGGCCGTTCGGATCCCCGTTCGCCGGTACCGGAGGATCGAGTCGTGTCAGGGCGCCGTCCTCGCCGACCCGGTAGGCGGCGATCGCACTCTCGTCCGTGTCGCCATCGGGCTGCTTGCCGTTCGCGGCGCAGGCGGTACGCCCATCATCTCCACCTCCTGAGCAGAACTCTCTGTGGGTGCTCAAGGTTCTACGGGACGTGGGATCAGTGGGTTTTCTGCCCGTCCGCGCAGACCCGTGACGCCGGCCACGGGGTGGCGGGAAGCGTTGCCTGGCAACCGGGGCAAGTGCTGGTCTTGTAGATGATTTGTATACGCCGTCGGTACCCTTCCGCGCTATGCGTAAGGTCAATCGAAGGTTGTTTCTGCTTGGCGGTGCCGCGACCGCGGCCGCTGTGGGTACCCTTGGGGCGTCAGGACTTCGGGCGGTCGCCGCGCCACCGTTTCCTTACCCGTTCAGGTTGGGTGTCGCTTCCGGCGACCCGACCCCGGGCGGCGTGGTGCTTTGGACGCGCCTTGCGCCCAGCCCGCTCAACTCCGACGGTCTGGGCGGCATGGGCTCGGCCAATGTGGATGTTGAGTGGCAGTTGTCCACAACCGACACTTTCACCACCCTTGTCCGCAGCGGGGTTTTCACCGCCACCCAGGCGGCCGCACATTCCGTGCACATCGAGCTTGACGGGCTCACGCCGGGAGCGCAGTACTTTTACCGCTTCCGGGCGGGGGGCTACATCTCGCCGGTGGGCCGCACCCGCACCGCACCCGACCCGGGCGCGGCGGTGAGCAGCCTGACGATTCTGACCGCCTCGTGCGCAAGTTATCCGGCGGGCTACTACACGGCGTATCGCCGCATGGCCGAGGAGAATGCGGGCCTGATCCTGCATCTTGGCGACTACATCTACGAGAGCGGTTCCGCGGATGTGCGGGCGCACAGCCCGGCATCCGAGATCATGTCTTTGGCGAATTATCGGGTACGCCACGCGCAGTACAAGACCGATCTCGACCTCCAGGCGGCGCATGCCAGCGCCCCGTGGATGGTGGTCTGGGACGATCACGAGGTCGAGAACAACTATGCCGGCCTGATCCAGCAGGACCCGGCCGATGGGGTGAACTTCCGCGCTCGCCGCGCCAATGCCTACAAGGCGTATTGGGAGAACATGCCGCTGCGCGCCTCCAGCCTGCCGGTCGCCGAGAACATGCAGCTTTACCGCCGGTTCAGCTGGGGCAACCTGGCGACCTTCCACATGCTCGACACCCGGCAGTATCGCAGCGACCAGTGCGCCGCCGGGAACACCACCTGTGTCAACTCCGCCACCCGTTCGATCACGGGCGCGACGCAGGAGGCGTGGTTGCTTGACGGGATGGCGGCCAGCCCGGCCACCTGGGAGATCATCGGGCAGCAGGTTTTCTTCGCCGCACGCAACACCAGCACCGACTCGTGGGACGGGTACAAGGCATCACGTTCCCGGATCCAGCAGGCTTGGGTGGATCGGGGCATCGCCAACCCGGTGGTGCTGACCGGGGATGTGCATGCGGCGTGGGCGTCGGATTTGAAGCTGAACTACAGCAGCACCACGTCACCACGCGTCGGGGTGGAGTTCGTGACCACTTCGATCGGTTCGGGTGGTGACGGGTCCGAGGGCGGCGGTGTCAATCCGGATTCCGCTAACCCGCACATCAAGTTCCACAACTCCCGCCGCGGCTACACCCGGATCACTTTGACGCCGGCGCAGGTGCGTGCCGACTTCCGCCGGTTGGCCTACATCCGGACTCCGGGGGCGCCGGTGAGCACGGTCGCGTCTTATGTCAGCGCTGCCGGCAGTCCCGGCCTGGTGAAGGTTTAGGTGGCAGGCATGCGAAGGTTTACCGTCATCGTCCTGCTGGCCGCCGCAACCCTGTTGCCCGCCAGCGCTGTCAACGCCGCCGAGGCCGTGGTCTCCGGCAACCTTGAGGCGTTGTTCACCGCGCCGACCGTGGCCGGGGCTGCCGACGCCACGGTCCACGCCTCGATTGTGTCGCTTGTGGACGGTGCTGCGGCCGGGTCGACGATCTGGGTCGCGCTCGGCACCGACGTCGACCCGTCGATCGCGGATCGCTTGCTGGCGGCGCAGAACGAGCGCTCCGTCACGGTCCTTGCCGTCGCCGAGCAATGCCCGTCCGGCACCGGGGCCACGTGCGCGGCTCCCAGCGCCACCCTGACCGGCCTGTCCAGCGGGCTGGCTCCCGGCCGGTTCGTGTGGTGCAGCGAAGGTTGCGTGGGAGCCTTCGCGCGCAACTCCTTCCTCGTCCTTGACGCGCTTGCGGACGGGCGCACCGATGTGGTGGCCCAAGCCTCCGGCGACCTGTCGGTGCCGGCGCGGGTGCAACGCCACAACCTGCTTGTCAGCTCGACCGATCCGGCGCTCGCCGCAGGGTACCGTTCCTACTTCGGCCAGCTCGCCGCGAACACCAACGCCACCTTCACCGGCGGTGTGTCCGGCGCGGGCGGCAAGACCGAGGTGTTTTTCCATCCTCGGGCCGGGACCGAGGACGTGGTGGCCGGCGCCATCAACGACGTCCAGTGCCCGGGCGGCTCGATCCGCATGGCGGCAAGCACTTTCGCCGCCGCCCGCAGCGCGGTCGTGAACGCGTTGATTGCCAAGCGGACCGCCGGTTGCTCGGTGAGCATCATCATGCAGGACCGCAACGATGCCCTTCCCGCCCTTGGCGCGGGCGCGATGTCGGTCGTCACCTACCGCCCGGGTGGCTGCCGGATGCCGGTCAGTGGCAGCTGTACCACCGGCGGCATGGGATCGTCCTATGTGCTCATTGAAGGAGTGTCCGCCAAAGCCGGTGGTGTGGCGAAGAAGTTCGTCTGGACCGGCACGGGCCGCTACACGGCCGTCAAGGACGACGCCACCGTCGTGAAAATCGACGACGCCACCATCTACGCCGGCTACCTCGCCGACTGGACCCAGGCATACAACACCGCGATCGTGTTGCAGCCCAGCCAATGGCCCTACGCCGAGATCACCACCGGCAACGGAACAGCCTCCGGTGACCAGGATCTGGCGCAGATGGCCGCCGGCCGCAACGGCCACCTCGCCGTCGTGTGGGAGGACGACCGTTCCGGCACCGACCCCGAGGACAACATCCACTCCGAGATCTACATCCGGATGTTCCAAAATGGAGTGTCCAAGTACGAGAAGAAGATTTCGGCCGGTGGCACCGGGAACTGGAAGCACGTGCGCCCCGACGTAGCGGTCGACAACTCCGGCAACGCCGTCGTCACCTGGCTGCACGACGCCGACGGCAACGGGGTTTACAACATCTACGCCTCATACCTGAACGCCTCGGGCACCATCACCGGCACGGTCCGGGTCAACGCCGACGCCGACGGGCAGCAGATGTACCCGGCCGTCGCGATCGATCCGGACGGCGGTGCCGGCGGCGGGTTCGTGGTCGTGTGGGAGGACCGGCGCACCAGCCCTTCGCACGTCCGGGCGGCCGGTTTCGCCTCCATCGGCACCAAGCGTTACGAGGTACAGGTCAGCGCGACCACCAAGGCCACCGGCGCCAACGCCCTGCCCGACGTCGGTGTCGACTCCGCCGCCAACGCGTACATCGTGTGGCAGGAGGACAAGGACGGCAACGACTACTACCAGATCGCCCTGCGCGTGCTCACGCCCGGCGGCGGCAACAAGGTGTCGCAGAAGGCCGCCAACTCCGAGGGCGACCTGCAGCAGGCCGACCCGTCGATCGCGGTCAACGCCAACGGCGATTTCGTCGTCGCCTGGCGCGGCGACCAGACCGGCGCGCTGCGCGCCTACTTCCGCACCTTCAACAGCGCGACGACGGCGCTCATCGCCGACCGCCGCGCGATCGCCGATACCGAGGCGACCGGCGAGCCTTTGGGTACGCAGACCGAACCCAAGGCCGGCATCGACGATCAGGGCAATGTCGTCATCGCCTGGATGGAGGCCGGATACGCCGGATCCGAGCCGTGGGCACGCGGTTTCAGCCGCACGGGCAACCCGGCCGGCAAGTTCCCGCCCGCCCGCATGTCGGTGTTCACCACCAACAAGCAGGCCGACATCTCGCTCGCGGTGCACCCCTATGGCGAGTTCTCCGTGGGCTACACCGATGACCGCGATGGCAACGGCCACGACCAGATCCAGCTGCGCAACTTCTTCAGCAACGCATTGTGGTAGGGCTTAGAAAACCCGGGTGAAGTACTCCCGGCTCAGTATCCGGAAGTAGATCCACGAAGGCAGCATGTCGTAGCCGGGCTGCACCGCTTGCAGCACGGTCACCTGGCTGACGTGCGCGTCGAGCGCGGCTCGCTTCACCGAGCCCTGGGCGCTGATGGAGACGGCGATGGTCGGCTCCGGAAGGCCCAGGGCCGGGTCGGCGGGGTAGTGCGTCTTGAACGTCGGCGACAGATCCTTCGCCACGGAGATCATCGATTCCGGCAGCGTCGCCTGGTAGTAGGCGGTCACCGGCCCGCGGTTGGCGCGCAGCACCTCCGCCACCCAGATGCCGACCTGCTTGTGGTCGGCGTGGCCGTAGAAGCCGACCTTCTCGTCGAAGCTGACCACCACGCTGGGCTGGTATTCGTCGATCAGCCGCGCGATGAGGGCTTTGGCGGCCACGGCGTCGGCCTGCGGCAGGCCGCTGTCGGGGAAGTCGAACAGTTCCACCCTCTTGGCGCCCAGAATGCTCCCCGTGGTCCGCATTTCCGCGGTGCGGCGTTGTGCCAATTCTTGCGGGCTTTTCTTTGGTACCGACGCAGCCTCGCCCCGGGTCAGATACGCCAGTGTGATGTCCGCCCCGTTCTCGTCGGCCATGCGCCGCAACGTCCCGGCCATCGTGATCTCGTCGTCGGGATGCGCGAAGATCGCGAGCAGCCGCTTGGGTCCCGTGGCCGGGAACAGGCTGCCGGCGAGGGGCACATCGGTGTCGTTGACGTAGCGGTTGAGCCCGAACACCAGCCCGGCCGGCAGCACGAGCAGCACGGCCACAGCGGCGATCAGGATCTTCCAGCGGCGAGGGATACGGGTCACGACCAGCGAAGATACCCTACTGCGGAGCCTCCAGGTCCAGGCTTGACCGGAGTTTGATCGGCTTGAGCAGCAGGGCGGCGATGATGCCCACCACGCCGATCGCGGCCGAGATCAGGAAGATGTGCCCGGTCGCGTCGCCGTAGGCGGCCTGCACGATCTCGCGGATCGGTTCGGGCAGGGCGGCGAGGTTGAGGTTGCTCGCGCCGCCGCTGCCGCTGGGCTGGACGCCGAGCTGCGCCAGCCGCTCGGTGATCGTCTCCTGGACCCGGCTGGCAAGGATCGCCCCGAGCACCGACACGCCGATGGTGCCGCCCATGGAGCGGAAGAACGTCACCGAACCGCTTGCCGCGCCCAGTTCGCGCAGCGGGACGGCGTTCTGCACGGCGAGCACCAGGTTCTGCATCGTCATGCCGACGCCGACCCCGACGACCAGCATGCCCGCGCCGACGATCACCAGGGACGTCTCGTGGTCGATGAAACCGAGCATCAGGAAGCCGAGCACGAGCACGATGGCCCCGGTGACGATGTAGGGCTTGATCCGCCCGGTCTTGGTGACCATGCGCCCGCTGATCGTGGAGGAGACCAGGACGCCGAACATCATCGGGATGGTCAGCAGGCCGGCCTCGGTCGGGCTGTAGCCGCGGCCGATCTGGAAGTACTGGCCGAGGAAGACGGCGCCGCCGAACATCGCCATGCCGACCGCGAGGCTCGCCAGGATGGCCAGCGCGGGCGTGCGCTGCTTGATGATGTGCAGCGGCACGACCGGTTGCGCCACCCGGGTCTCCACCCACATCGCCGCGGCGAGCAGGGCAACGCCCGGCACCACGAACGCCGCTGTCTCCCACGACCACCAGGCGAACGACCGGCCGACGAACGACACCCAGATCAGCAGGATGCTCACCCCGGCGGCGATCAGCCCGGCGCCCCAGTAGTCGATCTTCACCTTTGCCTGCCGGACGTGCGGCAGGTGCAGCGTCTTCTGCAGCAGGGCGAAGGCGATGATGGCCAGCGGCACGCCGAGCAGGAAGCACCAGCGCCAGCCCAGCCACGAGGTGTCGACGATCAGCCCGCCCAGCAGCGGGCCGCCGACGGTCGCGACGGCCATGACCGCACCGAGGTAGCCGTTGTACCGGCCGCGCTCGCGGGGCGGGATGATCGCCGCGATCACCACCTGCACGAGGGCTTGGAGGCCGCCGACGCCGATGCCCTGGAAGGCACGGGCCGCTATCAGCTCACCGGTGTTCTGCACCACCCCGGCCAGCAGTGAGCCGGCGACGAAGATGCCGATGGCTATCTGTACCAAAAGCTTCTTGTTGAAAATGTCGGCGAGCCGCCCCCAGATCGGGGTGGTGGCCGTCGCGGCCAGCAGTGTGGCCGTCACCACCCAGGTGTACTGGGTCTGGGTTCCGTTGAGCGCGCCGATGATGCGCGGCAACGCCGTGGAGACCACGGTCGCGCTGATCATCGAGACGAACAGGACGAGCAGGAGGCCGCTAAGCGCCTCGAGCACTTCCTTGTGGCTCATGGGGCCGGGGGTCTGGGTGGAGACCGGGGGTGCCTCGGTCACGGCTGCCGTTTTGCTCACCGAGCAAGATTGTCACGAGATTTCCCAGTCGGCAAATTTGCCCTATGGGCAAGTTTCGATTGTAAATGCTGTACTGTGACGCTCGTGGAGGCGACAACATCGTTGCGGGAGCGCAAGAAAGAGGCCACACGGCGGGCCCTGCACGACGCCGCCATGAAGCTTGCCCTTGAGCGCGGCCTCGAAAATGTGACGCTCGACGCGGTGGCCGACGCGGCGAACGTCTCCCGCCGGACGTTCTCGAACTACTTCGCCAACAAGGAGGACGCCCTCCTCTACGGCGACCAGCAGCGAGTGACCCGGCTGCTGGAGGCGATCCGGGCGCGGCCGGCGCGGGAGTCCGCCTGGAAAGCGCTGGTAAACGGGGCCGCCGACCGTTTCGCCGACGCGACCGAGATCGACCCGCACTTCGAGGTGCAGCTGCGGCTGGTGCGGCGCCATCCGTCGCTGCTCGCCCGGCAGCTCGGCCTGCAGGCGGGCCTTGAACGGGACATCGCAGACGAGATCGCCAAGCGCCTGCCCGACCGCGATGAGGTACAGGCGCGCATCATGGCCGCCGTCTTCCTGGCGACAGTGCGCGCGGTCCTGCACGGTTGGGTGGAGAGCGGCGGGCCGGCCCCGATCCGCGACGTCGTCGCCGACGGCCTCGCCCGCGCGGGAGCCGCCTTCAAGTAGTTTCCCCTCCCCCGAGTTGCGGACCCCGCCGCCATAGCCAAGGATCTATTGGCGTCGGTGAGCCTCTACTTTGGAGGGTGATGGCATGGTCCGGCGGGGTTTGATCGGCGCGCTTTGCGTTTCGCTGGTGGCCGCGGGATCGGTGTTGCTGGGGTCGGGCCCGCCCGCCCGAGCCGCGGTCGTGCACCCCTTCCTGCTGGCGACCCCGGACGAGTACGCGGCGTTGCAGGCACGGGCGGCGCAGGAGCCATGGGCCACCTGGCGCGCCGGCGCGATCCCGCAGTGCGCCGCGACCTACAACGCCGACCCCGACAACGACGGCAACCCGTCGATGGACCTCCGCGTCCGCCAGATGTCCATCATCGCCGGGGCGTGCTCGCTGGCCTACATCCTCGACGAGCCCAACCGGGCCACCCACCGCGCCAAGCTGCTCAGCCTGATCACCGCGGCGCGGACAGACATGTATCCGGACATGGCCGCGGACCCCGCCGCGTGGTCCTCGATGTCCGGGGGTGCCGGAGCCTTCTTCCACCTCGTCGTCGGGCTCGACGTCATCCACAGCGATCTGACCGCCGCCCAGGCCGCCGACGCCGAGGCCAAACTCGACCCGTTCGCGGAACTGTTCTACGCCAACCGGAGTGGCTCGTGGGAGGCGGCGCGCATCGGCGGGTACGGGATCTGGTCGGCCTTCCGGTGCGGTCCGGCGGGCAGCGGCGGATGCGCCCCGACCGACACCCACGCCAGGCGCATCACCGAGTCCATCTCCCGCCTGCGGGCGCACCTTGCCGAACAGTCCAGTCCGGACGGTGTGTACCTGGCCGGGCCCAACTACGCCGGGCACCGGCTCGGGTCCGCCGCCGACCGCGACAGCAAGTCCTACTACGCCGACGTTCTGACCAAGACGGGCCACCACAATTTTTACACCGACGCCAGCTATGTGAAGTACATGGAGCATCTCAACGGCTACGCGATCACGCCGGTTGTGCGCCACGAGCCGTGGATCCTGCGGCCGGAGGCCGACGCGACGGTCCGCGGCGGCACTTACGGCGGCACCAACTTCGGCGGCACGGACACGCTTATCGTCAAGGACGACGCCAGCATCGACTACGACCGCGAGGCGTTCCTGCGCTTCAATCTCACGTCCTACGAGGCCGGGCACCCCAGCGTCCAGAAAGCCTTGCTGCGCCTGCCCGTTGAGGGGCTGGGCGGCGACGGCGCCCAGGTCCGAGTGTCCGTCGTGGCCGACGACGCCTGGACCGAGTCCGGCATCACCTGGAACAACCGGCCCACCGCCGCCACCCAGCTGGTGGTGTGGACCAGCCACAGCCTCGGCGCCACCCGCGAGGTCGACGTCACCGCACTGGTCAACCAGATCCTCGCCGATCCCGGTGACAGCAAGCTTTCCCTGCGCATCGTCGCGACCGTCACCGGCAGCGGCAACTGGGTGCACTACGGTTCCCGGGAGCACGTCAACACCAGCATCCGGCCCGCCCTGGTGCTGCGGTCGGCATCCGACCTGATCGAACGCGACCAGTACACGTTCGGCGACAGCGGCACCACCCGGGGCGCGCTATACCGCTCCGCCCGCGTGTACAGCGCCGGCAGGTTCGGTCCGGTGGCCGCGGCCAACGCGGCGTGGAGCCTTGCCGGCGTGTCACCCGGCCAGGTCTCCCCGCTGATCACCGCGTATGTGCTCACCGTTGAACCGCCGGGGAGTGCTGCACCGGTACCCAGCAAAATCTTTAAAGGCGGTGGTGCATGGTTCCTTGAGCAAAGCACGCGGTCGACGGCGCTTGCCGGCGCGCTGTGGAACGCCTCGAAAGAGGCCGAGCACCAGCACAATGAGACAAACGCCTTGCACCTGACCGCCTACGGCGAGCACGTGCTGCGAAACTCCGGCTACAACGGCACCGACGCCGCCGGGGCGGTTGGCGCGTTCAGCTACCCGATCGTGCGCGGGCGTGCCGTGGTGAGCAACACCGTTCTGATCGACTATGACCGGCACTTCACCGACGAGTACGCGCCGTCGACCACCAACGACCACGCGCTCAAGCACGGCGCCGGCATCATCGAGGGGTTCACCGGCCCGCGCTTCGACTACGCCAGCGGTGACTCCGGCGCCGCCCTGCCCAATGGCAAGCACGTGCGCAACTTCGCCTTCGTCCATCCCAGCGACGGCGCCAACGGGTACTGGCTGGTCTTCGACGAGGTCGACGCGACCACCGGCGGGGTGCCCGCAAGCGTTGCGTGGCATCCGAATTCGGCCGCGAGCCCGCAGACGGCGACGGCCCTGACCGAGTACACCTCGACGGTCGGCCCGGATCAGCGGACCGGTAACAACGTTAAATTGACAACCTTTTTGGGTACCGCTCCGAGCTCGGTGGCGTTCAAGTGGGGCCCGTTCGGGGATCGCGGGGAAAGCGTCCAGGGGCGGTATCTCTACGCCAGCTACCCGACCGATTCGGCGGGCCGCAAGAACATCGTCACCGTGCTGTTCCCGTCCGACGCTTCCCACCCCAAGGCGCCCATGACCCGGCTGTCCGGCAGCGGGTACACCGGGGCGAGCATCGCCCATCCCGGCGGCCCGGCCGACTACGCCTTCGAGTCCAGTGGCGCCTCGGTCGTCTCCGGCCACGGCGCCAGCTGGCAGGCCCCGGCGACCCATTTCCGGGTCGGCGCGGGCGGACTCGTCCACTACTTCGTCCGGAAAGGACGGTCGTTCACCGATGGGGCGGAAGGGTTCAGCGCCCCGTCGCCGGTGAGTGTCTATCTCAACGGCAAGACCGGCCAGATCCTCAACGGCAACACGGGAACCGTCAACGTCACGTTCAAGTATCCGGGTCTGCGCGGCGTCAAGCTGAACGGCGTCCCCGCAACGGTCGTCTCCTCCGGCATCGGCTCGCTCACCGTTGCCGTGCCGACCGGGACCCGCACGGTCGAGCTGACCACGGGCCCGTTCATTGTCGTGGCGGCCGACGCGCACGTGCGGGGCGGCGACTACGCCGCCACCAACCTGGGTTCGGCGGAAGCGCTGGTGGTCAAGAACGAGACCAACCCGTCGTTCGACCGCGACGCCTATCTGCGCTTCGATTTGAGCGGCCACACCGGTGGGCCGGTGGCGTCGGCGAAGCTGAAGCTCCGGGTCGAGACCGCCGAAGGCGCCACGCACCCGACGCAGGTGTGGTTCGTCACCGACGACAGCTGGCAGGAGGCGGCGATCACGTGGAACACCAAGCCCGCGGGGACAAGCCTGCTCGGCGGCTGGCCCGCGCCGTCGCCCGGCGACATCATCGAGCTTGACGTCACAGCGATCTTCAACAGCACCCTCGCCGGCGACCGGCTGCTTTCGTTGCGGCTCAACACCGATCCGGGCTACAGCGGAGCAGTCGGCGACACCTACGGCTCGCGGGAGAACCCCGACCCGACCGCCCGCCCCATCCTCGAACTAACCAACTGAGCTAACCAACTGAGCCGCTCAAAACCGTCCGCAGGCGCCGCACCGACTCGAAGGCGGCGTCGCGGTCCCCGTCAAACGCGCCCTCCCACAGGGAACGCCACTCCGACTCACCGGCCATCACCCTGTCCAGCGCCCGCACGGCCAGCGGCGCCAGGTCGGGCGGCAGCTCGATCGCCGGGTCTTCGAGCAGGAACTCGGGCCCGTACGTCACGTCGATCGGGTCGCCGCCGGGCAGCCGCGAGGCGACAATCGCCGCCGCCGCGATCGCCGGGCACGCCTCGTCGGAGTCGAGGTACCCGTCCTGCTCGGCCGCGGCGTGAAGCGCCTGCCGGATGACCCCGACCCGCTCGCCGGGCTCGACGTGGTCAAGGTCTCCGCACCAGTCCGCCGCCATGTCGTTGTCGAACGGCCCGGTGTCCCAGGTCCCCATCTCTTGCCTCCCCTAGCTGGTGTGGTCAGTAGCCGGGTTGCCCTCCGGCCGCCAGCCGGGCCGCCGCCTGGGCGGGAGTGTCGTCGTAGCCCGGCCGGGCAATCATCACCGATTGGAAGTAGTAGCCCTGCTCCTCGTCCGGGTCGTCGTCGGCCGCGAACGGCCGCCACAACGCAAGATAAACCTCGTTTGCGAAGAACCCGTCGTCATCCTCACTCGACACGATGTCGATGTGCCGGCGCAGCCGCTCGACAACCTCCAACGCCGGCAGCGCAAACACGTCGACGTCGCGGAAGCGCACAGTGTCCGCGCTGCCCGGCCGGTGCAGCTCGATGGCGTTGACCCGATCCCGGGACGGCCCGGCACCGAAACCGACATTGAACCCCAACCCGCTTGGCAGGAACACAAAATACCCACCGCCCTCGATCGTCGGCTCCAGCGGGCCAAGGCTCTCCAGCGCCGCCTTGGCCTCCTCAACGGTCATGCCGAGGCGCAGGGGACCGACCCCGTGCGGCGGCTCAAGAACATAATCCATCGCCCCATGGTTACATCAGGGCGTACACCGTTGTCGCATGGGCCACGATCGCTCCTGACGAGGTCAGTGTGATGTCGGCGAAGGCCAGCGTGCGGCCGAGCTTGGTCAGGCGCGCGGTCACCAGGACGTCCTTGCCCAGCACCGGCCGCTGGAAGGTGGTGGAGAGCTGAACCGTCGTCATTGGACAGAAGCCGCCGCGCGCCGAGCTGACCGCGATGACGGTGGCGGTGTCGGCGGCGGCCATCATCGCCTGTCCGCTCATGGCCCCACCCTCACGGGCGAGCCGATCCGACCAGGGCAGCCGAAGCGTCGCGAAATCGGCGCCCACCTCCTCGACCGTCAAGCCCAGATCCTTTACCCAGGGTGCGAAATGCTCCGCCAGGATGGCGTCGCCATCGAAGTCACTCCCGCCCGCCACTGACGGAATGACCTGCACCTCACCGCCGTCGCTCACCGCGGTCTCCTGCCCCGCAAGGGAACGGCAGTCCTCGCCGTCGACATAGACATTGACATAGCGCCTCAGCTCGCCCTGCTCGTCGCGGATGCGCCGGCCCAGCCGGGGCCAGCGCCGCTCCACCTCGTCAAGCACCGCGCGCAGCGTGCCGCCGGACTCGACCGTCACCCGGGACGCGCCCTGCACCTCGGCGCGAAGCGCCGACGGCACCACAAGCTGGACCGTCATATGACCGTTGCCCTCAGCGCGACAACGGCGGGCAGGTGCGAGGCGACCGCCGCCCACGACTCGCCCTCATCGGCGCTGGCGAACACCTCGCCGGTGCGGCCACCGAAATAGACCCCCACGGGATCGGCATTGTCGACGCACATGGCGTCACGCAGCACGGCCGAGTAGAAGGGAGCCTCGGGAAGCCCATCGGAGTGCGCCTGCCACGTCTTGCCCGCGTCGGTCGTCTTGAAGACCTGGCATTTGTTTTCTATCGGGTACCGGGTCGAGTCGGCGACCAACGGAAAGTTCCAAGCCGTGTCGGCGCGCCGCGGGTGCGCCACCATCGGGAAGCCGAAGTCGCTCGGCAGCCCGTCGGCGATCGACGACCACGACTGGCCGTCGTCGTCGGAGCGGTAGACCCCGTGATGGTTTTGCAGATAGAGGCGGTCGGGGTTGACCGCGTCGCGCGACACCTTGTGCACGCACTGGCCGAACTCCGGATACTGGTTGCGGGGCAAGAAGTAGGCCTTGATGCCGGTGTTGCTCGCCGACCAGGTCTGGCCGCCGTCGGCGGTGCGATAGACCCCGCCCGTGGACATGGCGACCAGCACCCGCTCAGGGTCGTCGGGGTGCGGCAGGATCGTGTGGATGGCCTGGCCGCCGAAGCCCGCGCCCCACTCGGGCCGGTGCGGATGGTCCCACAGGGAGCGGACCATCTCGAAGGTCACGCCGCCGTTGGTCGACCTGAACAGGGCCGAGGGCTGTGTGCCCGCCCACACCACCGACGGCTCGCCCGCGGTGCCGGGCTGCAACGCCCACACCTGCTTGAGCGACTCACCCGTGTCCTTGGGGAAGGCGATCGGCGCCTCCTCCGGCTCACGCCACGAACCGCCGAGATCGTCGCTGACCGCGACGCTCGGCCCGAAATGCGAACTCTCGACCCCGGCAAGCAGGCGGGGCCGGGACCCTCGGGCGTCGATGCCGACCGCGTAAACCGAGGTCATCGGGAAGTGGGGCACGCTGAGCTGCCAGGCATCGCCCACCCGCTCCCGGCGCGCCAGGAACAGGCCTTTGGCAGTGCCAATCATCAGTAGGACGGTCACCGCCACAGTATGACCGCAGGGTCCGACAGTCCGCACCGCGTGCAAGACTTGGCGGGTGACACGCTTCCGCCACCACTCCGCCATCGCCATCGTGGCCGTCCTCGCCGGGCTGGCCGCCACCCCGTTCCTGTACGAAGGGTGGACCGCGATCGGGGAGCTGCGCGACGGCACGGGCGGCGGCGCGGCGGTCGCCCGCAGCCTGCTGGTGCTGGTACCGCTGGTGCCGCTGGCCGTGGCGGTGTGGGTGTTGCGCGCGGGCACCGACGCCAACGAGTACGGCATCCGGGTGCGGGCACTGCTCGGCCGCAGGATCGTGCCCTGGACCGACGTCGACTCGCTGGTCCCGGATCAGCGCGGCCATGTCGTGGCCAGGCTGCGCGACGGCGGCGCCGTCCACCTCACCGCCGTCAAGCCGGCCGACCTGCCCCGCCTCGCCGCCGCCAGCGGCAAGCAGGTCGCCACGCCTCAGGACAGCCCCGCCACCGCCAAGAATTGAGTTCCCGGCGGCGTCACCCTCCACTATGGACTGACTCGGCGCCCGCCGTTGTGACCGTCGCGGGGACCGCCCGGCGCGACAGGAGCAGGGCCAGGAGCGCGCCGAGGGCGCAGATCGCCGCGGTGGCAAGGAAAATCTCGCGATACTCGGTCCGCAGCGCCTCGTTGAACGCGGCCCTGTAAGCCGCCATCTGCCGCGCAAACTCCTCCGGCTCCACGCCGAACGGCAGCGGCGTCGGCAGGTCCTTGGTCAGCTCCTGGAATCGGTGCAGCCCCCACGCGGTCAGGGCGGCGACGCCGATCAGCATGCCCATCATGCGGGCCACGACGACGGCGGCGGACGCGATGCCGTGCTGGGTCGCGGGGACGACCCGCAGCACGACCGCGGACAGCGGGGCGATCACCAGGCCGAGCGCGAGCCCGGCGAGCACGAGGTCCAAACTCAAGCGGGACAACGTGAATCCGGACGTGGCGAGCAGCCAGTACGCACCGGCCGCGAGCGCCATGCCGATGGCGGTGAGCCAGCGCTCCCCCAGCCAGCGGATGAGCAGCCCGCCCACGACCGCGCCGACCGGCAGCGCGACCAGGAAGTAGGTCAGCAGCAGCGTGCCGCCCATGGAGTCCTTGCCCAGCAAGGTTTGCGCGACAAGTTGCACGTCGACGAGGGTGACCATCAGCGCCGCCCCGGCGCACAGGCTCACGCCGAGCGAAGACAGGAACGGGGTGAGGGAAACGCCTGTGGGGTCAAGCAGTCGGGTCCTCGCCCGCGACTCCCACAGCAGGAACAGCCCGAAGACGACCGCTCCGGCGATCAGCGTTTGCACGCCCCACTCCGGCAGGACCGACCGCTCCGGATTCGGGTTGTAAAGGGCCACAACGAGAAGCCCCAGCGATATGGCTAGCAGCAGCCCGCCGACGACCCCGACCCGTGGCGCTTCACCGGCTCCGGCGCGGCGCGGCGGCACCAGCCACCACACGGCGATCGCGGCGAGCACGGCCAGCGGGACGTTGAGCCAGAAGATGCCGCGCCACCCGACCAGCGCGGCGACGCCCGCGCCGAACAGCGGCCCGAGCACGGCGCCAAGCTCCTGCGCCGCACCGACCCAGCCCAGCGCGGTCGAGCGGGAACGCGGCGGGAACACGTCGGCGACAAGGGCCATCGTGACCGGCAGCAGCGCGCCACCGGCCAGCCCCTGCAGGGCACGCCCGGCGACGAACGGCACCAGCGAGTCGGCGGTCGCGGTGACGACCGACCCGGCGGCGAACCCGGCCAGGCAGCCCAGGATGACGATCCGCCGCCCGTAGCGGTCGGACAGCCGCCCGAGCAGGGGCATCCCGGCCAGGTAACCGAGGAGGTAGCCGGTGATGAGGGGGGTTGCTCTTTCAAGATGATTTATGGGTACCCCGAAATCGCCGACGATTTCGACAAGTATTGAGACCAGGACGTAGGCGTCAAGCGCCCCCAGCAGGACGGCGAGGCCGCCCACGCCCACCGCGAGCCTATGGCGCACTGATGGTCACCGGTTCGTCGTACTTGCTGAACGTCACGGTGACGCTGCCCTCCGGGTTGCCCCCGGCCGCCGGCACCTTGAACTCGGCCTTGGCGATCCGCTTGGTCTGGGCGTCGAGCCACACCAGCCCGGTCACGCCGGCCACGTCGGTGCCGATGAGGTTCTGCATCGCCGCCGTGTCGGGCTCGAAGGACACCTTGTACGTGTCCTTGCCGTCGACCTGTTCCTTGGCGAGCGTCTTGGGGTTCTTGGCGGTCGTCAGCAGGTTGGCCGCGCCGCGCTTCGGGTCGAGGATGGCGCTCGGGTCATAGATGTTGGTGACCGTGCTTGCCGACACCTTCTGGTATCCGCCCGTCGGCCCCTTGAGCCAGAGATCCTTGCCGATCAGGATGAAGGCGGACTCGATGACGAAGCCAAGCTGCTCCAGCTTTGCCGTGCCCTTGGCCGAGCCCTCCTTGGTCAGGTCGCCCTCTGCCGCCTGGATCGACACACCCTGGATCTTGCCGGTGACGTTGATGGCGAAATGTACCGATTTTACCTCGCTCATCGCCTTGGCTCCGTCGGCCATCAGCTGGGTCCCGGCGGGCAGCTCGGAGGGGTTGGCCTCCTTGTTCTTCTTGCTGCACCCCGTGAGAACTATGGCGAAAACAGATAGCGCTGCGAGCGCGCGAAGTGTCCGAGACATACCGGCCATGCTAAGCATGGCGTGCGACAGATCAGTAACCGTCCCACACGCGATTGATCAATTCCTCACCGGCGAGCAGCCGCCGGACCTGGTCGCCCACCAGGCGGTAGGCGCGCGGCAGCAGGCCCCGCACCGACCCGGCCACATGCGGCGTGAGCAGCAGTCCGGGCACGCTCCAAAGCGGATGGTCGGCTGGCAGCGGCTCGGGGTCGGTGACGTCCAGCGCGGCGAAGATGCGGCCCGCGCCAAGCTCCTTGGTGAGCGCGGCGGTGTCGGCAACCGGACCGCGCGCGGCGTTCACCAGCAACGCCCCATCCCTCATGGCGGCAAGGAATCCGGCGTCCACCAGGCCGCGCGTCTGGTCGGTCAACGGTACCAATACGACAACAATGTCCGCCTCGGGCAGCAGCCGCGGCAGCTCGTCGACGCCGTGCACCCCGTCGCGGGCCGTGCGGGCCACGTGCGTCACCGAAACCTCAAACGGCGCAAGCCTCGCCGCCAGCGCCGCCCCGATCGACCCGGCGCCCACGATGAGGACCCGCTTGCCGGCCAGCTCGTCGGTCGGCGCCACCTCGGCGTAGCTCCAGCGGTGGCCGGCCTGCGCCCGGGCGAAATGGTCGAAGCGGCGCAGCGAGGCAAGGATCGCGGTCACCACCCACTCCGACGTGGACGAGTCGTGCACCCCACGCGCGTCGCACAGCGCCACGCCCTCGGGCGTCCTGCCCACCCACGCGTCGGCCCCGGCGCTGAGCAGCTGGATGGCGCGCAGCCGCGGCATCCGCCCGGCCAGCGCCACGACGTTGCCACTGCTGAGAAACGGCGGCGTCCACAGCTCGACGCCGGCGGGATCGCCGGGAAGGGGCGCGTCACCGCCGGGGTAGACCTCGACCTCGACGCCCTGGGGGAGGAAGCCGCGGCCGGCCTCATGCGGGATCCAGACTCTCACGCGGTCCAACCTATCGTGGGTCCGTTGCGGCTCGGACTAGGCTGGTGTTCATGGCCGTGCAGGGATGGAACCGCTTCGACGGGCCGGGGCTCTGATTGATCATGACGCGTACCCGGTACCCCCTGATAATTCTTCTAGGATTGAGCCTCGTCGCCTGCACCGAGGATGGGAACCCCAGCACAGTGGGCAGCCAGCCGCCGCCTCCTCCCGGAGTCACCGCGCAGGCGTCGGCGCCGCCCAAGGTGGCAAGCGTCGACGTCCTGGCCAAGGGGCTGCGCGCGCCGTGGGCCGTGGCGTGGCTGCCCGACGGCACAGCGCTGGTCACCGAGCGCGACACCAAGCGCATCATGAGGGTCGCGCAGGGCACCGGGCACGACGCGCCGTTCACCGCCAGCCAGGTCGCCGTGATCGACGATGCTGACCCGCACGGTGAAGGCGGGCTGATGGGCATCGCCGTCTCCCCGAACTACGCGCAGGACCAGCTGATTTTCCTGTATTACACGACGGCGAACGACAACCGCATCGCCCGCTGGCGGCTGGGCGGCGGGCAGCCTGAGCCGATCGTCACCGGCATCCCGGCCGCGGGCAACCACAACGGCGGCCGCCTGGCGATCGGGCCGGACAAGTTCCTCTACGCCTCCACCGGCGACGCCGGCAGCGGGCGGCGCGCCCAGGACCTCAAGGACCTCGGCGGCAAGGTCCTGCGGATGACCCTCGACGGCAAACCGGCGCCGGGCAACCCGTTCAACACCCTGGTCTGGAGTTACGGCCACCGCAACGTGCAGGGCTTGGCGTGGGACAGGTGGGGCAAGCTGTGGGCGACCGAGTTCGGCACCAACACCTGGGACGAGTTCAACGTCATCGAGCCGGGCAAGAACTATGGCTGGCCCAACGTGGAAGGCGCGGGCAACGACAACCGCTTCGTCAACCCGCTGTTCACCTTCCCCACCGGCGAGTCCTCCTGCTCCGGCGCGACCATCGCCGGCGACACCTTCATCGCGGCGTGCCTGCGCGGGCAGCGCCTGATCCTCGTCGGGCTCGGCCCCGACGGGGCGACAAGCCAGCCGGTCCAGCAGCTCATCAAGGAGTACGGGAGGCTGCGCGCCGCCGTGACCGCACCCGACAACTCGGTGTGGGTCCTCACCAACAACCACGACGGCAGGTGCAACTCCGGCTGCACCAAGCACCCCGATGACGACCGGATCCTGAAAATCACCGTTGGGGACTGATGCGGGTCAACTGGGACCGGTTCAACCGGAGACGGGTCAACTGGAGACGCTACAACTGGAGTCGTCAGCTCAGAGCGTTAGCCCTGGGTGCCGTCGCGATCTGCGGCGCCCTCATCGGGCTGGCGATCGCGGCGCCGACCACGGTCGACGTCGGTCCGTTCGGCACCACCTTCAGCGTGGAGCCGTCCCTGGCCGGCGACTCCGAGGTGGTGATCCCGCCGCTGGGTTCGCTGCAGCTTGACACCCACGACGGACCGCTGCACCTGCGCGTGCACCTCGACGGACTGGACCGTTCCCGCACCGAGGCGCTCATCACCGACCCCACAAGCATCACCCGGGCAAGCAACAGCGCCGTCGAGGACGTGCGCGTCGGTGTGCTGCGGCTCGTGCTGCGCGCCACCGCCATCGGCGTGCTCGGCGCGATGATCATCGCGGCGGTGGTGTACCGCCGGATGCGGCAGGTCGCGTGGGCCGGCGGCATCGCCATGACGGTGATGTTCGCCAGCTTCGGCGTGGCCGGCCTGACCTTCAACCCCGGCGCGCTCGAGGAACCCCGCTACGAGGGCCTGCTTGCCAACGCGCCCACCGTCATCGGCGACGTGCAGCGCATCGCCGACAACTATGAGGAGTACGCGCGGCAGCTCGAAAAGATGGTCATCAACGTGGGCACGCTGTACAACACCGTGTCCAACCTGCCCGTCTACTCCCCCGACGACGGCACCATCCGCGTGCTGCACGTGTCCGACCTGCACCTGAACCCGGCCGCCTGGCCGGTGATCCGCTCGGTGGTGGAGCAGTTCTACATCAACGTCGTGGTCGACACCGGCGACATCAACGACTGGGGCACCGAGGTCGAGGCGAGCTTCGTGGCATCCATTGCGCTGCTTAAGGTTCCGTACGTGTTCGTGCGCGGCAACCACGACTCCAGCGTCACCCAGGCGGCGGTCGCCGCCCAGCCCAACGCGATCGTCCTCGACGACGCGGTGCAGACCATCGCCGGGCTCACCTTCGCCGGCATCGGCGACCCCCGGTTCACCCCGGACAAGGCGGTCAACCCGCACGGCACCGGCGGCGAGTCGGCGGAGACGGTCGACGAGGTGGAGCAGGCCGGGCAGCGCCTGGCGCAGCACATCAGCTCCTCGCCGGTAAAGGTGGACATAGCCCTGGTGCACGACCCCCGCGCCGCCGCGCAGGTCGCCGGCACCTGCCCGCTGGTGCTGGCCGGGCACACCCACGACCGGAAGCTGTCGGTCCTGCCCAAGTCGTCGACGCGCATGTTCGTGCAGGGCTCCACCGGCGGCGCCGGGCTGCGCGGGCTGGAGGGCGAGCACCCCATGCCGTTGCAGATGTCCGTGCTCTACTTCGACCAGGCACGCGAGTTCGTCGCCTACGACGACATCAGTGTCGGCGGGACAGGGCTGGCGGAGGTCTCGCTGAAGCGCAACATGGTCGAAGAACCCGAGCCCGACAGCGAGCCCTCCATAGCGCCAAGTTAGCTACTCATGAGGCGGTGCAGTTCGGCGGCGAGGGTTGCACGGATTTCGAAGTAGGCGGCGTCGTTGTGCCGCGACCGGAGCTGGTTAGGGTCGAGTTGCAGGTCGTAGAGTTCCCGCTCCGAGGTTGAATGCTCCACGTAGAGGAAGCGGGGTGTGCGGACGGCGGCGTACCAACGGGAGCCGTCCGGCCGCGGCCCGGTCTCGATCAGCAGCGGCCGCACCGCCGTGGAGACCGGAAGCAGCGACTGTCCATCCACGACAATCCCGGCTGTGGCGTCGCCCGCGTCGAGCACCGTCGGCGCCAGATCGATGTTGGACACCTGGGCGGCGCGCTGGGTGTTGGGCGCCAGGCCCGGCCCGCGCACGATGAGCGGTACCCGGATCGACTCCTCGTACGGATGGATCTTCCCGGATCGGATCCGGTACTCGCCCTGAAGCCAGCCGTTGTCGGAGGTGAAGATGAACACCGTGTTGGCGAGTTCCCCGTTGGCCTGCAACGCGTTCACGATGGCCGCGACCGCCTCGTCGACGGCGAGCAGCGACTCCAGCCGCGAGCGGAAGGTTCGGGTGATCTGCGCCTCGGCGGCGGCGTCGATGCGCGGCAGCGACCGGATGTGGGCCGGCTTGTCGCTGACGTCGGCCTCGTCGAAGGACGGCGGTTTGGGCAGGGCGCGGTCGGCGAACGCGCCGCGGTGCCGAGGTGCCGGCCGCGGGTTGCGGTTGCCGTTCTGCGACGCCCAGCCCACCTCCGTGTGCGGTGCCAGGGTCGCGACGGACAGGAAGAACGGCGCCTCGCCGGGGGCCTTGCGGTTGATGTAGTCCACGGCTTTGGCGCGGTAGACGTCGGTCTGGTACAGCGCCGGATCCTCCACATTGTCCTGTCCGTAGGTGCGCAGGACGCCGTTCTCGTTGAGGGTGTACCCCCACATGCGGTAGGTGGTCGGGTCGATCGAGCCGTACCATTCGCCCCAGCCGGGCGGGATCTCCAGCGGGTCCTGGGTACCGTAACCGTTGAGATACTTGCCGATGTGAGCGGTCTGGTACCCCGCCCGCCTCATCCACACCGGCAGCGTCTCCTCGCCGCGCAGCTTGTAATAGCCGCCGTCGGGTGCGGAGTTCCACATCACGTCGTGGTTATGCGGATACTGCCCGGTCAGGTAGGTCGCCCGCGACGGGCAGCACAGCGGGTACGAAACGAAGTTGTTGGCGAACGTAACCCCTTGCTGCGCAAGCAGAGCCCGCACGTTCGACATGACGGGCAGCGAGCTCACGTTCTGGTCGTCGGTCATAAAGACCACCACGTTGGGCCGGGCCGCCTGCGCTATCGCCGCCGACCCGCCCGACAGGACGAGTGCGGTGACCGCGACAGCGGCCGTAATCCTCAATACCTTCATGTGCCCAGCCGATCAGGCCAGCATCGTCAAAGAGTTAGACGCCAGTAAATGTCATGTAAGGCCGAATCCTTTACCGATCGTCTTCGACTGCCGGCATCCCGCTTCGCTCGCCCGATTCTGGGCCAGCGCGCTCGACGGGTAGGCCCGCGCCGGGTGGATGCCCCGCCGCAGCAGTGGAAGACACCGGATCCGGGTCTGGTCGCCGTGCTGCGTCGGCGGGGCTGGGATCTGCCCGAAGACCGGTTCCGTGTGGGCGACAGGGGGCGGGTTATGGTCGGGCGTGGATCCTTTCGATCTGTACGAAGTGACTCTCGACTGCCCCGAGCCGCGCGAGCTTGCCGAGTTCTATCGCCGACTTCTTGGATGGACGTACGCCAAAGGCCACGAGACGACCGATCCGGCGGGCGATGAGTGGCTGGTTCTGTTGCCTCCTCGCGGTGGGACGAGGCTGGCCTTCCAGCGATCTGACGCGCCGGTCACGCCTTGGCGGGACAACGCTCGCGTGCACATTGACGTCGTGGTACCCAGGTTGGACGCAGTGCACGATCATTTTCTTGCCTGTGGTGCCCGCCCGCTGACCGGGACGCCAGAGCAGGACGGCCATCCGCACGATCTCTACCGTGTTTACGCCGATCCCGTCGGCCATGCCTTCTGCGCAACACAGCTCGCTCAGCAGGGCGGCTGCTCGTGAAGGGTCGCCGGCCATTCGGCAGACTCGGCATTTCAGTGGACGGGCGCTTCTCGGACAGCACAACGCGGTGTCACAAAGTAAGTGGAGCACTCGGCGTGGACCGGCGCCCAGGCGAACCGCTGCGGCCCTGGCAACCTGAGCCGAGTGAACTTGATCGTGGCGGGTGTACCACAACCACGCGGGCACGGCTGCTTACGGTGATGTCGGCGCTAAAGTCCTTGCGTGACTTCGCCACACGCCATCCTGCCAGTCGGCCGCATCGCCGTGGGGCATCGCCACGCCTGCGGTCCGGCCTCGTTTGCGGCGGGTATGACCGGCGACGACTGCCCGACGGTCGACAGCGTCGTGTGTGTCTCCTCCGTCGGCAAGCAGATGGCAGCTGCCTGCGTAGGAATGCTTGTGCTGCGGGGCGTGCTCGATCCTGATGCGCCAGTCCGGGAGTGGATACCCGACCTGCCCAACTGGGCGGCACCCATCACGGTGCGTCACCTGATCCATCACACCAGCGGAATACCGGACAAACCTATATGGGACATCGGGTTCGGCGGTACCGTGCCCGACTGGACCAACGAAGCGGTGATCGCCCTCCCGTGGACTGGCCCCTCGATGCACCCGCCGTCAGTCACGTTCCATCCGCCGTGGCATGACGGGGTGCCGATGCCCAGGACCGCGGGCGACGGCGGCGTCTGGTCCACGGCACGCGACCTGTTGCGGTGGGCCGAGGCAATGAATACCGCTGCGCTGGGCGACGAGCTTACCGATCTGCTACACCAACAGGGCCGGCTTAACGACGGGAGTCTCATACCGTACGCGTGGGGCTGGTATGCCGTCCCAGACGGGACCGCCACGGCCTATGCCCACGGCGGATGGTGGCCCGGATGCCATACCTATGTCATCCATGCACCCGCCTCAGGTGCCGCGGCGGCATTGGTCGCCTTCACCAGCGAGCCCGGACCCGTCGAGGAATTAGGCAAGCAGCTTGCTGGCATCGCCCCCAACGACCCATACGAAGATGTCCGATTCTTCCTAAATGCCCCCGAGGGGAAACCGGCGAACCAAGAACCGGTCGTCGGATGCATCTCGCACGAGGATCACCGCAAGCCCGACGGCCGGCGTGCACCGCTTCGCCATGTGTTTCGAGGTACGCGACTGGACCGGCATCATGGCCCACGGGAATCGTCCTGCTGATCTAGGGTGACCTGGTGCCTTCGAAACCCGTGACAACCGTCCTGTTCGATTTCGCTTGGACCCTGTTCGCCAGCGACCCTAACCGCTGGGTTGGCAGCGCGGCGGCCTTGATCGGCCGGGAGGTGGCCGCCAGTGAGGCGCAGCGCATCGCCGCGGATTTCGCTGAGTTGTTGCGGACAACGGCTACGGACCCTGCTCACATCGCCAGGGACTTGGACCCACAGGTGTGGGACCGGGCGATTCTGGCGGTCCTGCAGCAAATCCGTGGGGTGGACCTGCCGTTTGCGCGAGCGCTGCACGAAACCCGCGCCGAAGCACTCGAGCCGTACGCGGACACGTCATCCACCCTCGCCGCGCTGCGTGCCCGCAACATTCGCCTTGGCGTGGTCAGCAACATCGGCTGGGATGTTCGCAAATGCTTTGCCCGGCACGGGCTTGACCGCTACATCGATGCATTCGTTCTTTCCTTCGAGGTCGGCTTCGTCAAACCCGATGTACGGATCTGGCGCACCGCACTCGACGTCCTGGCGGCACAGCCAGATCGGACTCTGATGGTGGGCGACCATCCCAGCGGCGACGGCGGTTCCGTGGCCGCCGGGATACCGGCCCTGGTGCTACCGATGGTGAGTTCGCCTGCCCAGTTTCGCGGCTTCGATCACGTGCTGACGTTGGCCGGAATTTGAAGCTGGTTCGGTTCTTGGTTCGTCAAGGTTGCCCTATGTACTTCGGGAAAGATATCCGATTCGTCTGCCAACCGGCGACGCCTTTCGTAAGCAGCAGTGCGTCCAGATACTCACAGAGGCCGATTTCCATTTTGATTGCGCCGTAAGGGTTCCGGTGGCACCAAATCTCCGGCGTAACCGCGTCCGGACGCATGCGCGTCAGACCGAGGAGCCCCGCGCCACCGTGCGGAGAATCATCAAAGATCCTGGCGCGCCCATCATGATGGCGGTGGAGATCTCGGTCAGACTGAATTCGCCGGCGATCCGGGGTGTGGTGGCACCGTCTCCCAGTAGCTGGCGACCGCGCTGCGGGTGAAGCACGGGAGGCGACCTGCGCACCCGGCCGCCCTATACCTCGAAAGCTATGCTGTGCCGGTGATTGAGATCGGCCATGCCCTCACCCCCGTGGCACTCCTTCCAGGCATCGACCGCCTCTGGGAACTGTCCGCGCAAAAGATCGACGCGATCGAGAAGACCTGCCCGCCGGGGGCGGCGTCGCCGGTGTTCACCGTGGACGGCCGCTACACCGCACGCGGCTGGACGGAGTGGACCCAGGGATTCCAGTACGGGTCCGCGCTACTGCAGTTCGACGCGACCGGCGACCGGCGTTTCCTCGACCTCGGGCGGCAGCTGACCGTGGCGGTGATGGCCAGCCACGTCAGCCACATCGGGGTACACGACCACGGGTTCAACAACGTTTCCACGTATGGAAACCTGTGGCGGCTCACCCACGAGGGACGCGTCGAGGACGGGCAGCTTCCCTTCTACGAGCTGGCGCTGAAGATTTCCGGTGCGGTGCAGGCGGCCCGCTGGCGCGGCACGGCCGACGGGACCGGTTACATCTACTCCTTCAACGGACCGCAGTCGCTGTTCGTCGACACGATCCGTTCGTGCCGTTCGCTTGCCGTCGCCCACCTGCTCGGGCATGTGCTGATGGGCGAGCGCGACGAGCGGATCAGCCTGCTCGGCCGGCTGATCGAGCATGCCCGCAACACCGCGCGCTGGAACGTCTTCTACGGCGACGGGCGCGACGCCTACGACGTGCGCGGCCGGACCGCGCACGAGTCGGTCTTCAACGTCAACGACGGGTCGTTCCGCTGCCCGAGCACCCAGCAGGGGTACTCCCCGTTCAGCACCTGGACGCGCGGCCTGGCGTGGGCGATGCTCGGTTTCGCCGAGCAGCTGGAGTTGTTCGCCACGCTGCCCGATGAGATGCTGGCGCCCCATGGCGGGCGGGACGAGATTACCGCGATGCTGCTCCGTGCCGCCACCGCCACCTGCGACTTCTACCTTGAGCACACCCCGGCCGACGGCATACCGTACTGGGACACCGGCGCACCGGGCCTGGTCCGGCTCGGTGAGGACTATTTGGACAGACCCGCGGACCCGTACAACCCGCACGAGCCGGTCGACTCTTCCGCCGCCGCGATCGGTGCGCAGGGGCTGCTGCGGCTCGGCCGCTACCTGGGCGCCAAGGGTTCTCATTACTGGCAGGCCGGGCTGACCGTGGCGAACACGCTGTTCGCCGAGCCGTACCTGAGCACCGACCCCGAGCATCAGGGCCTGATCCTGCACTCGGTCTATCATCGCCCCAACGGCTGGGACCATGTGCCGGCCGGGCAGCGCGTGCCCAACGGCGAGTCAAGCATGTGGGGCGACTACCACGCCCGCGAACTCGCCCTCTACCTGGGGCGAATCGCCCGGGATGAGCCTTACTACAACTTCTTTGGGGGTACCCCGTGAGCGCGGGCCGAGTCGCGATCGTCACCGGCGGCTCGCGCGGCATCGGCCGGGGCGTCGCGGAGTCGCTCGCCGGTGCGGGCTTTGACGTCGTCGTCAACTACGCGAGCAACGCCGACGCCGCAAAAGCGGTGTGCGACAAGGTCTTTGAGTTGGGCGGCCGCGGGCATGCGGTGCAGGCCGACATCTCGGTTGCCGCGGACCGCCGGCGCCTGGTCGACGAGGCACTTGCCGCGTTCGGCCGGATCGACCTTCTGGTCAACAACGCCGGTGTCGCGCCCGACGTCCGCGCCGACCTCCTCGACGCTGGCGAGGAGTCCTTCGACCGGCTCATCGGGATCAACCTCAAGGGGCCGTACTTCCTGACGCAGCTCGTGGCCCGGCAAATGATCAAACAGAAGACCGCCGACGCCACCACCACCACCGCACCCAAAATCGTCGTCGTCTCGTCCATCAGCGCGTACACCGCAAGCGTCAACCGCGGCGACTACTGCGTATCCAAGGCCGGACTCGCCATGCTCGTCAAGCTGTTCGCGGCGCGCCTCGCCGAGCACGGCATCAACGTCTACGAGGTGCGCCCCGGCATCGTCGAGACCGACATGACCGGCCCGGTCAAGGCACGCTACGACGAGCTCATCCTCAACCAGGGGCTCACGCCGATCCGCCGCTGGGGCCGGCCGGAGGACGTGGGCAGGGCGGTGGTCGCCATCGCCACCGACCTACTGCCCTTCAGCACCGGCCAGGTGATCGACGTGGACGGCGGCTTCCACCTGCGCACGCTCTAACCCGACAGGCGAGACAGCACCAGCTCACGCACGGTCTTGGCGTCGGCCTGGCCCTTCGTCGACTTCATCACCGCGCCGATGATGACGCCCGCCGCCGCCTGGTTGCCGGCACGGATCTTGTCGGCGACCGCGGGGTTGGCGGCGATCGCCTCGTCGACCGCGGCGGTCAGGGCGCCGGTGTCCGAGACGACCTCGATGCCGCGCGCGGCCATGATGGCGGCCGGGTCGCCCTCGCCGGCGAGCACGCCCTCGAGCACCTGCCGCGCGAGCTTGTCGGTCAACCGGCCACTGTCCACAAGCGACTGAAGCTCGGCCACCTGCGCCGGCGTCACCGGCAGCGAGCCCAGCTCCACCCCGGACTCGTTGGCGCGCCGGGAAAGCTCACCCAGCCACCACTTGCGCGCCGAATCGGCCGGCGCCCCGGCGGCCACGGTCTGCTCGATCAGCTCGACGGCGCCCGCGTTGAGGATCGACTGCATGTCCAGATCGGACAGTCCCCAGGCCTCCTTCAGGCGCGCCCGGTGCACGCTTGGCAGCTCCGGCAGGGAAGCTTTCAGGGAAGCGACCCATTCAGGGTCGGGCGCAAGGGGTACCAAATCTGGCTCTGGAAAATATCGGTAATCCGTCGCCGTTTCCTTGCTGCGCCCCGCCGTCGTGTCGCCGGTCTCCTCGTGGAAGTGGCGCGTCTCCTGCACGATGATGCCGCCCTGCCCCAGCACCGCCGCCTGCCGCACCATCTCCGAGCGCACCGCGCGCTCGACGCTGCGCAGCGAGTTGACATTCTTGGTCTCGGTGCGGGTGCCCCACTGTTCGCCCGGCCGGTTGAGCGAAGTGTTGACGTCGCAGCGCAGCGAGCCCTGCTCCATGCGCACGTCAGATACGGCCAGCGAGCGGATCACATCGCGCAGCTCGGTGACATAGGCCTTGGCCACAAGCGGCGCAAGGTCTCCCGTGCCCGGCACCGGCTTGGTGACGATCTCGACCAGCGGGATCCCGGCCCGGTTGTAGTCGACCAGCGACTCGGTGGCACCGTGGATGCGGCCGGTGGCCCCGCCGATGTGCAGGGTCTTGCCGGTGTCCTCCTCAAGGTGCACCCGCTCGATGCCCACGCGGACGGTCTCGCCCTCGACCTGCACATCGAGCCAGCCGTCAACGCACAGCGGCTCGTCATACTGGCTGATCTGGAAGTTCTTCGGCATGTCCGGGTACAAATAGTTCATCCTGGCGAAGCGGCACCAGCTCGCGATGCCGCAGTTGAGCGCAAGGCCGATGCGGATCGTCGCCTCGATCGCCGCCTTGTTTGCCACCGGCAGGCTGCCGGGCAGGCCCAGGCACACCGGGCAGATCTGGGTGTTCGGCTCCGCCCCGAACTCGGTCGGGCAGCCGCAGAACATCTTCGTGCGCGTGCCCAGCTCGACGTGCGTCTCCAGGCCGATCACCGGCTCATACAGCACTGTGCTCACGCCCGACAGCTTAGCGGCGGTACCGAATCTTCCGCCGATCGGGCCACTGTACATCGATCCACATCTAACGCATCCTCTATGGCATGAATCCGGCAATGGTGCCGCGCCTCACCGCAGAGGTCGCCGGCACGGCAATGCTCGTCTTCTTCGGCGTCGGCGGCCTGATCACCAGCGGCCAGGCCTTCATCGGCGCCATCGCGTTCCTCGCGGCCGCGGCCGTCTCCGTCTGGATCTTCGGCGGCCACTTCAACCCCTGGATCACCCTGGCGGTGGCGATCAAAGGATCGGTCGGCTGGCTCCGCGCGGGCCTGATCATCCTCGCCCAGCTCGTCGGCGGCATCATCGGCGCGCTGCTGCTGTGGGCGGTCCTGGGCGGCGAAGGCGCCGCGCGAGGGCTCGGCGCCACCCACCTCCCCCAGGAAGCCATCGACGGCGGCAACTCGGCCCTGATCCGCGTCATCCTCGCCGAGGCGATCGCCGTCTTCCTGCTCTGCTGCGCGGTCTTCGCCGCCGGAGACGGGATCAACGGCGGCATCAGCATGGGCCTTGCCTACGCCGCCGGCATCATGGCCATTTCTGTGGTATCCGCGGCGTCCCTCAACTTCGCCCGAAGCCTCGGCCCGGAAACGGTCCTCCTGTTCGCCGCCGACACACCGGACTGGGCCGGCTTCGGCCGCCTGTGGGTCTATGCCGTCTCCGGCATCCTCGGCGCGGCCCTGGCCGGCCTGCTCTATCCCGTGTGGCGGCCCGCCGCCAGAGGCCCGGTCACAGGCTAGGCGGAGTCAAGGTGCCGACCACGGACTCGACCGCGCCCGCCACCCGGTACATGCGGTCGTCGGCCATGGTCGGCGCCATCACTTGCAGCCCAACGGGAAGACCCTCCGACAGTCCACAGGGGACAGAGATGGCCGGCCCGCCGTACAGGTTGGTCGGGATGGTGTACAGGTCCGCGAGGTACATCTGGTACGGGTCGGCCGTGCGCGATCCCAGCGGGAACGCCACGAACGGCGTCGTCGGCGACACCAGCACATCGACCTGCTCGAAGGCGCTGTTGAAGTCGTTCGTGATGAGCGTGCGCACCTTCTGCGCCTGCCCGTAGTAGGCGTCGTAGTAGCCGCTCGAAAGCGCATACGTGCCGATGATGATGCGCCGCTTGACCTCCGGGCCGAAGCCGGACTCCCGGGTCAGCGACATCACCTCTTCCAGCGAACGGGACCCGTCGTCGCCGACCCTGAGCCCGTAACGCACCCCGTCGAAGCGGGCAAGGTTGGACGAGCACTCGCTCGGCGCGATCAGGTAGTAGGCGGGCAGCGCGTACTGGAAGTGGGGGCAAGACACCTCGACGATCTCCGCGCCCAGTTTGGTCAACGCCTCCACGGCGTCACGGAACACGCTCATCACACCGGCCTCGGCGCCCTCGCCGGTGAACTCGCGCACCAGCCCGATCCGCACCCCGGTCAGGTCGCCGGTCAAACCCTGCCGCGCCGCCGCGACCACGTCCGGTACCGGCTGCGGGATGGACGTGGAGTCCATCGGGTCGTGGCCGCCGATCACCTCGTGCAGCAGCGCCGCGTCCTCGACCGTGCGCGCGCACGGGCCGGGAGTGTCCAAAGAAGACGAGAAGGCGATGAGGCCGTAGCGAGAGGTCCCGCCGTAGGTCGGCTTCGCCCCGACCGTCCCGGTCACCGCCCCCGGCTGGCGGATCGACCCGCCCGTGTCCGTCCCGATCGACAGCGGTGCCTCATACGCCGCCAGCGCCGCCGCCGAACCACCGCCCGAACCGCCCGGAATGCGGGTCACATCCCACGGGTTGAACGTCGGGCCATACGCCGAATACTCGGTGGACGATCCCATCGCGAACTCGTCCATGTTGGTCTTGCCCAGGATCACCAGGCCCGCTCGGCGCAGCCGCGCCGTGACGGTCGCGTCATAGGGCGGTCGCCAGCCCTCAAGGATCTTCGATCCGGCCGTCGTCGGCACACCCTTTGTCGTGATGACGTCCTTGACAGCGATGGGTACCCCCGCCAAAGCCCCTAGTTTTTCACCACCCTTCAAACGGGTGTCGATCTCACTCGCGGCCGCCAGGGCCCCGTCCGCGTCGACGTGCAGGAACGCGTGCACCCTGCCATCGATCTCGGCGATCCGGTCAAGATGCGCCTGCGCCACCTCGACCGCGGACACCTCCCCCGCGGCTATACGCGCACCGAGCTGAGCGGCTGTCTCACGAATCACGGCTCACTCCTCATCGGTGAGAATCTGCGGAACCCGGAACCGGCCCTCGAACGCGTCCGGCGCACCGGCGAGCGCCTCGGCCGGGGTCAGGCACGGCTGCACCTCGTCCTCGCGCAACACGTTGACCAGCGGTACCGAGTGTGACGTCGGCGGGATGTCCTCCGCGACGACCTCACCGACCCGGGCGACCGCCTGGAGGATCACGTCAAGCTGGCCCGCGAACAGGGTCAGCTCATCCTCGGTGACGGCCAGCCGCGCCAAGCGCGCCAGATGCGCGACCTCATCGCGCGAAATTGCAGCCATAGCTCCGGAGTGTATTTGAGCCCCATGATTTCGCCCCATGGCGGGGTCGCCGGGCAGTAAGTCGCCCCAAATGCCGGGGCCGCCGCCTAAGGCAACGACCTCCAAGCCCGATCTTGACCACTTCGTGGATCAAAGATCGTCAGGAGGTCGCCGCCCGGCGGCCCCGGCATGGGGCGTTAAATCTCGGCCATCTGGGGCGGCTTAAGGCCGGGTAGGGGTGGTTCGGTGGTGGTGAGCCAGTGCGGCACCTGGGTGGCGGCCAGCGGCCGGGCATAGAACCAGCCCTGCGCCACCTCACACCCGGTGTGGTGCAGCAGCCGCCAGGAGTGCTCGTCTTCCACCCCTTCGGCGACCACGCGCAGGCCCAGTGCCCCGGCCAGCTCGATGATCGAGCGGACGATCGCCCGCGCGTCCGGATCGGACGGCATCGCCTGCACGAACGAGCGGTCGACCTTGACCTCGGTCAGCGGCAGCCGGCGCAGGTGTTGCAGCGACGAGTACCCGGTACCGAAGTCGTCGAGCGCGATGCCGACACCCAACTGGTGCAGCTTGGTGAGGGTGGCGACGACGCGGTGCGGGTCGGCCATGAGCGCACTCTCGGTGATTTCCAGCTGGAGCCGGGCGGCCGGCACGCTGTAGCGCAGCAGCAGCGCCTCGATCTCCTCGACGATCTCGTTGTCGTGCAGGTCGCGCACGCTGACGTTGACCGACACCCGCAGGTGTACCCCGGTCTCGGCCCACCGGGCGAGCCGCTCCACGGCCTGCCGCAGCACCCATCCGGTGAGCAGGCGCATGACCGGGCTGGGTTCGGCGACCCGGATGATGTCGTCCGGGCACACCTGGCCTTTTTCCGGGTGGTCCCAGCGAAGCAGCGCCTCGATGCCGACCACCTTGCCGTTGCCGATCTCGATTTGTGGTTGGTACTCAAGGGAAAGTCCGCCGCCTTCGGGGTCGGCCAGGGCTGTGCGCAGGTCGCCGAGGAGGCTCAGTGACTGCGGCGAGTTCTGGTCGTGGTCCGGGCTGTAGACGGCGATGCCGATGCCGCGGTGTTTTGCCGCGTACATCGCCACGTCGGCGCGGCGGAACAGGGTGGCGAAGTCGCTTCCGTGGTCGGGGAAGAGCGCGATGCCGATGGAGCCGCCGACGTCGAGCGGCAGCCCGTCGAGGACGACCGGGGCGACGAGCGCCTCCTCGATGCGTTTTGCGAGGGCCCGCGCTTGTGCCGGGCCTTCCAGCCGCTTGGCCACGATCGCGAACTCGTCGCCGCCGAGGCGTGCCACGACGTCGCCGGGGCGGCTGCGGACGGTGTTGGCCAGCCTGTCCCCGACCGCGATGAGCAGCCGGTCGCCGACCTCGTGGCCGAGCGCGTCGTTGACCCGTTTGAACCGGTCGAGGTCGAGCAGCAGCAGGGCGAAGCCGGTCTCGGCGTCGCCGGACACGGCCCGCTGGGAGTGGTTCGCCGCGGCCGCCGTCACCTCGGCGATGAGGGCTTTGCGGTTGGCCAGCCCGGTGAGCGGGTCGACGCTGGCGAGGTGGCGCTGGTGTGCGGTGATGATGGCGAGCTTTCGTACGGCGGCCAGTGGCAGGATGAGCACGAGCAGGAACTCGGGGCGCCGCTGGACCTGCATCATGGTGGCCGGGGCCAGCATCAGCAGCGCGCCGGTGGTGAGTGCTTCGGCGGGCAGTGGGCCGAGCACCATTGGCCAGAAGGCCATCCCATCTTTGATCCACAGTGCGAGTGCCGTCGTCATGTACTTGGCGATGAACCAGGCGACGGCGGCACCGAAGACGGCGAGCAGGCGCCACGACGAATGGGCGTTGACCGCCACGAGCACGAAGTGGGCAAGTCCGATGGCGACGGCGTACTGGGCGACGTTGAAGCATGCCCGCCAGAACGCGTGGTGCATCCGCCAGGAGGACATCGCCACCGCCATCGCCTGTACGAGCACGGCCGGGGCGATCCCGTAGAGCAGCATGATGCAGAAGGTGAAGCAGATCGAGGGGAAGATCGCGGCTGTGTTCCACCGCCCGGGCAGGGTTACCGGGAAGGCGTCGGCGGCCACGGCGAGGGCCGCCA
>DASUXL010000199.1:0-9747 GCA_036377915.1 Candidatus Limnocylindrales bacterium
CCGGCAAGATCCACGGCGTGAACGTCTCGCTTGCCGAGGTGGCCGAGCTGACCCCGGTGATCGCCGCGCTCGCGACGCTCGCCGACGGCCCGTCGCAGCTGCGCGGGGTGGGGCACATCCGGCATCACGAGACCGACCGGCTCGCCGCCCTCGGCACCGAGCTGTCCGGGCTCGGCGCGGACGTGTCGGAGACTCCGGACGGCCTGGCGATCGCCCCGAAACCGTTGACCGGCAAGATGTTCGGGACCTATGACGATCACCGGATGGCGCACGCGGCCGCCGTCATAGGCCTGCGCGTGCCGGACGTGACCGTCGACGACGTCTCCTGCACGGCCAAGACCCTGCCTGCGTTCCCGCGGTTGTGGGCCGAGCTCGTGGCGAGCGGCGAGGAGGGCTGACCCTGAAGCGGCAGCGGGAGTACGACGAGGACGACGTGAGGGTGCGCGCCACCCGCTCGTCGCGGTCGCGCCCCCGCACCAGGATCCGCCCCAAGCATGACGAGGCGATCTTCGGGTTTGTTGTCGCCGTTGATCGCGGCCGGTACACGGTGGTGGTCGACGATCACGAGTTGACCGCCATGCGCGCGCGGGAGCTTGGCCGCAAGTCGGTGGTGGTGGGTGACGAGGTGGCTCTTGTCGGCGACGTTTCAGGCGCCGTGGGCAGCCTGGCCCGGATCGTGCGGGTGGAGGAGCGCCGTTCGGTGTTGCGGCGGACGGCCGACGATGACGAGAACACCGTCGAGGGACGCATCGAGCGCGTGGTCGTGGCGAACGCCGACCAGATGGTGATTGTCAGCGCGCTGGCGGATCCGCCGCCGCGCACCGGGTTCATCGACCGCTGCCTCGTGGCCGCGTACTCCGCCGACGTCGAGCCGATCCTGTGCCTGACAAAGGCCGACCTGGCCGGGCCGGAGCAGGTGCTCGACTACTACTCGGCGCTGAACATCCAGCACCTGCTGCTGTCCCCGGACGCCGATCTGGGGCCGTTGCGAAAGACGTTGCGCGGCATGGTTTCCGTCTTTGTCGGGCATTCCGGCGTCGGCAAGTCCACCCTCGTCAACCGGCTTATACCGGGTGCGGACCGCGCGGTCGGCGTGGTGAGCGCGATCGGCAAGGGCCGGCACACGTCGACCAGTGTCGTGGCCCTGCGCCTGCCGCTGGAGCGCAAGCCGTCCTGGATCATCGATACTCCCGGGATCCGCAGTTTCGGGCTTGCCCATGTCTCCGCCGACGATCTGCTGCATGGTTTCGCGGATCTGGTCGAGGGGACGGTCGACTGCCCGCCCAACTGCGAGCATCTCGGCGGGGATTGCGCCCTTGACCGCTGGGTGGAGCAGAAGCACGCCGACCCGCGCCGGCTCGCGTCCTACCGGCGCCTGCTGGCCAGCCGCGCCGGGGATGTCGAGCAGTGACGGCGGCGAGGGCGCTGGAGGAGGTCTGGCGGACCCAGGCCGCTTCGATGCGCGGTGCGCTCGTGCGGCGCCTGGGCGACCTCGACCGCGCCGAGGATGCCTTGCAGGAGGCGCTCGCTCAGGCTCTGCGCCACTGGCCGGACGACGGCGTCCCGGCCAACCCGGCGGGGTGGCTGGTGACCACGGCGTGGCGCAAGGCCGTGGATCAGCTTCGACGGGAGGAGGTTGGCCGTTCGAAGCAGGCCTATTCGGTACCCATAGGGGTGCCGGACAGTGATGACCTGCTTGCGCTCATCTTCGGCTGCTGCCACCCGGATCTTGGTGAGGCCGCTCAGATCGCGCTGACCCTGCGTGCCGTGTGCGGCTTGACCACCGAGGAGATCGCGTCGGCGTTCCTTGTCCCGGTGCCGACGATGGCGCAGCGGCTGGTACGCGCGAACCGGCTCGTCAAGGAGCGGGCGGTGCCGTTCGCCATCCCCTCCCCCGACGACTACTCCGATCGGCTCGCGTCGGTCCTGACCGTTATCTATCTCGTCTACAACGAGGGGTACCTGGCGAGCGGCGCCGACACCGCGCAGCGGCGCGATCTGGCGACGCAGGCGCTGGCTCTGGTCAGGCAGCTGGAGCTGCTGATGCCGGGCGAGCCGGAGGTGGTCGGCCTGGCCGCGCTGCTCGACCTGTGCGAGGCGCGCTCCGCCGCCCGCTTCGACCCGCAGGGACGGATCGTGATCCTCGCCGACCAGGATCGGTCCACATGGGACGGTCCCGCGATCGAGGCCGCGGTCCGGAAACTGGACCGTGCCCTGTTCATGCGGCGCCCCGGGCGGTACCAGATTCACGCCGCGATCGCCGCGCTGCACGCCACGGCCGCCTCGTACAAGGAGACCGACTGGCTCCAGATCCGCATGCTCTATCAGGAGCTGCACCGGCACAGCGGCAGCCCGCTGGCGCTGCTGTCGGCGGCGGTCGCGACGTGGCACGCCCGCGACGCCAAGCAGGGCCTGGCCGAGGTGGATCTGCTGGCCGGCAAGCTCGACGGCAACCGGCTTTTCCACGCCACCCGCGCCGAGTTGCTGCGCGAGTTGGGCCGCCACGACGAGGCCCGCGCCGCCCTCGACCGCGCTCTCGCGCTTGCCGTCAACCCGGCCGAGAAACTCCTCCTCTCCGAACGCCTGACCGCAACCGGGGTTTGACCCGCTACTCTTTCGGCCATGGCACGCCTTGATGACGACCTCGCGCTTGCGCATGTGCTGGCGGACACCGCCGACTCCATCGCCATGTCGCGGTTCAAGGCGCTTGACCTGTATGTGGAGTCCAAGCCGGATCTCACCCCGGTCTCCGACGCCGACACGGCGGTGGAGAAGGCGCTGCGGTCCACCCTTGCCCGCACCCGCCCCCGCGACGGCGTGCTCGGCGAGGAGTATGGCGTGACCGGGGCCAACAGCAACCGGCAATGGGTCATCGATCCCATCGATGGGACAAAGAACTTCATTCGGGGGGTACCCATCTGGGGCACCCTGATCTCCCTGATGGAGGGGGACACACCGGTGGTCGGGCTGGCTTCGGCACCGGCGCTCGGGCGGCGGTGGTGGGCGGGCCGCGGGCTTGGCGCGTTCGCCGGGCGGCATCAGGCCAACGCGGGTCCCATCAAGGTTTCGGGCGTGCGCCGGCTCGCGGACGCGAGCTTCTGCTACTCGTCGCTGGACGGCTGGGAGCAGACCGGGCGGCTGTCGTCGGTGCTCGATCTGATGCGCAAGACGTGGCGCAGCCGGGCGTTCGGGGACTTCTACGGGTACATGCTGCTGGCCGAGGGCGCGGTCGACATCATGGTGGAGCCGGAGCTGATGGTGTGGGACATGGCGGCGCTGGTGCCGATCGTGACCGAGGCGGGCGGCACGTTCAGTGACCTGTCCGGGCGCCCCGGCGTGGGCGGAGGTTCGGCGGTGGCGACGAACGGACAGCTCCACACCGATGTCCTCGAGAGGCTGACCCCGTCCGGACTTCACGCGTTGTAATCATCCTCATTCAGTTAGTTAGACCATTCCCATGGTGAGTGATTTTGTGCGCCGAGGGTCTAAGCTGCGTTGGTGGTGTCCTCAGGTTGGTGGTTCCTTGCCGCGATGATCGCCGCTTATGGCCTGGCCAACCTGCTGCAGTCGATCGCCGCGACCCGGACCGCGAGCACCGAGACGCTCGATCCCGGGCTGCTGCTTCGGCTGTTCGGGCACCGCATCTACATGTTCGGTCTGGGCTGCCAGATCCTGGGCTTCTTCCTCGCCCTCGCCGCGCGGCGCGACCTTCCCCTCTTCCTTGTGCAGTCGGCGGTCACGGCCGGGCTCTGCGTCACGGCCTTGCTCGGCGTCATCTTCCTGAAGTGGCGGCTGCCGCGCGCCGAAATGGTGCTACTGCTCCTTGTCGTGCTCGGCATCGGCGCCCTCGCCGCCTCGGCCGAGCCGAGCAAGGGTGAGCAGCTCGGCATCAAGGGCATCATCTCGCTTGTCGTCGCGCTGATCGTGATCGCGATGGGCAGTGTCTTCGCCGCCCGCATCAAGGGCGTGCTCGGCTCGGTGGTGCTGGGCTCGATCGCCGGGCTCTGCTTCGCCTCCGCCGCCATCGCCGCCCGCCCGCTCGCCGGCGCCCAATCCGTCGCCGAGTTCGTGCTCAACCCGCTGCTCTACCTGGTGATCGCCCACTCGCTCACCGGCCAGCTGCTGCTGGGCCTGGCGATGCAGCGCGGCTCCACCAACGCGGCGGTGGCCGGCATGGATGCCGTGGGCGCGGCGCCCGCCGCGGTCCTCGGGCTGGTGCTCCTCGGCGACCAGATGCGGCCGGGGCTGGAGTGGCTTGCCGCGCTTGGGTTCGTGGTCACCCTCGGCGCCGTCATCGCCCTGACCCGCTATGCCGAGCCGCAGCACGAGCTGGCCGTCGAGCCGGTGCCGATCCCGATGCGCCACCGCTCCGCGGTCGTACCCGGGCTGCCACCCCATCCGGCGCGCGGCGTGGCCGAGATGGCCGAGTGCACGACCGCGCGCACGCACGTGACCGTGGCGCTGCAAAGACCTCTGCTCCGCCCGACCGCCACCAACGGCAACGGGCACGTACCGGTCAACGGGCACGCGGTCCAGCAAGACAAGATCAGCGGTGCAGCCGCGCGCCCTTGACGATCCTGTCGACGGTGTTGCGCGGGCCGCAGAGCCCGATCCCCACGAGGTCAAGGTCGTCGCGGCGGACGGCCCGGACAGCCGCCCGGTTGTCCTCGTCGTTTCCGGTCGCGAACAGCTCGTGGGTATAGATGGACGGGATCAGTCCGCGCTCCAGCGCCCGGGCATGGGCCGCCTTCAGGTTTGCGGCATCGGCCTCGAAGACCAGCACGGGCCGGCCGAACAAGGGGAGATATTTGGTGCCGTCGGCATCCTCGTAGGGCTGGCCGATCAGCTCGGGTTGGCCCGCCGCAAGGCCCGCGGTGAGAAACGCTGTGACGTTGAGGCTTTGCCAGCCGGCGAGGTCGTCTCGCAGCACGACGGCGATTTTGAGATTTTCCATGAAAAGCAGGCTGCCGTGGGTACCCCCGAATGGTCTTGTATGTTTTTAGCGTGAAGGCATGGACGCCTCCCATCCCCGGGATCGCCGAGGTCTTCCACGCGCATTATGTGGACCATGTCTATCCGTCGCACACGCATGACACGTGGACGCTGCTGATCGTCGACGACGGCGCCATCCGCTACGACCTGGACAGGCATGAGCACGGCGCGGTGCGGCCCGGGATCACGCTGCTGCCCCCGCACGTGCCGCACGATGGGCGGTCCGCGACGCGCGGCGGGTTCCGCAAGCGGGTCCTCTATCTTGAACCGTCGCTTTTGGATGATCGGCTGGTGGGCGCCGCCGTCGACTCGCCGTCGCTGCCCGATGAGCTGCTGCGCCTGCGGGTCGATCGGCTCCACGCGGCGCTCGCGGATCCCTCGAACGCGCTTGAGGCCGAGTCGAGGCTGGCGTTCATCCGCGAGAGGCTGGTGCGGCACCTCGGCGGGCGCCCGCAGCCGGACGCGGGGGTCGACCGGGGTGTTGCGGGCAGGCTGCGTGAGCTGCTGGATGAGCGGATCGCGGCGGGCATCACGCTGCGCGAGGCGGCCGGGGTGCTGCGGTGCCATCCGACGCATCTGGTGCGGGCGTTCACCCGGCGGTTCGGGTTGCCGCCGCACGCCTACCTGACCGGCCGGCGCATCGACGCGGCTCGCCGGCTGCTGCTGGCGGGACGGCCCGCCGCGGAGGTGGCCTGGTTGACCGGCTTCTATGACCAGGCGCATTTGACGAGGCACTTCAAGAAGCACTTGGGTACGACGCCGGGACGCTTCGCGACACGGGGTTAGCATCGCCGCGCGTTTGCTTTAGCACGCGCATAGAAGCACAGTTTGTGCTTGGGAGCGTTTCCATGGCACACTGTGTCCACTCGCGAATGCGTGGCGACGGGAGAGCGCGCTGGCACCTCTGGGCAGAGGCGGTGCCGATCCGTTCCCTGCCGGGTGTCGACCGCACCCCCGGCTTACCCCGCGAGGAGTCATAGTGTTTCGCATCATGCGCCGTCCCCGAAGAACCGCGTTGTTGGCGGTGGGGGCACTGGTGGTCGGCGGGCTCACCGCGATCGCCAGCCCGGCCCAGGCCGCAGTCGCCTGCCAAGTCAACTATCAGAAGGCGTGGGACAACGGCGGCGGCGGCTTCGGCGCCAACGTGACCATTACCAACGTCGGCGACCCGCTCACCTCCTGGTCGCTCGTTTTCGACTTCCCCAACCAACAGCGTGTCGACCACGGCTGGTCGGCGAACTGGTCGCAGACCGGCCAGAGAGTCACGGCCACCAACATGTCGTGGAATGGCAACCTTGCCACCGGCCAGGTGATCGGGATCGGCTTCAACGGCAGCTACACCGGAGGCCTCAACAACAACCCGCAGACGTTCTCCATCAACGGCGTGACGTGTAACGGCGCTCAGCAGCAGTCGCTTGTCGTCGCACCAACCGCCGTCACCGTAGCGGCCGGCAGCACCGCGACCTACGCCGTGCGGCTGCAGTCACAGCCGAGCGCCAACGTGACCGTCACCAACACGGCGGGCGCGGGCAACACCGGCATCACGGTGCAAAGTGGAGCGTCACTGACCTTCACCTCGGCGAACTGGAACACAAACCAGACGGTGACGCTAGCCGCCTCCACCGGAGGCACGGCCGGCGACCGAATCATCACCGTCGCGTCGGCCAACCTCCAATCGGTCAACGTCACCGCCACCAAGACGGTGCCACCGAGCCAGGGGCTGGTCGTCAACCCGACGACGGTAAGCATCGTCAAGGGAGCCACGGGCACCTTCAGCGTGGCGCTCGCCCAACAGCCGTCCGCCAACGTCACCGTGACAACAACGGCCGGCACCGGCTCCACCAACATCACGCTACAAAGTGGAGGGACGCTGACCTTCACGCCGGCGAACTGGAACACGCCGCAGACCGTGACGCTGGCATCAGCTGCCGGCGGCACCAACGGCAGCCGCCAGTTCAGCGTGGCGTCAGGCACGCTCACCCCGGTCACGGTCACCGCCAACGAGATCAACGGCGGCACCAACCCGTACCTGACCGAGTTCCTTCTCCAGTACGAGAAGATCAAGAACCCGGCCAACGGCTACTTCTCCCCCGAGGGAATTCCTTACCACTCGGTCGAGACGCTGATGATCGAGGCGCCTGACCACGGCCACGAGACCACCTCCGAGGCGTTCAGCTTCTGGATCTGGCTCGAGGCCCGGTACGGTCAGCAGACCGGCAACTGGGCACCGTTCAACAACTCCTGGAACATCATGGAGCAGTACATCATCCCGTCCGCGGCGGCCCAGCCCGGACAGGGCACCTACAACCCGAACGACCCGGCCGACTACGCGCCGGAGCGCAACCTGCCCAGCCAATACCCTGTCCCGCTCGACACCGCCATCGTCGCCGGCCAGGACCCGCTCGCCAACGAGCTGCAGTCCACCTACGGCAACCGCAACATCTACGCGATGCACTGGCTGCTCGACGTGGACGACGTCTACGGCTACGGCAACGGCCGCGGCTCGTCGCTGACCGAATGTGGCGACAACACGGACCGCGTGACCTACATCAACACCTACCAGCGCGGCCCGCAGGAGTCGGTATGGGAGACAGTCCCGCACCCGTCCTGCGAGACCGGCCGGTTCGGACAGTCCGGCAGCGGCTACCCGCCGCTGTTCATCGGGGGTTCCGGGTCGAACCAGTGGCGTTACACCAACGCACCTGACGCCGACGCGCGCGCCATCGAGGCCGTGTACTGGGCACTGCAGTGGGCGACCGCGCAGGGCAACCAGTCGCAGATCTCGGCGACGGTGACCAAGGCGGCCCGGATGGGCGACTTCCTGCGGTACGCGATGTACGACAAGTACTTCAAGAACCCGGGTTGCGCCGCACCCACCTGCGCCGCGGGCTCCGGCAAGAGCAGCTCCGCGTACCTGCTGAGCTGGTACTTCGCTTGGGGCGGCGACACCGGTGGCGCATGGTCGTGGCGGATCGGATCCAGCCACTTCCACGGCGGCTACCAGAACCCGCTCGCGGCATGGGCCATGTCCCCCAACGGCCCGACGGCGCTGCGCCCGCAGTCGCCGACCGCGGCAACGGACTGGAACACCAGCTTCAACCGGCAGCTCCAGTTCATCAAGTGGCTGCAGTCGGCCGACGGCGGCATCGCCGGTGGCGCGACCAACAGCTGGAACGGTGCCTACGAGGCGCGGCCGACCGGACCGCAGTTCTTCGGCATGACCTACGACGTGGACCCGGTCTACCACGACCCGCCGTCGAACCAGTGGTTCGGCTTCCAGGGCTGGGGTGTCTCCCGCGTCGCCGAAATGTACTACGCCACCAACAACGCGCTGGCAAAGTCCATCCTGGACAGCTGGGTACCGTGGGCAATCGCCCAGACACAGCTCGGCACGGGCACCAACTGGAGCGTCCCGAGCGAGATGACCTGGTCCGGCGCGCCGTCGGGCAACTTCAACAGCGCGACCGGTACCCCGGCCGCCAACCCCAGCCTGCGCGTCAACGTCACCACCCGCAACCAGGACATCGGTGTGGCGGCGGCGCTCACCCGGACGCTGATCTACTACGCGGCGCACCCGGACGTAGCCAACACCACCCTGGGACAGCAGGCCAAGGCCACGGCCAAGGGGCTGCTCGACCGGATGCTGGCGCTCAAGGACACCCGCGGCGTCTCCGTCTGCGAGACCCGGACGGACTACCGGCGCTACGGCGAGGTGTGGAACTCCTCGACGCAGCAGGGCCTCTTTGTCCCGTCGACCTTCAGCGGGACGATGCCCAACGGTGACCCGGTCAACTCGACGTCGACCTTCCGGTCGATCCGTACCTTCTACAACACCGACCAGACCCCGACCTGCACCGGTGGTCCGGGCTCGGGCATCACCACGGTCAACGCCTACGCGCAGAACCAGAGCAACCCGGTACCTTCCTTCCGGTACCACCGGTTCTGGGCACAGGCGGACTTCGCCTTGGCGCTGGCCGACTACGGCGCCTTGTTCCCCAACGGCTGACGGTCACCCGTTAGCCAACCCCCGGCCGAGCGGCAACCATCCTTCCCCGCCCGGCCGGGGGTTTTCATGTGGCGTGGGCGAAGTTGTCGGCTAGTCGGGTGGGCGGCGATGGCAGGCGGCGAGCATGCCGGCGAGCATCAACGCTCCGCCGAAGAAGGTGACGATCTCGTCCGCGGTGAACCCCATCCACTTTCCCGCGGCGGCGAACGCCATGACGAGCAGCACGGAGATGAGGATCTTTCCGAGGGTGGCGCTGTCCTGCTTGACACGGCGCTTCATGGCATGTGCTCCCTCCACGGGAAGAGGCGGGCACAAACCGGGGTGCCCTGCTCAACGACGCAGGCAGCTCGCTGGTTACTTGCCACCAGCCAAATTGACATGCAACGATGAGCCCCACCCATTGAAGGGAGTCCATCACTCATGCGACGGACACTCACGCTCATCGCGCTTACCGTGGTCGCGACGGCGGTGTCCCTGACCCAGGCGTGGGGGCACGATCCCAACACGCCCGAAGGCAGGGAGGAACTGCGGCGCATCATGGCCGACTACGAACCGGCTTGGCGCCTCGACGGGGGGACCACCATCCAGGCGGCGGCCGCCTGCACCAACGGCATGGCCGCGAACTTCCCATGCAGAAACATCGACCTGCTCGCACACATGCCGCTGTCCACCATCGGTGGGGGCAACGGCAACAGCATGTGGGGCTGGACGGACACCCAGACCGGCAAGGAGTACATCATCTTCGGCCG
>DASUXL010000200.1:0-9066 GCA_036377915.1 Candidatus Limnocylindrales bacterium
CGCCCCCACCCGGTGGGCGACCGACGCGAACCGCTCGCTCGGCGTGCCGAGGATGCGCATCTGACCACCGTTGGGACGCACCAGGCCCAGCAGCGCCCGCAGCGTCGTGGTCTTGCCGGAACCGTTGGGTCCCAAGAATCCGTGCACCTGGCCGGCGTTGACCACCATGTCGAAACCATCGAGCGCAATCTTTGGATCGTGTAGCAGGCTGCGGAACGTCTTGCGCAACCCAGCGATCTCGATGACTGCTTCGGTCATGGCGACAACCTAGCCGTTGACCGCCATCCTGTGTGGCCGCCGTATTGTTGCAGGGTGCATCCCGATCTAGTCATCGCCGCTGAGCAGGTCAACGTCGTCCGTTCCGGGCAGCATCTTTTGCGTGACATCACGTGGCGGGTGGAGCTCGATGAACGCTGGGTGATCCTGGGCCCCAACGGGGCGGGCAAGACGACGCTGCTCAACCTGGCTGCCGGGCGTTCGCATCCGACCAGCGGGGAGCTGCACGTGCTGGGGGAGCGGATCGGGCGGGTCGATCTGCAGGAGCTGCGGACCCGGATCGGGTTCTCGACTGCCGCGCTGTCGGACCGGATCCCACCCGGCGAGCTTGTCCGCGACGTTGTCGTCACGGCATCGTGGTCGGTGATCGGGCGGTTTCGCGAGTCGTACGACCAGCTTGACACGGTCCGGGCACTGGCCCTGCTTGACGAGTGGGGCATGGCGGGCCTGGCCGGCCGGGAGTACGGCACCCTGTCCGAGGGCGAGCGCAAGCGTACGCAGATCGCCCGCGCCCTGATGGTCGACCCGGAGCTGCTGCTGCTCGACGAGCCGGCGGCCGGGCTGGACCTGGGCGGCCGGGAGGATCTCGTATCCCGCCTGACCAGGCTGGCGATGGATCCCGATGCGCCGGCGATTGTCCTTGTCACGCACCACGTTGAGGAGATCCCGCCCGGCTTTACCCATGCCCTGCTGCTGCGTGACGGCGGTATCGTGGCGTCGGGACTGGTTCATGACGTAATCACCTCTGATAACCTGTCCGCCACGTTTGACACGAAATTGCGTGTCACCTACGGGGAGGGCAGGTATGCAGCGGTCGCAGCGGCGGTTTCTGCCGGGTGAGACGATAGTCCGGCGGGAGATCATGCGGGGTGAGCCGTGGATCGCGGTGCCGCAGATCTGCGTGCTCGACGAGCCGGATCTGCTGGTCACCTATACACCGCCGGGGGCAAGGTTTGCCTTCCCGGCGGAGGGCGAGTTCCCGGCCGGGCGAAGCCCGTGGGAGGTCGACGGCAAGACCGAATGGACCGGGCACGGCATGCTCGCCCTGCACTTCCCCGGCGTCGACCACTCGGTCAACGCTTTCTGGACCGGTCCCGAGCGGCGCTTTGCGAGGTGGTACTTCAACCTGCAGGACGCACTCCGCCGCACCGAGATCGGCTTCGACACCCTCGACCACGAGCTGGACCTCGTCTGGGACGCGGGCGCGCCCACCTGGCAGTGGAAGGACGAGGAGGCTTTCGCCTCCACCGGTGAGCTGCGCTACCCGGGGCGGACAGCGGAGATCCGGGCCGAAGGGGAGCGCATCGCCAAGCTGCTCGACGCGGGAGAGCGGTGGTGGGACGAATCCTGGGCGTCCTGGGTTCCCGATGATTCTTATGGGGTACCCCTTGTGCCCTCCAACTGGACAGAGATCCCTTTTACGGCACGGTAAGGTGGGCGCGTGGGCGAGTTCGTAAGCGTGGAAAAGACTGACGACGGCATCGGCGTGATCCGGTTGGAGCGACCGCCGATGAACGCGCTCAACGCCCAGGTGCAGGAGGAGCTGCGGGCAGCCGCGCACACCTGCACCGGCGACGACGGCATCCGCGCGGTCATCGTCTATGGCGGCGCAAAGGTTTTCGCGGCCGGCGCGGACATCAAAGAGATGGCCGACATGACCTATGTCCGGATGGCCGCGCGTGCCGGGGCGCTGTCGAGCGCCTTCGACGCCGTCGCCCGCATCCCCAAGCCGGTCGTCGCCGCCATCACCGGCTACGCCCTGGGCGGCGGCTGCGAGCTGGCGCTGGCGTGCGACTGGCGGGTCGTCGCCGAGGACGCCAAGCTGGGCCAGCCCGAGATCAAGCTGGGCATCATCCCGGGAGCCGGTGGCACGCAACGGCTTTCCCGCCTGATCGGACCGGCCAAGGCCAAGGACCTGATTTTCTCCGGGCGGATGGTCGACGCGCAGGAGGCCCTCGCCATCGGGCTCGCCGACCGGGTCGCCCCGGCGGACAAGGTCTATGACGAGGCGGTCGCGCTCGTCACGCCGTACCTCAACGGTCCGGCGCAGGCGTTGCGCGCGGCCAAGCTGGCCATCGACGGCGGTCTTGACCGCGATCTGGCCGCCGGGCTGGCTTGGGAGTCGCAGCTGTTCGCCGCGCTGTTCGCCACCGACGACCGCTCCGAGGGCATGAAAGCGTTCGTGGACAAGCGAAAGCCCGACTTCCAGGGCCGCTGAGGCGGTCGCTAAGCCGACAGTCACGCGCCGTTTGAAAAAGGCAAAATGAGGCGCGTGGATGATGAAAGGGCGTTGATCGCGGAGCTGACCGAGCTCGCGCTGACCACAGCCGCCCCCGATGAGCTCCTGGTCTTCGAGGAGACGGCGCACGAATACTTTGCCGACCCGCAGGCGGCGCTGACCGCCGCGCAGAAGGACAACGCGGTCGGGTTCGGCCTCGAACTTGCGATGATTACGCCGGTCGCGCTCGCGGTGGGGACCGCCGTGGCGCAGGCGATCCTGGCGGCGGTGGGCGAACGCGTCGTCGCGGCCAGCGGTCGTGGCGCGACCGCGCTGCTCAAACGCCTGCTGCGTAAAGGACCCCAGCCGCAAGGATGGCAGCAGGGCGCGTATCCGCAGGGCTCGCAGCCGCAGGTGCCGCAGCAGGGCGCGTATCCGCAGGGCTCGCAGCCGCAGCCGCAGGGACCGCAGCAGCGCCCGGACGATCTCGCGCTCAGCCCGCAGCAGGCGCGTTATGTGCGCCAGGTGGCGCTGGACCGGGCGCGTGCCCTGGGCATGCCGGAGGGGCAGGCCAACCTGCTCGCCGACTCGTTCGTCGGCGCGATCGTCACCACCGGCTGAGGCAGGGCTGAGGCATGGCTGAGCCAGTGGCAACAGCCCCGATCCGCTTGCGCCCCAACGTACTCGCGCACCCTTCCCCGACGACCGGCCGGTTCCTGCTCCTGGTCGCGGCGATGCTGAGCACCGGCCTGCTCGCCGGCACGCTTGTGCACAACGGGGTACTGGGTTCGCGGTGGAGCGAGGCGGCCCGTGCCTGCTTCGCCCTTGCCGACGAGATCTCACCGATCCTCGACCCGGGCGACACCCTCGCCCAGATCGCGCACAACGACGTGCTGTCGTCCTGCCTGGCGCCGGCCGAGCGGGTGCGTGCCTGGTTCGACATCGCGGGCGCGGTCCTGATCGGCCTGCTTGGCCTGCTTGTGCTGCTTGCCGCGCCGGCTTACGTGCGGCGGCGCCAGAAGCTGCGCGAGGCCGGGTCGCGTTTGGACGGTGCTGTCGGCCGCATCGGTGAGCTGGCCGCCGAGGTCGGCCTGGGCCGCCCGCCACGGCTGCTGCTGGGCCGGGCCGGGCAGCGCGACGCGTTCGTCTTCGGCCTGCCGGGCCGGTACTATCTCGTGCTGCCAACGGCTTTGGTGGTGCGCTGGCGCAGCGGCGCCTACTTCGACCCGGTGGTGCGGCACGAGCTTGCCCACCTCAAGCGCCATGACGTGCCGCTGGCCTGGCTTGCCGGCGCGGTGTGGGTGGCGGCGCTGCCGGTGATCGTCCTGCCGCTCATCACCTCGATGGTGCGGCTGGACTTCTCGCTCATCGCCGCATACCTGTGGCGGATAGCGCTTTTCATGGTGGTGATCTGGCTCATCCGGCGGCAGGCCCTGCGCTCGCGCGAGCACGACGCCGACCTGCACGCCGCGCGGCAGTCCGGTGACTGGCGGCCGCTGTGCTCGGTGCTGCAGACGGCGACGACGGCTCAGCCGGGCGGGTGGTGGCGGCGGTTCGTGTCCAACCATCCGACGGTGGCGCAGCGGGTCGCGGTACTGACCGACCCGGGCAAGGTGCGCGGGGTGTCCGTTGTGGACGGTCTCGCCGGGGGCTTCCTGACCGCGGTCCTGGTGCCTGCGCTTTCGGGCACGCTGCAGGTCCTGCTCGCCAAGACACCCGCGTACAGCTTCACACCGCACATCGTCGCCCTGCTCGTCGGCCCGATCGCCGGTCTCGCGGTGGGCGTCGGCCTGTGGCGCCAGGCGATGATCGACCAGGTGACCGGGGAGCGGGTGTGGCCCGGCGGGGCGGTGCTCGGGTTCGTGGCCGGGTTGCTGATCGGGTACTGGGCCGACCTCGACGACCTGGCTCTGGGCGGGGACTGGTCGTACTCGATCCCCGTCCTGATCGTGGCCGGCGCGGGTGCGGTGCTGCTCAGCGCCGGCACCGGGCGGCTGTGGGCCGACGCGGCGGCGCGGTTGCCGGGCGGGCCGCGCTCGTGGTGGCTGGGGTTCGTGGTGAACGCCCTGATCTTCGCGATGGCGCTGTGGCTGGCGCAGTGGCTGCCGGTGGTGTTCACCGCAGCCGGGGTCGGCCAGTTCGGCCTCGACGACCTGGCGATCAGCTCCGGCGAGCTGATCAGCAACATGGTGTACGTGCCGCTGCTGCCGGTCGTGGTCGCGGCGGCGACGATGGTGCGGCGGCGCCGCACCCTCCCGCTGCCGGCCTGGCTGCTGGAGGGCGGGCCGACCGCGTGGCCGCTTTCGGCGCGCGAGCCGGGGCTCGGCATGGCCCTGCTCGGCGGCGTGGCCGCGGGTGTGATCGCGGCGCTCGGCACCACCGGCTTCCGCCTCGCCGCGGGCAGCCCGGTCGACGACGCCGACCGGATCGGGCGGTACCTGCTGTGGCTGATGACGATCACCTTCGTGGCGCTGGCCGTATCGTTCGTGACGATGGTCGTGGTGCCACGTTCGGGTGGCGCGGTCGGACTTGTGACAGGCCTGCCGGCGGCGCTCGTGGGCAGCTACGGCACCACCGCCCTGAACAGCTTCGCCTTCGGCAACATCATTGATCTGGGCTTCTGGTGGACCATGGCCACGTCTGTGGTTGCCCTTTGGTTTTTTGGGTACCTCTTACTGCTGCCCGTGAGCCTGGCGGTGTGGCCGGCGTCGTGGCGCGACGTGCCCGGCTGGTTGCTTGCGATGCTGAACGTGATCGTTGCCGGGTTGGTGGCGTTGTGTGTGGTGGGCCTGGCGATCGCACTTAGATAGGCTCCAGATAACTTGAGCAGATCTCACGTTCACAAAGGGGCATTTGGATGATCTCTGGTCACGGTGGGCAGTTGGCCCTCGCCGCCATTCGCGCGGCCGGGGTCAAGGAAATCTTCACGCTGTCGGGCGGGCACATCTTTCCGATCTACGACGCGGCCCACAACGAGGGCGTGCCCATCTACGACGTGCGGCACGAGCAGTCGGCGGTGTTCGCCGCCGAAGCCGTCGCCAAGCTTGAACGCCGCCCCGGCGTCGCCGTGCTCACGGCCGGACCCGGCGTCACCAACGGCATCTCCGGGATCACGAGCGCCTTCTTCAACGGCGCGCCGGTGCTGGTGCTCGGTGGCAGGGCGCCGCAGTTCCGCTGGGGTGCGGGCTCGCTGCAGGAGATCGACCATGTGCCGCTGCTCCGCCCGGTCACCAAGCACGCGGCCACCGTGGCCGAGACCGAGTCGATCCCGTCGGCGATCGGTGAGGCGCTGTCGGCGTCGCTGTCCGGGCATCGCGGACCGTCGTTTGTGGACTTCCCGCTGGAGGTGCTGTTCGGTTTCGGCGAGGCCACGGCCGAGCCGCCCAAAATCGGATCGTGGCAGCCGGACCCGGACGCGGTGAAAGCCGCCGCCGCCCTGATCGCCAAGGCGCAGCAGCCCGTCGTCATCGCCGGCTCCGACGTCTACGCCAGCGGCGCCGAGGCGGAGCTGCGCGAGTTCGCCGAGTCGTTCCAGCTGCCGGTGTACACCAACGGCATGGGCCGCGGCACCATCACCGGACCCCACGCCTTCGCCAAGACCCGCAGCGCCGCCCTCAAACAGGCCGACGTGGTCATGGTGATCGGCACTCCGCTCGACTTCCGGCTGGGCTTCGGCGACTTCGGCAGCGCCACGCTGATCCACGTCGTGGACGAGCCGTCGCAGCGGGCCGGGCACGTGTCGGCGGCGGCGTCGCCCGCCGGGGACCTGCGGCTGGTACTCGCCGGAATGGTGCGATACCCGGGTGATCGCGAATCGCACGCCGACTGGCTGGCCAAGCTGCGCGACGCCGAGAACGCGGCGGCCGCCAAGCACGCGGAGGAGATGGCGGCCGACACCGACCCGATCAAACCCGCCCGCGTCTACGGCGAGCTGCGCAAGGTGCTCGAGCCGGACGCGGTGACGATCGGGGACGGCGGCGACTTCGTGTCCTACGCGGGACGCTATCTGGTGCCATCGCGCCCGGGCACGTGGCTGGATCCCGGCCCGTATGGCTGCCTGGGCACGGGCATGGGTTACGCCATGGGGGCCCGTGTGACGTACCCCCAAAGGCAAATATGTGTTTTGATGGGCGACGGCGCTGCCGGATTCTCCCTCATGGATGTGGAATCGCTTGTGCGGCAGGGACTTCCGTGCGTCATAGTGGTGGGCAACAACGGGATCTGGGGCCTTGAGAAACATCCGATGCGCAACCTTTATGGGTACGACGTAGCCGCGGACCTGCAGCCCGGACTGCGCTACGACGACGTGGTGAAGGCGCTGGGAGGCGCCGGCGAGACGGTCACACGCGCCGCGCAGTTGCCGGCCGCGTTCGAACGGGCCTTCGCCGCGGGCGTGCCGTACCTGGTCAACGTGCTGACCGACCCCGCTGACGCCTACCCGCGCTCGGCCAACCTGGCCTGAAACTCCGCCAACCCGGCCTGAAACTCCGCCAACCCGGCGTAACAGTGCGCTGAGACCGCGCTGACAAGCGGATGTCAGCGCGGTAAAAGCGTGTCCGGGCATGCTTCGCCGCATGTCAAACGCGATCCTTGCCGAGGGTCTGGTCAAGCGGTTCGGCCCGACCGTCGCACTCAACGGAGTCGACCTGGCGGTGGGCCAGGGCACTGTCCTCGGGTTGCTCGGTCCCAACGGGGCCGGCAAGACGACGGCCGTGCGGATCCTCGCCACGCTGCTGCGCCCGGACGAGGGGCGGGCCACAGTCGGCGGGCTCGATGTGGAGCGCGACGCCCACCGCGTGCGCGCAATGATCGGGCTCACCGGCCAGTACGCCTCCGTCGACGACCAGCTGACCGGGTCGGAGAACCTGCGCCTGATCGGCCGGCTGCTCGGGCTGAGCCGCACCGCCGCCCGCAGCCGCGCGGCCGAACTGCTCGCCGGTTTCGGCCTGCAGGACGCGGCGGACCGGGCGGCCAAGACCTACTCCGGCGGCATGCGGCGGCGCCTGGACCTGGCGGCAAGCCTCATCGGGCGGCCGCGGGTGCTGTTCCTCGACGAGCCGACGACCGGCCTTGACCCGCGGGCGCGGGCCGACGTCTGGGACATCATCCGGGAACTCGTCACCTCCGGCGTGAGCGTGCTGCTGACCACGCAGTACCTGGACGAGGCGGACCAGCTCGCCGACGAGATCGTCGTGATCGACCACGGGCGGGTAATCGCCGGCGGGACACCCGACGAGCTCAAGCGCCAGACCGGCGCGCAGACGCTGATGGTGCGACCCTCGCTGGAGTCCGACGCGGAGAAGGTCCGCGCGGTCGTGGCCGAACTTGCCGCCAAGCCGGAACTGTCCGGCGCCGTCGTCACGGCACAGGTCACCGACCCGGCGGTGCTGCCGGTCGTGGTACGCCGCCTCGATGACGCAGGGGTCCGGGTCTCCGAGCTGACCCTCCGTACCTCCACATTGGACGAAGTTTTCCTGGCCCTGACCGGCCACCGAGCCGAAGAGGTGAGCGCATGACGACGATTGCGGCAAGCAGACGCGGCGGTGTCGGCCAGAGCCTTTCGCTGGCCTGGCGGGGGCTGGTCCAGATCCGGCACAACCCGTTCGAGCTGGGCGACCTGAGCTTCCAGCCGATCATGTTCGTGCTGCTGTTCACCTACCTGTTCGGCGGGGCCATCTCCGGCGACCCGGTGACGTACCTGCAGTTCATGCTGCCCGGCATCATCGTCCAATCCGGACTGATGGCGACGATGAACACCGGTATGGGCCTGAGCATGGACCTGCACAAGGGCTTCTTCGACCGGTTGCAGGCCCTGCCGATCGCCCGCTGGGCGCCGCTGGCCGGGCGAGTCATCTCCGACGCGGTCAAGCAGGGCTGGTCCATGGCGGTGCTGCTGGGGACGGGGTACGCCATCGGCTTCCGCGCCACCGAAGGCGTCGTGGCGGTACTTGCCGCCTTCGGCCTGATGCTCGCCTTCTCGCTGCTCGCCTCGTGGTTCGCCGTCTTCACCGGCACCATCGCCAGCGACCCCGAAAAGGTGATGATGTACGGCTTCACGGCGGTGTTCCCGCTCAGCTTCCTCAGCAACGCGTTCGTCAAGACCGAGACGCTGCCCGGATGGTTGCAGGCGTTCGTCAAGGTGAACCCGGTGACGCACGTGAGCGACGCCCTGCGCGGCCTGCTCACCGGCGGCCCGGTCCTCGAACACGCCATGTGGGGACTGCTCGGCGGGCTCGTCATCGCGGTCGTCTTCGCACCGCTCGCGGTCATCCGCCTCAAGCGCCGTTAGCGACTTTCTTGACAGGTACCATTCACACGCGACAATTAGCGACATGGCTAAGGAAACCGTGCTCTGTACCTACCGCGTGCGACCGGACACCGAAGCGCAATTCGTCGCACTGCTGCGCGAACACTGGTCAACCCTGCACGACCTGGAGTTCGTCACCGACGACGAGCCGCTCATCCTGCGCGGAGTCGACGACCCCACCTTCGTGGAGATCTTCACCTGGGTCGACGGCGGCTTCGCTCAAGCGCACGAGCACCCCGACGTACTCACCATCTGGGAACGCATG
>DASUXL010000201.1:0-22367 GCA_036377915.1 Candidatus Limnocylindrales bacterium
ACGCCTGGCTGGCCGGAATACCGACGCGCGGAGCCTGGAGATCACACCTGGCCAGACTCCAACCCACACCCACAGGTTAATTCGCCAGCAAGGTCTAGGTGGGTGGGGGGTGTATCGAATCTCCGCCGCGCGATTGAGCCCCGCGGCCGGCCGGCGACATGGAGTAGGCGCCCAAGATCCCAGTCGTCCATGGTCTCGCTGGCCGACCGCCGGTCAGGCGCCTGTGATCTACGCCGGAGGCGACAGCGATCAACCCTCCCTGGCCTTGCTCTCCACCCATCGGCGCAACGAGCCGACCGGGCTGGCCGGGCGAGGGTCTTGCTCTCCACCCATCGGCGCAACGAGCCGACCGGGTTGGCCAGGGCGGAGGGTCTTGCTCTCCACCCATCGGCGCAACGAGCCGACCGGGTCGGCCAGGGCGGAGGGTCTTGCTCTCCACCCGTTAGCGCAATGGGTGGCGGGTGTGGTGGTGATCCTTGTCGCCATAGCCGTAGCGGAAGGTCGGTCAGGCGCTTGTGATCTACGCGGGAGGCAACAGCGATCAACCCCTCCCTGGCCTTGCCCTCCACCCATCGGCGCAACGAGCCGACCGGGTTGGCCAGGGCGGAGGGTCTTGCTCTCCACCCATCGGTGCAACGAGGCGACCGGGCCGGTCCCAGGCGCGGGCGGGTTCGGGTCGCGGTGGCTGGTTGGCCGGATGGGCCGCGCGCAACGCTCGGTGATCCTTGTGGTGGTGGCATGGCCGATCAGGGCTTGGACCTATGCCAGTGTCACTCCGATCTAGTGGAAGCGGCCGGCCACATCGGGCTCAGGGACGGCAACAGACATCGTGCCGTCCCAGGCTCGCCCGTCAGGCTGTCTGCACGTCCGGGGCGAACTGCTTGAGCGCCATGTCGAGCGCGGCGGCGATCTCTTCGGGCTTGGCCGTGCCCGAGGCTGCCACGGCGCCGGCCCAGGCGTGCGACGACTTGTCCAGGAAATGTTGCCGCTCAACGGTGTTCTCCGCCGCGACCGGATCTTCCGGGCCGTCGCCGCGCAGGTACTGGCCGAGCACGAGCAGTCCGCCGTCCCAGCCGGGGCCGACCCACAGGGCACCGGCGCCGCTGCCCGCCATGGTGATCGGGACGGCGTGCTCGATCTCCAGGGTCACCCCTTCGGAGGCGGCGGAGGTGAGGCGTACCTCGACGATGCTCGACACGTCGCCGTAGGTCATGCGCAGCAGGTGCGGCCGGTCGCATTTGAGGATCTGCCCGCCGGCGTTGCCTTCGACCTGGAAGTTGCCGCCCTCCACCAGATCTCCGGTGACTGGCGCGAACCACCGCTTGATCCGGTCCGGGGTGGTGATCGCCTCCCACAGGTCCTCGACATCGGTCGGGTAGGTCCGTTGTATCACTACGGCGACCAACTCGGAGTCGCCCTCGCCGCGGCGGCGGACGTCGCGGTGGATCGCCTCGATCTCCTTGATGATGTCAATCATTCTTGCCCTGCTCCTTTTCCTGCTTGAGGCGGCGCTCGCGCTTGCCACGAGCGATCTCCGTGCCCAGTGCGTCCAGGCGCTGGGTCCAGAATTGGCGGAAACGGTCAAGCCACATGTCGACCTCCCGCAAGCCGTCGGCCTGTACCGCGTAGAGGCGGCGGGTGCCCTCCCCCCGTACCCGGGCAAAACCGTTGTCGCGCAACACCTTCAGATGCTGCGACACTCCCGGCTGGGAGATGCCGAACTCGGCGCGGATGACCGCGCTGACCTCGCCGGAGGACAGCTCGCCGTCGTCGGCGAGCAGCTCGAGGATCCGCCGCCGGACGGGGTCGCCGAGCACATCGAAGGCGTGCACGAGACCCATCTTTCACGTACCACTTATATAAGTCAAGACTTAACTAGTCGTCCTCCGCGCGCCACCAGATGCCGGCCATCTCCTCGCTGAACGCGATGACGCCGGTGTCGAGGGTGTACGGCGTGATGCGGAACGAGTAGCTGTCCCTGGCCCGGCTGTTGGTGAAGAAGCGGGTCGCCTTCGGGAACGGGTAGAGGAAGTCGTCGGCGCGCATGCGGGCGAGCTTCTCGCCCGGGTCCCAGCCCTGGTTTCGGCTGAACAGCAACGACTCCCGCTGGACGTAGATGAGACGCACCACCGCCTCGCCCCGGTCAACCTCGTGCCACCGGGTCGGGGTGTGGCGCTCCCAGTCCCAGTGGTCGATGAACCGGTCGATCTCCAGGTCGACGGTGTCGTCGTCGATCGGCCCGCCGATGCGGTGCTGGATGAGCCACGAGTCCGGGTCGTTGTAGCCGAAGTCGGTCTGCGCCCGGATGCCGCCGACCATCAGCTCGGTGGTGGGCGCGCCGAAGCGGGCAAGCGCCGGGCGCCATTGACCCTCCGGCAGGGCTTCGAAGTCGACGCCCAGCACCGACTCGATCAGCGTGACGTAGTCGGTGACCGGCAGCGGCCACCGCGCATCGTCGTCGTGGTACCACTCCTGCTCCTTGCGGCGATGCTCGGCGGCAAGGGACTCCGCGGTGTCCGGCCGCGACCGTGAGGGCAGGATTTCCTTATGACCAAAGGATTCTAAGACCCATTCGGTGGTACCAAGAGCCGCGTGCGCGAGCAACCGACCGCTGCCCTGATCCTCGATGTCTAATTCCGCACCGAACCGGCTACGCAACGTATCGACTAGTGTCTCTCGGATACTTCGGGTCACGAGATCGAAGCATAGCGCGACCAAAAGCCCTGGCAAGTGTGCCAAATTGTTGTCGGCGACTATTTAGATGTTTCTATGCTGTACCAGTATGTGGGAGCATCCATGGCACATCCCTATACCCCATGGGAGCCATAAATGGGCAGTAACTTAAGCCGGCGCAAGTTCGTCGGCGGAGTCGGCGCCGGGGTCGCCGGGGCAATCGTCCTCAACGATGTCGAAGCGCGCGCAGCAGAGGTGGAGGGCCCCGTCGTTACCGCCGCCCCCGATCCGCGCTTCAGCCGGATGTTCAACCTTCCGGCCTTCGCCAGCCCCACGTCCTCTTCGGTCCGGGCGGCGATGAACGACATCGGCAAGCTCGGCGGCATCCTTGACGCCAAGGACCCCCTGAACGAGGGTCCCATCCGGCTCATCACCAACCCGGAGCTGAGCCCCAACAACATCGACAACCCGAACATGACCGCGGGCACCACGTTCCTCGGTCAGTTCATCGACCACGACGTCACGTTCGACGCCTCCTCGCCCCTGGGAGTGCCGGCCGAACCCACCGCGACCAGCAATGTGCGCGACACCCGGCTCGACCTCGACTCCGTCTTCGGTGGCGGACCGTCGGTCAGCCCGACCCTGTACAGCTCCTCGGACTCGGCCAAGTTCCGCCTCGGAAACGGCGGCCTGTTCGAGGATCTGCCCCGTGACAGCAGCAGCCGCGCGATCATCGCGGATCCGCGCAACGACGAGAATATGATCATCTCGGGGCTGCACGCGGCATTCCTGTTGGCGCACAACCGGACCGTCGACTTCCGGCGGGCCAACAACCTCTCCGGCGACGTGTGGTTCTACTCGCGGCGCACCATCATCCACCACTATCAGTGGATCGTGGTGAACGAGTTCCTACCCCAGGTTTGCGGGCAGGCCCTCGTCGACGACATTTTCCGCAACGGTCTGCGCTGGTACCGCTTCAGCAACCCCACCATGCCGGTGGAGTTCCAGACCGGTACCTTCCGGATGGGCCACAGTCTCGTCCGCCCGTCCTACCGCGCCAACCTTGCTGGGGACCGCAACCCCACCACCGGGGCGCCCGCACCGTTCTTCGGGTTCATCTTCGACCCGGCCGGTGAGAACCAGCCCGACCCCGTCGACCTGCGCGGAGGCCGCCGCGCCCGCCGCCGTTTCATCGGCTGGCAGACCTTCTTCGACTTCGGGCCGCAGTTCACCGACCCCGGAACCTCTAACCCCGCGGTCAAGCCCAACAAGCGGCTCGACACGATGATCTCCACGCCTCTGTTCCGGCTGCCGCTGGGTGCGATCGCGAGCGGGGATCCACCCATCTCGCTGCCGCAGCGTAACCTGCTGCGCCATCTCACCTGGTCGCTCCCGTCAGGCCAGCGCATCGCCGCCTCCACCGGCTCACCCGTGCTCAGCTCCAGCAACTTCACCGAGCTGAGGGGGTACAACCTGGGGCTGGATGCCAGTACCCCGCTTTGGTACTACATCCTCAAGGAGGCAAAGGTCCTGCAGAACGGCCTGCGTCTGGGCCCGGTCGGTGGACGCATCGTCGCCGAAACCATCCTGGGCCTGCTCGCCCGTGACGAGTTCTCCTACCTCAACACGGGCTTCCGTCCCTCGCTGCCGAGCCAGACATCCGGCACCTTCAAGATGACCGACCTGCTGCGCTGGGCCCGGGTCGACCCGACCAGCCGCGGCCAGTAGGCCGGCAAACCGAGAACCTTACAGGGCCGCGTTCGCGTAGGGAGGGCGCGGCCCGCCCCCGAGTTGCGGCGATGCATGCACGTTCCGCGCGCATAGTGGGTAATGCTTGAGGCATGACGATGACGGAGGCTTTGATCGGGCTTCGGGCGGCGCTCGCCTCGACCCGGTACCCCCTGAGCCTCCCGGGCAGCCAAGAGGCCTCCCACCTGGCCGCCGCCACCGCGCGACAGCTTGATGACTACCTGATCCCCAGGCTGTCGAAGCTTGACGCCCCGCTGCTCGTCGTCGTCGGCGGATCGACCGGCGCGGGCAAGTCGACGTTGGTCAACAGTGTCGCCGGGCAGACCGTCAGCGCGGCCGGCGCGCGACGGCCTACGACCCGGGCGCCGGTGCTGGTGTGCCACCCGGACGACGCGGGCTGGTTCAACGAGGCGAACCTGCTGCCGACGATCAGCCGAGGCGAGGATTTCAGGGTCGTGCCGCTGCCCGAGGTGGCGCCGGGGCTGGCGCTGCTGGACGCGCCGGACATCGACTCGGTGGAGGAGGCCAACCGGGCGCTCGCCGAGCAGCTGCTGGCCGCCGCCGATCTGTGGCTGTTCATCACGACCGCGGTGCGCTACGCCGACGCCGTGCCGTGGGAGCTGCTGACGCAGGCGCGCAACCGGGGTACGACCGTGGCGATCGTGCTCAACCGGGTGCCGCCCGGCGCCGAGGCGGAGGTGGCGCCCCATCTGGTGGAGATGCTCGCCTCGCACGGGCTGAGCACCACGCGCATGTTCGTCATCGAGGAGCAGGCGCTCGATCCGGAAAAGCTGTTGCCGCCCAACGCCATCGCCGAGATCAAGAGCTGGCTGGAGGCGCTGGCGGCGTCGACCGCGGCGCGGGCCGCGGTGGTGCGCCAGACCGTCGAGGGCGCGCTCACGGCGCTCGGGCCGACCACGGCACGGCTGGCGGTCGAGGCCGACGCGCAGGCCGACACGCTCAAAACGCTTGCGGGGTCGGTGGATTCGGCCTACCGCGAGGCCGCTTCCGAAGTGGCGCAGGGGGTTTCCGACGGCGAGCTGTTCCGCGGCGAGGTGCTGGCGCGCTGGCAGGAGCTCGCCGGCACGGGAGAGTTCATGCGCGGTCTGCAACGGCGGGTGGGCCGGTTGCGCGACCGCATCGTCAGCGCGGTCACCGGCAAGCCGATGCCCGGCGAGGAGCTGAAGTCGGCGCTGGAGACGGGCCTGGTGACGTTCGTGCACGGGACGGCGGCGGACGCGGCGGAGCGGGCGGTCAAGTCTTGGCGGGCCCATCCGGCGGGTGTGGCGCTCGCTCGGGCGGAGTTGGGCCGCGCCTCACCCGACATCGTCGAGCGGATCGACCGGACCGTGCGCGACTGGCAGCGCGGCGTGCTCGACCTTGTCCGCACCGAGTCGTCGAAGAAACTGTTCGCCGCCAAGGCGAGTGCGTATGCGGTCAACGCGCTGGGCCTGTGCCTGATGGTGGTGGTGTTCACGGCGACGGCGTTCATCCCGACCGGCGCCGAGATCGCCGTCGCGGGCGGCACCACGATCGCGGCGCAGAAGCTTCTCGAAGCCATCTTCGGCGACGACGCCGTGCGCCGGCTCGCCGCACAGGCCCGCACCGACCTGCTGTCGCGTGTGGACACCCTGCTGGAGGGCGAGGCGGCCCGCTTCCATGAGGCGCTTGCCTCCACCGGAGTCGATCCCGAAGCCGGCCAGCGGTTGCGCGCCGCCGCCGCCTATGTCAAGGCGTCAGTATGACGGGTGTCGTCGAGCGGGTCGAAGCCCTGCGCGAGTATGTGCAAGCGGCGCAAGGCTACCTGGAGGAGCGGGACCTGGCGCCGGCCAAGGATCTCATCGCGCGGGCCGGAGAGCGGCTCTCGCTCTCGCGCGGTCACACCGTGGTCGCGCTTGCGGGTTCGACCGGGACCGGCAAGTCGAGCATCTTCAACGAGCTGGCCGGAAAGCGCCTGTCGCCCACTGGCGTGCGGCGCCCGACCACCGGCGAGACGCATGCGTGCGTGTGGGGCAGCGAGGACGCCGGGCGGCTGCTCGACTGGCTGGGAGTGGGCAAGCGCCATCAACGCCCGGCGGACACGCTTGACGGGTTGGTGCTGCTGGACCTGCCCGACTTCGACTCGGTCGAGACGGCGCACCGCGACGAGGCCGACCGGCTGCTCGCGGTCGCCGACCTGATCGTGTGGGTGCTCCACCCGCAGAAGTACGCCGACAAGCTCGTGCACGCCAGCTACCTGGCCCGCTTCCACCGGCACCGCGAGATCACCGTGGTGGTGCTCAACCAGGCCGACCTGCTGTCCAAAGAGGACCTTGAGGAGTGCGAGGAGGACCTGCGGCGTCTGCTTTCCGCTGACGGTCTTTCGGGGGTACCGGTTCTTACCGCCTCGACGGTGAAAGAACCCGGCCTGCAGGCGCTCACGGGCACGCTCGCCCGGTCCGTCGCCGCCCGGCAGGCCGCGCTGCGCCGCCTCGCCGCCGACCTTGACGAGGTGACCGAGGCCCTGCCGCAGGGGCCTTCGCTAAAACCGGCGGAGATTCCGGATGAGCTGGTCGACGCGCTGGCCCGGGCCGCCGGGGTGCCGGTGGTGGCGGACGCGGTCCGCAAGGCGTACATCCACCGCGCCCGCAAGGCCACCGGCTGGCCGCCGCTGCGCTGGCTGCGCCGCTTCCGCCCGGATCCGTTGCAGCGCCTGCACCTGGAGGAGCGGGTGGCGTCGGCGACCTCGCTCGGGCCGGCCTCCCCGGCGGCGATGGCTGGAGTATCGCTGGCGTTGCGCGACACCGCGGCCCGGATAGGGGAGCGGCTGCCGGAGGCCTGGCGCGAACCGCTGCTGGCCTCGGTACGCTCCAAAGTGGACGACCTGCCGGACGCGCTGGACCAGGCGGTGGCGCGCACCGAGCTGGGCATGGGGCGGGCGCGCGGCTGGTGGCGTGCGGTGGGGCTGCTTCAGTGGCTGCTGGTCGCGGTGACCGCCGCCGGGCTCCTCTGGCTCGCCGTGCGGTACCTGCTGTTCGCCCTTGCCCTGCCCGAGCCGCCGATGCCCGCCGTCGGCCGCGTCCCCTTGCCCACCGCGCTTCTGGCCGGTGGACTGCTCGCGAGCCTGATCGTCTCGCTGCTCGTGCGGCCGGTGGTGCGACTTGCGGCGCGCAGGCAGGGGCGCCGGGTCGCCAAACGCATGCGGGCCGCGGTGGAACGGGTCGCGCAGGGGTTCATCGCCGAACCCGCGCGGGTCGTCATCGACGCCTACTCGCAGGCGCGGCAAGCCTTGCAGCGCGCGCGGTGAGCGCTTCTGCTTTGCGTGCGCGGCTGCGGCATGTCCGGTGGATCGGCGGCGCGCCGGGAGGCGGCAAGTCGACGATGGCCCGGCACCTGGCTTCGCGGTACGGGCTGCGGCTCTACGACACCGACGAAATGATGGGGTCGCACACGCGGCGGACGACGCCCGGACAGAGCCCGTTCCTGGCGCGCTTCATCGAGATGGACATGGACGAGCGGTGGCTGAACCGTTCGCCCGAGACCATGCTTGAGACCTTCCACTGGTTCCGCGGTGAAGCCTTCGACCTGATCGTGGAGGACCTGCTGCGACTGCCGTCGTCCCAAGGCGTTGTGGTGGAAGGCTTTCGGCTGCTTCCGCAGCTCGTGCAGCCGTTGCTGACAGCTCCCCGGCAGGCCGTGTGGCTGATCCCGACGCCCGGCTTCCGCAGCTTCGCCATCGAAGAGCGCGGCGACACGTGGCTCATCGCCGGGCGCACCAGCGATCCCGAGCGGGCGCTGCGCAACCTCGCCGAGCGGGACCGCCTGTTCACGGAACGGCTCGCGAGCCAGACCAAACACCTGGGCCTGGGGGTCATCGAGGTCGACGGGACGATCAGCGAGGCGGACCTCGCCGCGCGGGTGTCGGCGATGCTCGGGCTGGACGATTCAGAACGGTGTCGCTGATGTGTCAGGAGCGTGCGGGCACGAAACCATCGAGAACGATCTGCAGCTCGTCGCGCCACGATTCCCACTGCGAGTCGGGCGTGGCCCAGTAAATCGAGTAGGCCTGGTCCGGCGCGGTGACGAAACCGCGGTTGAGCACGTGCAGGCGGGTGTTGCCGTTGCGGCTGTTGTAGGTGAACTCCCAGTCCGCCGCACTGTCCCAATAGGACACCGCTTCGATGCGGACGCGCTCGTAGTTCCGGTACCCGCCGCGCCGGTCCGCCTCCTGGGTGAGCCAGTCCTTCACCGGGTCCGGTTTGGGTTGCCTGGACCCTTCGATGAGAAGCTGCACGCGGCCGCCCGGCTCGAGCCACTGCGCCCGGCCGTCCTCGTCGCGCCCGAACCTCCAGCCGTCGGGGACGGGGACCCGGAACCCGCTCCCGTCGTCGCGCAACTGCCATCCGGCGGGCAGGGTGCCGGCTTTCGAAGCGGACGGGGACGAGAAGGGCGATGGCGATGGCGATGGCGCCGCGGCGGACGCGGGTGGGTTCGGCGGGTCGGTACGGCCGGCGTCGGGCGTGGTCTGGCTGTCGAAGGCGAGGAGCGCGGCGACCGCGGCGGCGGCGAGCAGTGCCACGAGCAGAAAGCCTTTGCGACCGCGCCTTCGGGCAGGGCGTGGCGGTGAGGAAACCGGTGAACGCGGCGGCGGGGAAACCGGTGGCCGCGGTGGCGAGGAAACCGGCGGTTGCGGCGACCGCAGCGGCGCGGTGGGCGCTACCGCTGCGGGCTTCGTCGGGGGCAGGGGCACGGTCTGCCCGGCGGCGCGGCGCAGGAGACCTTCGGCGTCGGCCGGGCGCATGCGCGTGGCGGGATTCTTGTCCAGCAAGCCTTTCAGCGCCGGCGCCAGGGCACCGGCCCGGGCCGGTTCGGGCACCGGATCGTTGACGAGCGAGAGCAGGGTCTCCATTGTGGAGGCTCGGCCGAACGGCGGTTGCCCCTCCACGGCGGCGAAAAGCGTGGCGCCCAGCGACCACATGTCCGCCTCGGGGCCGGCCTTGCCGCCGCGGGCGCGTTCCGGCGCGAGGTAGGCGGGCGAGCCGAGGAGGATGCCGGTGCGGGTCTTGAACGGATCGCCCGGAACGGTGGCGATGCCGAAGTCGGTCAGCACCGCCTGCCCGTCCTCGCCGAAAAGCACGTTGCCGGGCTTGATGTCGCGGTGCACGACGCCCACCTTGTGCGTGGCCCGCAACGCGGCCAGCAGGTCCAGGCCGATGCGTGCCGCGCGCTGCGGCGGCAGGGTGTCGCGCTTGGTGAGCATGTCCTGCAACGATCCGCCGGGCAGGTACTGCATGATGATCCACGGATCGCCGCCGCCGTCATCGCCGTGACCGACGCTGAGCACGTCGTGGATGCGCACCACGCCCGGATGGTTGAGCTTGGCGATCGCCCGCGCCTCTCGCCTGACCCGCTCGCGCAGCTCGGCCCGCTCGTCGGCGTCAAGCCCGCTCGGGAGCACGAGTTCCTTCACCGCTACATCGCGGTTGAGGGTTTCGTCGCGCGCCTTCCACACACGACCCATCCCACCCTGACCTAGCGGCCAAAGCAGGCGATAGCGGTTTGCGATAAGCATCATTTTGGGGGTACCCACAGCAAAGGTCCCTACACCTGAGCGTCATCGCCGTTGGGCCGACGCGGGTTGAGCCGGAGCCGCACCTTCGTGATCGCGCGGCCCGTCACCTCCAGCACCTCGGCGGTGAAGCCCGGCAGGCTCACGGTCTCGCCGGGCTTGCTGGGGATGTGGCCGAGCCGGTCGAGCACCAGGCCCGCGACCGTGGTGTAGTCGCTGTCGGCCACCTTGTTCACGTCGATGCCCAGGTCGGGCAGGTCGTGCACGGGGAACGAACCGGTGAGCACGAACACGTCTTCGCCCTCGCGCACCACGGCCTGAACATCCCGGTCGGTCTCGTCGTAGATCTCGCCGACGATCTCCTCGACCAGGTCCTCCATGGTGATGATGCCGTCGATCGCGCCGTGCTCGTCCACCACCAGCGCGAACTGTTCCCGCTGGTGGCGCAGCTGCCGCATGGCCTCGGCGACCGGCAGCGTCTCGGGCAGCAGCGCGGGTTCGCGGGCCCGGTCACCGGCGGTGGGGCCGCCCTGGGCGGGCAGCAGGTCGCGCAGGTGCACCACGCCGATCAGGTCGTCGAGCCCACCGGTACCGACCACCGGCGCCCGGGCGTGGCCCGACTCGGCGAGCAGGGCAAGGGCCTGCGCCACCGGCATGGTGGCGGGGACCGAGATCACCTCGCCGCGGGGGATCAGGATGTCACGCACATCACGCTCGGTGATCTCGAATGCGCCCGCGATGATGTGGCGCTGCTGCGCGGTGAAGCCCCGCTGCGCCACGACCAGCTCGCGGATCTCCTCGGTGGTGATCTCCTCGCGGTTGGCGGCCGGGTCGGCCCCGGCGAGGCGCACGGCGAAGTCGGTCGACTTGGCCAGCAACCACACCACCGGACGGGAGATGGTCGCGAGCAGGTCGAGCGGGCGGGCGGCGACGAGCGCCCAGCCCTCTGCCCGCTGCATCGCGATGCGCTTGGGTGCGAGCTCGCCGACGACCAGCGTGATGAACGTGAGGATCAGGGTGACCAGCACGATGGCGCCGGGCCTGGCACCGGCGCCGAGGAAGCTCAGCGGCTTGATCAGCGGCTCGGCCAGTGAGGTGGCGGCGAACGCGGAAGCGAGGAAGCCGGCCAGCGTGATGCCGATCTGGATGGTGGCGAGGAACCGGTTGGGGTCTCGGGAGAGCCGTGCCAGCACCCGCCCGCCCCGCGAGCTGCGCTCCAGCCGCTGGATCTGCGACTCGCGCAGGGAGATCAGCGCCATCTCGCTGCCGGACAGCGCCCCATTGATGAGCATGAGGATGAGTACCAACACGATCTGCATGCCGTAGCCACCCACGTGGTCAACTTACACGGCAGCGCCAGCGTGACGCGCGCCACCGTCGGGGCGAGGACTCCCAGCTGCCGGGGTTGGTGCGATGTGCCAATTTTGCGTATCGGCAATCCTACCGATGTGCCCGCACCGAAGACCCGATGCCATCGACTTTTTGATGGTCTTCCACGACGGAGGGTAACGGAGGGGGAGCGGGAAGATGTCTAAGTCCCGGGCGCGGGTGGCGACCGAGATAAGCGTGGTGGCGGTATTGGTGGTGCTGGTGGCCGGGGTCCTGTTCCGGACCGGCCTGCCACCCACCACACTGTCCACTTCGGACGGGTTTACCTGGCTTGCCGATCGGATGCGCGGCGAAGTGGTACAGGTCAACCCGGCGATCGGCGAGCAGGAGAACCGGCTCAAGGTGGCACCGGCCAACAACACCATCGAGGTCGCGCAGCGCGCCGACGGCCTGCTGGTGGTCACCGACTTGACCACAGGCACGGTAACGGTGATCGACGGCGGGACGCTGGCGACCGGCGGCCGGTGGTTCGGCAGCGGCCAGAGCGCGATCGAGGTCCTGCTCAACAGCGATGGGCTTTACGTCGTCGACCGGCCGCGCGGCACGATCCAGCGGCTAGAGACGCTGACGGCTCGGCCGATCGGCCCACCGTGGGCCGCGGGCGGGAACATTGTGGACACCGCATTGGACGGTTCGGGCAAGCTGTGGGCGCTGCGCGGCGACGGCCAGCTGTCGGTGCTGTCCTGGTCCGAAGGGTCCGGGGAACTGGCGGACGCGGCGCCGGCCAAGCGCATCGACGGCGCCGGGCCGCGCTCCCTGCTCGTCTCGCATGACAGCGGTGTCACCGTTATCGCACCCGAGGCGGGGGTGGCCTCACGCGTGGGCACGGGCGACGACACGATCGTCGAGACCGTATCGGTACCCGGAAAAATCGAACCGGCAAAGCAAGCGCCCTCCGACCTCGTCCCGGTGTCCGTTGTCGACTCCGGAACCGTGCTGCTGTTCCACCGCGGCGAGGTGATCCAGGTCGACGTGGGCAAGCTCGGCTGCCGCAAGCCCAGCGCCCCCGTGGTGCACCGCAACCGGGTGTACGTGGCGTGCGCCGGTGCGCGCAAGGTGGTGGTGCTGGGCCGCGACGGCAAGCACCGGCCGCCGGACATCACGATGCCGGCCGGCGACCCGGAGCTGCTCGTCGACGACGGCAAGCTGTTCATCCACGCGCCCGGCGGCGACACCGGGTTTGTCGTCAACGAGAACGGCCGGGTGACCCGGACCGAGACGCACGACGAGACGCAGCCGCCGACCAACCCGGACAACCGGCCGCCGCCCGTCGTGCCCACGACCAAGCCACCGCGGCAGGATCGGCCCCAGACCGGTGCTCCGGCACCGGGTGGTCCCGGCGTGCCCGCTCCCGCGCCCGGCACGACGTCCACGCCGAGCGCCGCGCCGCCGCCCAGCGGGGGGACCAGCCCGCTGCCGCCGCCGCCACCTATCCCGGCCGGACCCAAGGTTCCAGGCGCCCCAACGGGTGTGGGCATCTCGGCGCTGTTCGAGTACGGCACGACGCTGCGCGTCGAGGCACAGTGGGCGGCGCCGGCCGACAACGGCAGCCCGATCAACGGGTTCGCCCTGCAGCTGACCACCGATCGCGGGTACTCGCAAGGGTTCTCGCTGGCGGCGCTGCGCAGCGGACCGATCGAGATACCGTGCGGCTCTCGCTGCCACGGCATGCGGGTGCAGGCCGACGTGCGGGCGACGAACGCCAACGGGCAGGGTCCCGTGGGCGCGGGTGCCTACAGCCACAACGCGCCGGCGCAGGCTCCGGCCGCGGGCGAGGCCGTGTTCACCTCGGTCAGCGCCTCGCAGGCCGGCACGTCCACCTTCTACATCAACGCCAACTTCGACCCGCCGTTCGCCTGGCGCACCTTCGGTGGCACCTGCACGCTCAACTGGACCGGCCCGATGACCGGTTCGCGGGCGCTGTCGTGCTGGGCGACGTCGATGAACTTCACGCTCTCCGGCGGCGCCGGGACGTACCGGTTCTGGGTGCAGGCGGGCACGGTGCGCTCCAACGAGATCTCGGAGCTGGCGTACCGCGAGCCGGCCGACCCGCCGACGTGCCGGGGGTGTCACATCCCATGACCGTCACGATGATGAATGTGCTTGGCGAGAGTGAGGTCGCCGCTTTCCGGCGGCTTCACACCCGCCTCGCCGACGCCCTGGAGATCGCGGTACGCGGCAAGCGGTCCGTCGTGGACCTCGTCCTGGTGGCGATGTTCGCCGGGGGCCACGTCCTGATCGAGGACGTGCCGGGCACCGGCAAGACCACGCTGGCGCGCTCGCTCGCGGCGGCCTTCAACGGGTTGTCGCGGCGGGTGCAGTTCACACCCGATCTGCTGCCCAGCGATGTCACCGGCACGACCGTCTTCGACGCCCGCAAGTCCGACGTGACTTTCCGGCCCGGCCCGGTCTTCGCCAACATCGTGCTGGCGGACGAGATCAACCGGGCCGCGGCCAAGACACAGTCGGCGCTGCTGGAGGTGATGGAGGAGCGGACGGTCACCACCGACGGTGTCGCGCGGGCGGTGCCCGACCCGTTTCTGGTCATCGCCACCCAGAACCCGATCGACCTGGAGGGCACCTACCGGCTGCCCGAGGCGCAGCTCGACCGGTTCATGATCCGTACCACGCTCGGCTACCCGGACATGGAGGACGAGCTTGCGGTGATGCGCCCCAACGGCGGGGCCGGCCAGGTGGAGCAGATCCCGGTCGTCACCGAGCGCGCCGAGGTGGCGCACTACGTGCGGATGCTGCACGGGCTGCACTTCGCCGAGCCGCTGCTGCGCTACGTGCGGGCGGTCGGCGCGGCGACCCGGGCGGACCCGCGGGTCAGGCTCGGTGCCAGCCCGCGGGCGCTGCGGGTGTTCGTGCGCTGCCTTCAGGTCTACGCGGCGGCTCAGGGGCGCAATTATGTGGTACCCCATGATGTGCACCGCTTGGCCGAGCCCGTGCTAGCCCACCGGATGCTGCTGACCCGGCAGTCTGTTTTGGACGGTGTGACGGCGGCGGGGGTGCTCGCCGACATCATCGGCGCCCTCCCCGTCCCAAGCCCCGAACAGCGATGATCCGCCCGACTCCGCTGGGATGGGCGGTGGCGGTGCTCGCCGTCACCGCCCTGGGTGCGGGCTGGTGGTGGAGCTATCCCGGGGTGGTGGCGATCGGCGCCTCGTTCGCGGCCCTGGTGCTGCTTTCGCTGGCGTCGATCGCCGCCCCGGCGCGGTTCGAGGCGCGGCGCGAGGTGGCACCGTTGCAGGTGCCCAGGTTCGGCCGGTGCACGGCGACGTACGAGATTGTCCACAAGGGACGGTGGTCCCCGGCGACGGTCACGGCCGAGGAGCAGGTGGACGGGCAGGTGGTGCCGATCGTCGACGCCATCGACGTGCCGACCTCGCGCCGTGGCCGGATCACCCTGGGGCCCTTGCGTTTGCGGCGCATCGGTGTGGCCGGCCTGGCGGAGCGGGTGGACCTCGCCACCGGGGTCACGACCGTGCGGGTGCTGCCGCGGGTACTGCCACTGCGGGCGCTGCCCAACGGATCCGCGCGCTGGGTGGCCGGCAGCGACGACCGCGTGGCCAACGGCGGCACCGACCTGGTCGGGATGCGGGACTACCTGCCCGGCGACGATCTGCGGCGATTGCATTGGGCCACAAGCGCTCGCTCGGGCAGGCTGATGGTGCGCGAGGACGCGGACCCGTCGCAGGGCAGCATCACGGTGCTGCTCGACGACCGGGAGCCGGGATACGGGTCGCCGGCCGAGTTCGAGGAGGCGGTGGACACGGCGGCGTCGATCGCGAGCGCGGCGTGCGCGCTGGGCAACCCGGTGGCGCTGCGCACCGCGAGCGGGCGGGTGTGGGCCGAGCGGGCGGAGGTGGACGAGGTGCTTGCGCTGCTTGGTGATGCCTCGCTCGGTGGGGCGGCCTCGGCGGAACGTTCGGGGACGCATGACGTGCTTGTGGTTGTCGGGGGTGGCGGTGCGTCCGACATCACCGAGTTCGCTTCCCTCACGGTCGTGATGGAGGTCGGGGCGGCGTTTTCGGTCGATGTCACGGGTCCGGCGGTGGTGCTGCGCGGGCGTGACGCCGAGGAGCTGCTGCGCGCGTGGGAGGAGCATCTGGTGCCATGGCAAGATTCGGTCAACTAGCGCTGCGGATCGCTTGGGCCGCTACGCTTCTGGCGGTCGGGGCGGTCCAGCTGGCCCAGGGCTGGACCGGGGGTTCGGCGGTGCCCCTGCTTGTGGCGGCCGCCGTGGTCCCCGCGGTCGCCGTCGCGGCCGGCTCCCGGCTGATCACCGCACCGATCGTCGCCGGTGGCGTCCTTGCCCTTGCCGCCGTTGCCTTCTGGTTCGCCAGTGTCCGAAGTGGACTGGATCCGGTGGACACGCTGCGCACCGGTGTGCCCCGGCTGCTCGCTGCCGACCGCCCGGCGCCGCCCGAACCCGGGCTGCTGCTGCCCGCGGCGCTGTTCGTCGCGCTGACCGGGGTACTGGTGGGGCTGCGAACCGTGGGTGGTGGCCTGGTGGCACCGCCGGCCGCCGCGGTCGCGCTCTACACCGCCGCGGCGCTGATGGGCGCCGGGCGCACCGACCCGCGCGGCTACACCGCGGCGACCCTTGTCTGCCTTGCGGTCCTCGGCTGGGCCGGCCTGAGGGCAACTTCCGGGAAACTGCCCACTCAGCCGCGCCGCGAGTCGGCACTTTCCCGGAAGTTGCCCGCTGTGGTGGCCGTAGTTGCCACCACGGCGGTGGCGTTGGTGGTCGGGCCGATCGCCATGGCCGAAGCCTTCGACCCGCGGCGCCTTGTCGAGCCGGAGGGAAGGCGGCTGGACGAGCCCAGCCCGCTGCCCCGGATCGGGGCGTGGCAGCGGATGGGCGACACGGAACTGTTGCGGTACAACGCCGCCTCCGATGTGCGGCTGCGGCTGGTGGCGCTGACCCGCTACACCGGCGCGGGCTGGACGGCCGAGGCGAAGTACCGCCAGATCGGCGCCGACGCCGATCCGCGCTCGCGCGGTGCGCAGGTGGCGGTGACCATCCGGGCGCTTGACGGGCCGTGGCTGCCCAGCCCGGCACGGCCCCTCGCGGTGTCGCTGACCGCGGGTGGACCGGCGGAGGTGGAGATCGACTCCGACTCCGGCTCGCTGGCGTTGCGCGACGGCGTGCTGGGTCCGGGGCTTGGCTACCGGGTCGTGGCGGCCCCGCAGCGGGCCGTGGAGACCGAGATCGCGCAGGCGGAGGTGCCCTCGGACGGGGAGATGCAGCCCTACTTGCAGCTGCCTTCGGTTCCGGAGGGCTTTTCCGGGTACGCGGCGACGATCACCGATGGCGCGAAGACCGCTTACGAGAAGGCGGTCAGCCTGGAGTACTCCATCCGGCAGGGCAGGCGCCAGGATCCCGGGGCGCCGTCGGGCTCGTCGTTCGCCCGGCTTGAGACGTTCCTTTTCGCGGAGCAGGCGAGCGCGCCCGGGGCGGGGACGGGCACGGCCGAGCAGTTCGCCTCGGCCTTCGCCGTGCTTGCCCGCGCCGTGGGCCTGCCCACCCGGATCGTCGTCGGGTTCGCACCGGGTGTGCCGGGTGCGGACGGCGGCGGCAAGGTGGTGCGGGGACGGGACGCGCACGCCTGGCCGGAGGTCTACTTCTCGGGCATCGGCTGGTACCCCTTCGACCCCACACCCACCGCGGCGGACACCGGGACAAGCCAGCTCAAGCAGCAGGTCATCAGGCGGCTGTTCCCCGAGGCGGTGATCGCGCCGCCGTCGAGCCCGGCCCCGACACCTTCGGCGCAGCCGGCTCCGGCCAGGGACGTGCTGGGGGCCGAGCCGTCACGACCGGGTGCGTCGCCGGGGTACCCCCTGATGCTGGTGGGCACGACGGTGGCGCTGCTGGGTTTGCTGCTCCTGGCCCGGCGCATGCGCAGCCGCCGGCACCGGCGGGAAGGCGCGCCGGGCGCCTGGGCGGAGCTGCTCGACATGACGCTCCTAATAGGACGGACGCCCGCGGTGTCGCTGCCCGCGCCGGTGATCGCCGCCGAGCTGGCCGGGTTCGCGCCCGCCCGCGGCGATCTGCACCCGGCTCAGGTGATCGCCGAGGCGGCCGACCGGGCGAGATTCGCGCCCAAAGGGGCCAACGGCGGGGACGCCGCGTGGCGAGCGGTCAGGCTGCTGCGCCGCGCGCTCCGGCAGGAAATCCCATGGCGCAGAAGGATTTTTTGGTACCTCGACCCCCGGCCCCTGTGGCGGCGCCGGCGCACGTAGCGCCCGCGCCCTCGTGGGCGAACTCACAGCCCGTGGCCGCTTTTACCGGGTTCCCGAACCCGACTCGTCGCGCTAGTTTCATAGGGCGATCTTGTTAACGGGGAATTCTGGGCGGCGTGTGATCGAAGCCACGTCCGCTCAAAATCCTGGGTGGGGGAGGACGATCAATCATGTCTGGCGTCACAATCGCCGAACAGACACCCGGAGTGCGCGCTGACCAGGCGCCGCACGCCGATCCGAAGCGCTGGCTCGCGCTCATAGTCATCGCCGTCGCGCAGACCATGGTGGTCCTCGACGCGACGATCGTGAACATCGCGATGCCCGAGGCGACGAGGGTGCTGGGCATCGACGAGGCCAACCGGCAGTGGATACTCACCGCTTACACGCTTTCCTTCGGCGCGCTGCTCCTGCTCGGCGGCCGCATCGCCGACTACGTGGGGCGCAAGAAGGTCTTCATCATCGGCTTGCTGGGCTTCGCCGCCGCCTCGGCGCTCGGCGGCCTGGCGCAGAACGGGGCCACGCTGTTCGGTGCCCGCGCATTGCAGGGCGCCTTCGGTGCTCTCCTCGCCCCGGCCGCACTGGCGCTGATCACGGTGACGTTCACCGAGGTGAAGGACAGGGCCAAGGCGTTCGGTGTGTTCGGTGCCATCTCCGGTGCCGGCGCGGCGGTCGGCCTGATCCTGGGCGGCCTGCTCACCCAGTACGCCGACTGGCGCTGGTGCCTGCTCGTGCTCACGCCGGTGGCGATCGTCACGGCGCTGTTCGCCCGCCCGATCGTGCGGGAGAGCAAGGCCGAGGGCAACACCAAGTACGACATCCCCGGCACGATCCTCGCCACCGCGGGCCTGTTCGCACTCGTCTACGGGTTCGTGAAGGCGGCGCCGGACGAGGTGACCGGTGAGAGCGGCTGGGGCAAGCCGGAGACGCTGACCCTGTTCGCGGTCGCCGCGGTCCTGCTCATCGCGTTCATCTTCGTCGAGGTGCGCAGCAAGAACCCGATGCTGCCGATGCGCGTGCTGCTGCACCGCAACCGGGGCGGCTCGTATGTGGTCTCGGTGCTGCTGGGCGCCGGCATGATGGGCATGTTCCTGTTCATGACCTACTACTTCCAGGGCACGCTGGGCTGGTCCCCGCTCAAGGCGGGCCTTGCCTACCTTCCGTTCTCCCTGGCGATCATCGTGACCGCGGGCATCGGCAGCACCCTGCTGCCCAAGGTGGGGCCGCTGACGATGATGGCCACCGGCGGCCTGCTCTCCACGGTCGCGCTGGCGTGGCTGAGCCAGCTGGAGGCGGACTCGCCTTACTCCACGATGATCCTGCCGATCTTCGTGCTGATGGCGATGGGCATGGGCCTGATCTTCCTGCCGCTCGGCAACACCGCCCTGACCGGAGTCTCGCCGCACGACGCCGGCGTCGCCAGCGCCACGCTCAACGCGGCGCAGCAGATCGGCGGATCGCTTGGCGTGGCGCTGCTCAACACGGTCTTCATCACGGCCGCGACCAACTTCGGCAAGGAGAACCCGCCCGCCTCGGCCGATCCCGCGGCGATCGCCAAGGCCCAGCTCGACGCGTCGATCCACGGGTATGACATGGGCTTCCTGGTGAGCGCGGTGCTGATGGCCGTGGGGACGGTGGCGATCCTGCTGTTCATCCGCAACACCAAGGACCAGATGGAGCAGGGGCACGCCCCGACGGCCCATCTGGGCTAGAAATCACCGGTCGTCAACAGCTTCATAGCTTTACAACGCGAAATGCCTTCCAGGACGGAAGGCATTTTGCGTTGGTGGGACACGAGGCTCTAGATCAATTGGTGCAAATTCTTCAGGGTACCACCGGATGTAGTCATGTCGTGACTAGTACGTGACAACGCAGTCATCCCATCGGCGCCGGATCGGTGACTGCGGACTATTTCGCCGGCCACCACACTGCTCCCATCCCCTCTTCCTCGAAGGGAGATCGCTGTGAACGATCTCTTCAGCTGGGCGGCGCTGGGCAGCCTCACGGGTGCCAGCGCAGCAACCCTGCTGGCCACGAATGTCATCGGTGGCCTCATCGGCCCCCAGGGCGACAAGGCTCGCAAGTGGATCGCCGTGGGCATCGCCCTCACGCTTTCCTACATCACCGCGGCCTTCGCCACCGACGCCGGACCGGAGAAGTGGGTCATTGCCTTCTTCAACGGCTTGGTGATCTTCTCTGCCGCGCTCGGTATCAACCAGTTCCCTCCGGGCAACCGGCGGCCGACCCAGCCCACGCCGGGGCAACTCGCGGCGAACAAAGAGCCCCGCTTCATCCGGTCCTGGACCTGAGGGGCAAAACCATGGTCGCCGCAATCCTCAGCACAGTGACCCAAACCGCCTTCGGCGCGGCGCTCGGCTTCCTGCTCGGCGGTCCGATCGGACTTGCCGTCGGTGGCGCGGTGGGCGGGGCGCTCGGCGTGGTCTTCGGCTGGGCCGTCGGCTCCGCGAAGGTCTACAGCTCCGATGCCCGCGGGGTGTGGCTGTTCATCGTGGACAACAGCTGGAGCATGCTCAACACCGTTGCGGGGGCGCTCTACCTCACCGTGCACCTGATTTTCGGGCACTCGCTGGACCGGGCGATATCGGAGCGAAGCGGCCGGATCTGCCTTGTCGAAGGGGTGTCAACGCGGTACGCCACCACGATCGGCACGGTCTGCGCCGGCGCCGATCCCGGGATCCAGCGCCACGAAGACATACACATCTTCCAGGCACGCCTGCTCGGCCCGCTCTACCTTCCCCTCGTCGGCGCCAACTACGTGCTCTTCGCGCTCGTACCGATCTGGCTGGCCTACCACGATCACAGCAACGCGCCGATCAACAGGTTCACGCGCTACTTCGAGGTCGGCGTCTATCCGCACATCTGGAACGAGGCGATCGCGTACCGGTACCAAGGGTCGCCGCCGCGATGACGCAACCGGACACCGGACGGGGACCGATCGAGTCGGCGACAGCGAGTCTGCTGGACTGGCTCGGCCGGGCGGCGGGGCAGCCCGCCCGGCTGGCCGAGCCCGCCCGGTCAGGCGAGGAGGACGGGCTGGCGCTTTGGCCGCTGGAGCTGCGAAGGGTACGCCAGGTCCGCGGCACCGGGCGGCGGGAGCCGTACCGGTTCGGGGTGCGCTATCTGGTCACCGCGACCGGTCCGGGCGGACTGCGGCTGCTTGACCTGGTGATGGCCGTCGCGGTCGCCGCCGGTGAACCTGAAATCCTGCTCGAAGCCGGAGATACGGCGCTGTGGCAAGCGCTCGGCGTCCCTGTCCGGCCCGCCCTTCTGATCGACGTCCCGGCGCAGATCGCCTACGCGGAGACGCCGGCACCGCCGGTGCTGCATCCACTTCGAATCGAGCACGTCGCCCGCAGGACACTGTCCGGAACGGTCGTCGGCCCGGGTGCGGTACCGCTTGCCGCCATCCGCGTGGAGGTGCTGGGCCTGCCCCACGCCACGCAAACCGACGCCCACGGGCGGTTCACCGTCGCGGGCGTGCCCGACACCGGCGAGGTGCGCCTGCGCCTGGTCGGCCGGGGTCACATCCTTACCGCCGAGGTCGATCTCGCCGAGCCCGACCTCGTCATCCACTGCGACCTGCCCACCGGCTGAAACCCAACGGCCACCTTAAGATCGAGGAGTTCGCATGCCCAACTACTTCTCTCCCGGCATATACGTCGAGGAGGTGCCCAGCGGCGCTCGGCCGATCGGCCCGGTCGGCACCAGTACCGCGGGGTTCGTCGGGGTGGCGCCGAACCCCGCCCTCAACGTCGACCGCGCACTGGCGGTCAACAACTGGACCGAGTTTCTTGACCTCTACCTCAAGGACATGCCCAACCCGCAAGGTACCGCGCTGTCACGGGCCGTTTTCGGGTTCTTCGACAACGGCGGCACCCGCTGCTGGGTGATCAACGTCGGTGAGAACGGCCAGATCTCCGGCAGCGGCCGCAAGCGTTCTGGGTTGCAGCTACTGGAAACCGTGGACGAGGTCTCGATCGTGGCCGCCCCCGGATTCCACGGCGCGGTGGCGACCGATGCGCTGCTGAGCATGGCGGAGAAGCTGCGCACGATGGTGGCGATCTGCGACCCGGCGCCCGATGTGGACGACATCTCCAGCCTGACCAGGGTCGGCGTCGCCTCCGACAAGCCGCCCAAGCCCCCCAAGGGGGACGAGGCACCCGTGGAGGACGCCGCCAGCCGGCCGCGGCAGTCGGAGTACGGCACGTTCTACTATCCCTGGATCCGGGTGCGGGACCCGATCACGGGCGAGCTTGTCTACACCCCACCATCGGGCCACATCGCCGGGATCTGGGCTCGCACGGACGCGTTGCGCGGCGTGCACAAGGCCCCGGCCAACGAGCCGATCCGCGGCGCGGTCGACCTCGCCTACATGCTGACCCGGTCCGAGCAGGATGTGCTGAACCCCAAGGGGGTCAACTGCATCCGGTTCTTCGCCGGTGAGGGCATCCGGGTCTGGGGCGCTCGTACCCTGGCGGCGGAGGCAAGCGAGTGGCGCTACCTCAACGTGCGCCGCCTGACGATCGCGCTGGAACAGGCGATCGGCAACGGTACCCGCTGGATGGTGTTCGAGCCCAACGACTACGGGCTGTGGCGCTCGATCCGGCGCGACATCGGCGCGTTCCTGACTCGGGTGTGGCGCGACGGCGCGCTGCTGGGCCGCACTCCCGAAGAAGCGTTCTTCGTCAAGTGTGACGAGGAGACCAACCCCGCCGACGTTCGCGACGCGGGAATGGTGGTC
>DASUXL010000202.1:0-3243 GCA_036377915.1 Candidatus Limnocylindrales bacterium
GGGGCGGAGGCTCGGGGATTTGAACCCCGGATGGGCGTCAACCCAAACCGCATTAGCAGTGCGGCAACCACGACTTTCGGTGACCCCTGGCGACCCTCTGACCTGCTAAAACGACCTTCCGCGACCCTGGGCGACCCTAGGCGAACTGAGACTAGAAGTGAGACTGGACCCGATCGACCCTGGTCGCTACATCTCGTGCCCGAGGTGCCGGTAAACGGTGTCACGCTGCCACCCCAGCGTCTCCGCGATCACTGTGATCGGGACGTCCATCCCGGCGGCTGCCGCGATGGCCTTGTCCAACGGCTCGTTGATCCGGGCCAGCTTCTGCTCGCGTGCCCGCGCGGCCTTCCGGATCGCCTCGATGGCCCGGCGTTGATCGTCCGTTGGGCTGAACTTCGGTCTCGGCATGGCCACATCATAACTGTTGGACTTGTCCAACACATACCCGCGCATTACTGTCTAGTTGATCCAACACAAACGGCCCGGGGTGGAGATGCCACTCCAGCCCCGGGCCTCGATCGGGAAGGAGCCCGACCTTGAGCAACGAGCCTACCGACGACCGGCCCGCGCTGGTCACCATGATGCGGCCGGCTGAGGCTGCCGCCTATCGCCAGCTCGTCGAGGACCTGCAGGCGGCAGTCGGCCAGTACGAGCAGGCGGTGCCGACGGCAGTCCTGCGGCTGATCCTGGGCAGCTACGAGCGGCGCCGGAACGCGGCGCCGACGGATGCGGCCCCGACCTACCCATGCGGCGCGCCGGCCACAGCGATGATCCAGGCGTACCAGGCCGTTGAAGGGCGGCGCCGCCGCAACTACGAGCTCTACGGGTGCGAGGCGCACCTGGCCGACGCCGAGGCAGCCGCCGTGGCGGCCGGCATGGCGGCGTTCCGGGCGCCCGGGATCACTCCGCCCGCGAGTCGCCGCTGCGGCCAGGTGTGGGACTACGCCACCCAGTCGCTGCGGGAGGTCACCCGATGACGCTCGCGCTGATCCACCACGACGACCGGTCCGGCGTGACCACGGTCTACCGGATGCCGGCAACCGCCACCATCCGGCCGCTGAACGTCGCCGACGAGTTCGGCCGGCGGGAGGTCCAGGTCACGTCGCCCGACAACCGCGACTTCCGCGACTCGTCGCTCGGTGCGGCCCTGGTGGAGCTGCTGGACCTCCGGCACCCGATGTTGCACCCACCCACCGGGTCCGACCTGTACCAGCGTGAGCCGGAACCGGACGCGGGTCCGGCGCGGCCTGGCGTGCGGCACGGTGGCGTGGTCGACGATGCCGGCCACGTCGAGTACGACCCGCCGGGTGGTGAGGCCCGGTGATCGCGTTGCTGGTGGCGACGGTGTTGTGGGCGGTGGCGTTCGCCGCCGCCGCCACGCTCACGAGCCCGTACAACTCGGGCCGGCACCGGAAGCCGACCTACCGGCCGCGGCACGCCGTGGCACTCAACGCGGGAGGCACGGCATGACCAGGATCAGGGTGCGGGCGACGCTCACCGCGGCGGTGGGGCTGGTGGTGTTGCTGGCCGGCATCGTCGGCGGGCTGGTGGCGCTGGAACGCGCCGAACGCCGGGCCGAGGTGGCGGAGCGGGCCGAGCAGCGGGTGCGGGAGGACGCCTTCGTGGTCGGATTGGCGGCGATCCACGACGTGGACCCGGCGCAGCTGGACCGGGCGGCGGCGCTGGCCGGTGGCCGCAACGCCTGTCACCTGATTCACCTGTATCACCTGGACCCGGTGAGCCTGGCCGGGTGGCGGGAGTACTGGCGTCAGCCGTGGGAGGGCCGCTGGCTGCGGCTGAGCGTGGACCTGCTGTGCCCGCCGGGGGGAGGTGGTCGCCTGTAGCAGGTGCGTCATGTGACGCACCTGAGCGGGATCTCCTAGGGCGGAGATCCATCGACAGAACGGAAGCGGCGCCGGGCGGAGCTGGCACTCCGGTCCGGCGCCTCGGACCCAACAGAGGTGGGACCTAGTGAACACTGTAGATGAACAGAGCAACGAGCGGCACGAGACCGTCGGTGATCTGACCGGCGTTGACGCCGAGGTGCGGGAGTTGGCGGGGCGGATCAGTGCGAGGATCCGCGCCGGTGAGGTCGCCGAGGCGACCATGGGCGTGATCCGGGACCTGTACGCCGAGGTGGCCGGAAAGCACCCGGAGGAGTACGAGGCCGGGTTCGTGGCGGGTGCTGTGCGCATCGCCGAGGCGGTCGGCGAGCCGCTGTCGCGGGCATTCACGCTCGGACGTGAGGTGGAACTGCGCGCACAGCGGCGGAAGGTCGGCGACCAGAGCGCCGTGGCGTATGCGCGTGGTCTGGTGGAGGGTGGCCTGATCGGCTCCGGGATCGACCCGGGCACCGGGGAGCGGTTCGACGACCCGGACGTGCCGTCGTGGCGCCAGCGGGTGGAGCGGCTGGAGGCGCAGGTGAAGGACCTGCGGACCATTGCGTCGGTGTTCGCCGCGGAAGCGGGTGAGCTGTCGTGATCGGGTTCCTGGCGAGCGTGCTGCACGAGATGGCGGATCGGCTGCAGAGCCTCGACCGGACCGGGCGTGCGCTGGAGCTACTGGAGCAGCGGGTCAACGACACGGAGCGGGCGATGGTCGACATGGCCACGGCGGCGAACATCGTGGCGCTGGCGAACGCGGCCCCGGGCACGGTGGTGCCGTTCCAGCGCGGTGGCGTGTCGTGAGCCCGGTGACGCTGGCCGAGCAGGCTGCCGCCTACCTGGCGGGGTACCGGACCGGGTCGTCGCCGCGGCCGGACCCAAACCCGTTCGACCTTCCAGCCAGCCAGCTTGGGGCGTGGTGGCTCGGCTGGTACGACCGGGATCTGGTCGACTCGGCGTGGCTGGAGTCGGTGCTGGACGGGGAGGTGTAGCTAGACCGGTACGACGGAACGCCCCCGGTGTCGACTGACACCGGGGGCGTTCTCTATGGGGTGAGACAGGGGCCTAAGTCTGCGGGTCGGGTTGCTGGTCGTGGATGGCCCGGCCGGCGTCGGTCAGCCACACCCGCACGTGATGATCTGTCACCGGCTGCGTCCCGATGAGCCCGGCATCCTCCAGCCCACGGATCGCGGGGCCGAGCCGCTCCCGGCGGACGGTCCAGAACGGCGCCCCGAGTTGGGTGCGGGCGGCCAGCGCCTCCAAGAGCAGCCACTGGGTCGGAGGCAGCGCCTCGACGTCGATGGTGTCAGGCACTGCCGCTGCCCGTGTCGGGCCGGAAGAACAGGTCGCCGACGTACCG
>DASUXL010000203.1:0-2822 GCA_036377915.1 Candidatus Limnocylindrales bacterium
GCCTTCGCAGTCGCCCGGCGCGGGCGCTTCGGCACTCGACAACGCGCTCTTCCCCGTCTCGGCCACCGGGGGCGAGGGGGAGCCCGAAGCAACCCCCTGGCGCCCGAGCTCGCCAACGCAGGTGTCGCCGCAGATCGTACGGCCCGATCCAAGCCCACCGCCCGATCGACGTCGTCCGTACGTTCCCGCGCCCGTCGCCCCGACACCGTTGGCCATCGTGCAACGACAGGCTGTCGACGGACCTGCCGACCGGCCGTTGTCGGGAGCCGAGGGCGTCTCGTTCGCGACCATGTTCGCCGATCCGGAAGTCTTCGCGACCGCCGCGCGCGGATACACCGCCGTGGACCTGACCACACCCCACCCGCCACCCAGGGCCGATCAGGCAGCCCAGGTTCAGCGCCTGTCGCTGCCGAAGATCCCGGATCTTGCGATGCCGAAGACGCCCGCCATGCCGGCCGCCGCCGCCAACGCCCTGGAACGAGCGGGAGCCGCCTCCGACGCCGTCACCGGAGCCGCGTCCGCCGTCACGGGGGCCGCGTCCGACGCCGTCACCGGAGCTCGGGACGCGATCTCGGGAGTTGCCGACGCCGGAGCCGCCGCGGCCCGATCTGCCGCGGGCGCCATCGCGGGAGCCGCCGGCGCCGTCGGAGCGCCCGCCGCCGGCGCGGATCTGGACGAGATGGCACGGCGGCTGTTCGAGCCGCTGTCCGCCCGGCTCCGGACCGAACTCTGGCTGGATCGGGAACGAGCCGGGTGGGTGACCGATGCTCGTCCCTGAGCCGTACGGCGGTGGCCACCGTGGTTGACCGGGGCGATCCGGCGCTCAGCATCTGCTACTCCGTGGCTGTCGACGGAGAGGATCTCGGCGCCTTCACCACCTGCGAAGGCCTGGGTTGCGAGGTCGTACTCGAGCAACGAGAGGAGGGCGGCAACAACGGATTCGTCTGGCAGTTGCCCAGCCGGATCAAGTACAGCAACGTCAAGCTCACCCGGCCGATCTGCAAGGACAGTGCGAATCTGACCAAGTGGCTGGCCGGCTTCGCCAGCGGGGTCAAGCTGCGGACCGCAACCATCAACGCCCGCGGCAGCGACGGCGAGATCATCGCCAGCTGGAGCCTCGACGGCGTGCTCCCGGTCCGCTGGTCCGGCCCCAGCCTCAACCCGGATTCGCCCAAAGTGGCGATGGAGACCATTGAGCTCGCGCACCACGGCTTCCTGCCCGGACGCGTGGCCGGTCAGGGCGCAACCTCCGGATCGGGGGGTCAGAATTGACCAAGCCGATCGCCCTGCTGACCGGTCAGGCCGGCAAGCTGCTGAAGCCGGGGGAGTCGCACGAGCGAGCCGCCTCCGGCCGGGTCACCATGCAGAAGGCGACCCTCAAGCTGTACGCCGCCGAACCGGCGCCCGGTGGCAGCAAGACCGGGGCACCGCTCGGGTTCCTGGAGTTCCAGTTCAACCCGAAGGAAGTCACCATCGCCAAGACGGCGAAGTGGGAGCGCAAGCCGGCCAAGGCCGGCAAGACCGCCGGCCCACCCGAGTTCAGCGGCGCCGATCCCTGCAAGCTGACCGTGGAGATGTTCTTCGACGCCACCAGCACCCAGGACGGCGCGGTGGTCACGGCCGTGGAGCAACTGTTCGCCTGCTGCGTCCCCACCGAGCAGAGCCAGGGGAAGAAGAAGCCGACTCCGCCGCTGGTGGTGCTGCACTGGGGCAAGGTCCGCAGCTTCGCGTCCTTCGTCACCTCGGTCAGCGCCAAGTACACCCTGTTCAGCGCGGACGGGATGCCGATTCGGGCCGTGTGCAGTGTGGCCATGGAGGAGATGCCGGGCGAGCCGTTCAAACAGAACCCCACCTCCGGCGGCTACGACGTCCGCCGGGTGCACCGCACCGGGGCCGGGGACTCGCTGGCCTCGATCGCCTTCGCCGAGTACGGCGCGCCCACGAGTTGGCGGGCCCTCGCCGCCTACAACGGCATCGACGACCCGATGCGGGTGCCGGTCGGCACCACGCTGCTCCTGCCGACACCCGAGGAGTTGGCCAAATGACCTTGTCCAGCATGTGCCTGATCGAGATCGATGGTCGCGAGCTGCCGGCCGACGTCGCCCCGCAGTTGGTCTCGGCCTTCGTCGACGACAGCCAGCGGCTGCCGGACATGTTCGTGCTGCGGTTCCGTGATCCGGACCGGGTGGTGCTGACCAAGGCCCAGGCCAAGATCGGGGCGCAGCTGAAGGTGATGGTGCAGGTGGCGGACAGCCAGGCCCCGGCGCCGCTGATCCAGGGCGAGATCACCGCGCTGGAGGCCGAGTTCGACAGCGGTGGCACCTTCACCGTGATCCGCGGCTACGACCAGGCCCACCGGTTGTTCCGCGGCCGGCGGACCCGGAGCTTCATCCAGATGACCGCCTCCGACATCGCTGCTCAGGTCGCCGCCGGCGCCGGTCTGAAGGTCGGCGAGGTCACCTCGACCGGTACGGTCTTCCCGCACGTCACCCAAGCCGGCCAGACGGACTGGGAGCTGCTGGAACTCCTGGGCCGCGACAACGGATTCGAGGTCGCGGTCCGGGAGGGATCGTTCTCCTTCACCGCCCCGACCACGGCCTCGGACGCACCCGACGCCACCAACAGCACGCAGGCGCAGCCGCTGGTGTTGGAACTGGGTCAGAGTCTGTTGCGCTTCCGGTCGGTGTTGACCTCCGCCCAGCAGGCCGGCAGCGTCGAGGTTCGGGGCTGGGACATCGCCACCAAGCGGGCCCTGACCGCCACGGCGCCCGCCCAGACCCGGAGCGCCGAACTCCCGACGGTGAAACCGGCAGACCTGGCCG
>DASUXL010000204.1:0-25890 GCA_036377915.1 Candidatus Limnocylindrales bacterium
AGGATGCCGCCGACCGCGCCCAGGGTGCCCCGGCGGCCGTAGAGGTGCCAGAGCCGCCAGGCGATGGCCGTGGCGGTGCCGGTCCACAGCCAGTGCAGCGGTGATACGAGGAACATCCGGTACACCTGCTCTTGGACCACTCCCGCAGCAGTCGGGGTGGGCATGACGTCGCCGCAAAAGTCGGGGCCTGACGCCGTTGCCGTCGAATAGGCGTACTGGGTGGTTTCGATGATGGCGAAGGCGAACCCGGACGCCAGGCCGATCGCGATGCCGGCGCGCGGGTCGCGGTACCGGCCGGCAATATAAAGTCCAAGCGGGACAAGGAGTTTGGTGCCTTCTTCGATGAAGCCGACGGTGATGGTGGCGGCGCGGATTCCGGCGGCTTCGATGATGGCGTCGTTGGCGTTGGCGGCGAAGACGATGACGGCGCCGGCGGTGGCGACGGCGACCGATACGAGTTCGCGGGCGCCGATGACGTCGTCGAGGGCGAGCTGCCGGGCGGCGAAACGGTAGAACGCCACGCAGATGCCGGTCATCGCGAGCATGCTTGTCCCGGCCATCAAGTGAACGCCGGCACCCGACCCGTAGGCCAGGTAGGCCAGGCTTCCCGCGACGAGGATGGCGATCGCGGCGACCAGCCACCATACCCACCTGCCCCAGAACCGGCCCCGGAACCGAGTGCCACGATTCGCCGCGCCGACCACGGTGGAGGCGCGCACGTGACGGGTCCAGGCACGGCCGTCCCAGTAGCGGGTGCCTGTCGGATCCGGGTACCACCCCGGGGCGGGCACGCCGGGACGGTCGCGGGCGGCGGCGAAGTAGGCGGCGATCAGCCCCAAAACAAGGAGCATCACCCCGAAAAGGTTCAGAACCGCCACCATCTGCTCAGGGTGGCATGCGGCTCCGGCGGCTACAGGCGAATGCCGAGCAGGCTGTCCACGGTCGAGGCCATCAGCGCTGGGGCGGTCGTGTCCTTGCCCAGCCATGTCAGCGCGTCGTCAGCCCACGAGTCGACCAGCGCCAGCGCCGCGGAGGTGTCCAGATCGTTGGCGAGCCGTTGCCGTACCCCCGAAAGCAGCTGGACCCCATCGGGCCCGGCGGCCGCCTCGGCGGCTGCGCGCCACCGCGCCAGGCGGCTTTCGGCAACCTTGAGCAGCTCGTCGGTCCACGGCCGGTCGGCGCGGTAGTGCTCGGACAGCAGCGCCAGCCGCACGGCCACGGGGTCGACGCCGTCGGCGCGCAGCCGGGACACGAATACGAGGTTGCCGCGCGACTTGCTCATTTTCTCGCCGTTCAGCCCGATCATCCCGGCGTGGACGTAGTGCGACGCGAACGGCGCCTTGCCCGTCAGCACCTCGGCGTGCGCGGCGCTGCACTCGTGGTGCGGGTAGAGCAGGTCGTTGCCGCCGCCCTGCACGTCGATGGTGTCTCCGAGCAGGCCCAGCGCGATCACCGCGCATTCGATGTGCCAGCCGGGGCGGCCGGGGCCGAGCTGGCTGCCGTCCCACGCCGGTTCTTCGGGGCGGATGCCGCGCCACAGCAGCGGGTCGAGCGGGTGGCGCTTGCCTTCGCGTGCCGGGTCTCCCCCGCGTTCGGCCGACAGTACCAGCATCTGCTCATGGTCCAGATGCGACTCGTACCCGAACGACGGCGCGGCGGAGATGTCGAAGTAGACGTCCTGGGTCCCGTCGGCCAGCCGGTAGGCCGCGCCTTTGCCAAGCAGCTCAACGATTTTGGCTGCGATCGCCGGGATCGACTCGACCGCGCCGACATAGTGGTCCGGCGGCAGGATGCGAAGCGCCTCCATGTCTTCGCGGAACAGAGCGGTCTCGCGCATCGCCAGGACCTTCCAGTCCTCGCCGTCCCGCTCGGCCCGCTCCAGCAGCGGGTCATCGATGTCAGTAACGTTCTGTACATATTGGACCCGGTGGCCCGCGTCCAACCACATCCGGTTCACCAGATCAAAGGTGATCATCGTGGCGGCGTGGCCGAGGTGCGTGGCGTCGTACGGCGTGATCCCGCACACGTACATGGTTGCCCGACCGTTCGATGGGCGGGAAAGGTGCACGCCACCCCGGGCCGAGTCGTACAGGGCGAGCGGCACGGCCATGCCCGGAAGGTCGGGAAGGGGTTCGGAGGGGGTAGACCACGAATCCATTCCGCCAGCGTATCCACAACACCGGCGAAGCGATTACGCACATGACCTTCCGTGACGCTAGGGTCTTGGTATGACCCATCAGGTCTTCGCATTCGAACCGCCGGAGCGGTTCGTAGCCGGTACGGTGGGTCCGCCCGGCGAGCGCACGTTCTACCTACAGGCGCGCGGGGGCGGCCGCCTGGTCAGCGTGGTGCTCGAAAAGGTGCAGGTGAGCCTGCTCGCCGAGAAGCTGGAGGAGCTGCTCGCCGAGGCGCACCAGCGCTTTGCCTTGGAGCTGCCGCCGGCCAGCCTCGCCCCGCCCGACAACGAGCCTTTAGAGACCCCGGTCGATGAGGAGTTCCGCGTCGGCACGCTCGGCCTCGCCTTCGACGTGGAGAACAACACGATCATCATCGAGGCGATCGCGGTGGACGAGACGGCCGAACCGCTGCCCGAGGACGAGGAGGACGAACCCTCCGAGATCCCGGCGATCAGCGACGACCTTGACCGGCTGCGGGTGCGCCTGACCCCGGCCGCGGTGCGCGATTTCATCGACCGCGCCCGGCGCGTGGTCGCCGCCGGCCGGCCGCCGTGCCCGCTGTGCGGCCAGCCGCTCGATGCCTCCGGCCATCTCTGCCCCCGCCACAATGGCTACCACCGGCGCTGAGGCGCAACTGCGGACGGCCGAGATCGAGATCGAGGGCCGGCTCGTCGAGGCGTCCAACATCACTCTGCGCGTGCAGCTTGGCGGCGAGCTGAAGGCGGTTTATAAGCCGGTCCGCGGCGAGCGTCCTTTATGGGATTTTCCCGTGGGTACCCTTGCGGCGCGCGAGGTCGCGGCCTATGAGCTGAGCAAGGCGCTGGGCTGGGATCTGGTGCCCCCGACGGTGATGCGTGACGGGCCGTTCGGCCCGGGCTCCTGCCAGCTGTGGCTCGAGGATCTGGTGGAGCCGCCGGTCGGGTTCGTGCCGCAGCCGGAGCTGCCCGACGGCTGGCTGCCGGTGGCGGGCGCCCGTGACGAGGACGGCGCGCCCTATGTGCTGGCGCACGCCGACGATCCGAGGCTTGCCCGGCTCGCCCTGTTCGACGTCGTCATCAACAACGCGGATCGCAAGGGCGGGCATGTGCTCGCCACGCCGGACAGCCGCATCTTCGGTGTCGACCACGGTATCTGCTTCCACACCGACGACAAGTTGCGCACCGTGCTCTGGGGGTTCCACGGGCGGGCGGTGCCCGACGCGGATCTGCTGGCGCTCAAGCGGGTCAACCTTTCCGTGCTGGCCGAGTATCTGTCCACCGTGGAGCTTGAGGCGCTGGCCGGGCGGATAGAAAAGCTGCAGATCTTCCCCGAGCCGCCCGGCGACCGCTACCCCATCCCCTGGCCGCCCATCTAGCCCTCGACCAACGCGAGCCGCCCGCCGGTCCAGCGGCGCAGCGCCGCGTCGAGGGTGTCGAGCCGCGGGCCGCGGGAGCGATGCGGATAGACCGCGATCGGTGTGGAGAACACGCGGATGCGGTGCCTCTGCTTGGTCAGGACCTTCGGCCGGTCGCCGGCGGATTCAAGCGGCACCTGCACGTCGACCAGCACGCACAGCGCCGGTCGCCCGGTAGGCCCGGGAATCAGGGCGACCTCTCGCACCTCGGGCCAGGGCACCTTGAAGGTGGGCGTCTGGCGGTGCGCCGCCTGATATTCCACCCCCGACGCGCCGAAGGTGACGGCCGGGCCGTGCGCCAGATCCTGCCCGTACCAGATGAGCAGGTCGGTCGTGGCGTCGAGCCCGATCCACGAGGCGGCCGCGAACGCGCCCCAGCAGGCGACCACGATGACGAGGCCCTCGGGGTCGGACTCACCGATCGCGAGCTCCGCGATGCCTGCGGCAACCAGCGCGGCGGCGAGCAGCGTCCAGGCGTGCGGTCTCAGCCGGGGGTACCGTTCCGCAAGCGCCCCCAGCACAACGCCGCTCAAGGCGATGGCGATGGCCCACACCATCACCACCAGGACGCCCCGGTCCCGTCCCTGCAGTGCGACCGTCGTCATCCGGTACCCGGCGGCGGCAAGGGTGAGCAGGCCGATCGCAAGCCTCACCAGAATCAGGGCGCTCGTGCGGGGACGGAAGGTCAGGGTCGCATCGCCGGCCACGCGACAATCGTGGCAGTCCACTTAGGATCACGCCAGATGCGTGCACGCGACCGGCTACCAACCGGCCAGCGGCGGGCCCGCCGGGAAATGGCCTCCCATTGGCCGCTCCGCGTGCCTTGTTGGGCCGCGTCCGCCGCCAAGAAAATTCCCATCGATCGGCCACGATTTAGGGAGTTTACGATGCCTCGCCGCAAGCCAACCACGGCTCGGCTGGTTACCTTGGCGGTCCTACCCGGGCTGCTCATGCTTCCAGCCCTGCCCGCCAATGCCAAGGCGGCCGCGCCGCCCGAGCCACGCCCGATGCCGGCCACCTCCGAACCGCTGCGACCGGCCACCCCGACGATCCCGGCCGGCGACGGAACCCTTTCCGTCCCCGAGGACTGGGACGCCCAAACGCCGCGACGGGTGCGCAACGCCGCCAAGGACAGGCTGCGCACGCCCGGCCGGGAGGTGCCGGAGAAACGGGACAGGACAACGGAAGTCTTCGACAACGGGGACGGGTCGGAGACCGTCCGCCTCTATGCCGGCCCGGTCCACTTCCAGCGTCCGGGCTCCAAGGTCTGGGAGAAGATAGACAACAATGTGGTACCCGACCCGGCCTCGCCCGGCCGGCTGGTCAACTCCGGCAACGACTGGCGGGTCCGCTTCGAGCCTCTGACCGGCAGCGGTGCCGGCGGCGTACAACTTGAGCAGGGCGGCAAGGTCACCCGCTGGGTGCCCGACCGGCCCGCCGGCGCTCGCCCCATTGTCCCGACGGCCAAGGCCAACACGGTCACCTACGCCGATGTCTGGCCCGGTGTCGACATCCGCTACACCGTCTCCAACACCAAGGTGACCGAGGAGATCATCGGCGACGCGGAGAACAGGGAGTCGCCGAGCGAGGTCAGCGTCACCGTCCACGATGGACAGAAGGCGGAGAAGCGCTCCGCCACCGGGTTCTCCTCCGGCGGCGTCACCATAAACCAGTACATGGCTCCGACGGCCACCTGCGCCTTCAGCACCGTCAACGAGGTCTGGTGCGACGGTATCAGCACCGGCACCTTCAAGTGGCCGCCGCAGCACTGGTGGCTGCGCAGCATCGCCCAGTTCAACTACCGGCCGTGGGTGGAGAACCGGCAGCTCATCAAGGCCGAGCTGATGCTTGCCAACCCGGCCAACCCGGCATCCACCCCGTACGAGGAGGTCATCAGCGTCTGGGACGCCACGAGCCACGACTTCGGCGGCGCGGTCGCGCACGGCAACCAGGCATACCTGCTGGACATGAAGGTGGTTGTCGGCGGCGGCTGCTACTGGGGTCTGGACGCGTGCTTCGACGTCACCCACGCCGTCTATTCGTGGCAGCTCAACGGGGTCTTCAACGGCCTCTGGGACGACGGCACGTTCGGCCTCGGCCCGGACGAGGAGGGCCTGGAGTTCCTGGAGCGCAAATCCTACAAGAATTACGACACGCCGCAGGTCTACCTCGAACTGAACGTCAACCTCCGGCCGGCCCCGCCGGTCATCGTCGGCCCCAAGGACGGCTCCCTGGCGATCGAAACCCTCACCCCGACGCTGAAGTGGTCGCCCTCGACCGACGGCGACGGCGACCCGGTCAAGTACACCGCCAAGATATCCACCAGCCCGGACGGTGAAACCGGCGCCGTGGCAACGTCTCCGGAGACCACCGGTCTGGAGTGGACGGTCCCGGCCGGGGTGCTGCGCGACGGGATCACCTACTACTGGAAGGTCTTCGCCAACGACACCAAAGCCTGGGTCCCATCCTCGATCCAGCGGCTGACCGTCGACCGCCGGCTCGGCGCCGGGGGCGCCTCCCCGATCGACAACTTCAGCGGCGTCATCACCAACCTCGTCAGCGGCAACATGTCGGTCTCGGTGGACGGGCCGGACCTGCAGACCGTGGGCGGCGGCATCGAGGTCGACCTGGTGTACAACGGCAAGCCCGCCCTGACCGGCCTGCGCGGGTCCTATGTGGACGACAAGAACAAGAACCAGGTCATCGACGCCGGGGAGCCCACGATGCTGGTGCGGACCGACTCCAGCGTCGCGTTCAACTGGGACCACGGCTCCCCCTCGCCCGCTGTCCCGGTTGACTACTTCCTTGTCACCTGGACCGGCACGGTCCGCACCCCGCCGGGCAACTGGCAGTTCGGGGTGCGCGCCGACGACGGCACGCGTATCTGGATCGACGGCGTGAAGGCGCTCGACAGCTGGGGTGCCCTGAGCCCCGCCCCGGTGTACCAGGCAGGCTCGGTCAACGGCCTGCGCCGCATCCAGTTCGACTACTACGAACACTCCGCTCCGGCCTATGTGGAGCTTTGGGTACGCAACGCGGCCAACCCGGCCCAGGCGTTCGTGGTACCCCCGGATTGGCTGTCACCGGACAGCCAAGACCTGCCACCGGGTTGGTCGATCCAGGCCGCCGACGCCGAAGCCGCCTACACCAAGGCCGCCGTGACCGAGGCGAGCATCGCGCTCACCGAGGCCGACGGGTCGGCGCTCAGCTTCACCAAGCAGCCCAACGGCGGGTACAAGCCGCCGGAAGGGGTCGACGACATGGTCAGCGTCGGCAGCGACGGCCGCGTCGCGGTCCACGACGACGCCGGAATGTCCTATGTGTTCAGACCCGACGGCGGGCTGGAGTCGGTCACGTCCGCGGTCGACGACCGGCACCCGGCCGCGGCCCGGTACGCCTATGACAACCTGGCCCGGCTCAAGGTAATCACCGATCCGGTCTCCACCCGGCAGGTCGTGCTGCACTACGCGGCCTCCGACGGCGACGCCAACTGCCCCAACGTGCCGCCTCTTGCCAGCGCGCTGGACTTCCAGGCCGCGACCGGCATGCTCTGCCGCGTCTCGTACTGGGACGGCACCTCCACCGACCTCTACTACTTCAAGTCGACCGACCTGCTGGCGCACATCGTCGAACCCGGCGACGTCTGGTGGTCCTACTCCTACGACAGCCAAGGCCGCATCATCCGCATCGCCGACCCGACGGCGCGGGACGCCTACGTCAGCGGCGCCCGGACCGACACCGACCCGCTGCGGCTGTGGACCCAGATCGCCTACACCGGCGACGGTCTGGCCAGCCGGGTGCAGTCGGTGACCGCACCGGCCGCCATGCAGGCCGATACCCAGCGCTCACAGAACACCTATACGTACCAACCGAATTCCTCCGGCGGCATGCTCATCGACGGATCGGCGGCGGTCACCCGCGCCGGCGTCGCCGGCACCGCCCTGACCATCCGCTACGACTACCGCGGCCGGGAAACCGAGCGCACCAACGCACTGGGCCACACGTCCCGGTCATACTGGGACCACAACGACCTGGTCGTGGCCACCGAGTCGGCCGACGGCCTGCTCACCTCCACGTTCTACAACGCGCGCCACCAACCGGTCGACGTGTGGGGGCCCGCGCCGAAGGACTGGTTCAACAAGGTCTGGTACGTCTCGGACTACTTCTTCCCCAAGGAGGACAAGAAGGCCCTCATCCCGCACAACGTCAACCGCTACGACGAAGGGCTCGACGGGCTCGAAGTCAAGTGGTGGAACAACATCTCCATGCACGGGCCGGTGATCGCGCACCAGTTCAACTCGGGCTGGCTGCGGGAAGGCTTCGCCGGTGAGGTCCCGGTGGGGGTCAACGCCGACTCGGTCGCCGCCAAGTTCACCGGCGACATCGTGTTCGGCGCGCCCGGCGAATACCGGCTGCAGATCTGCGCCGGCGACAACGACCTGGCGGGACTGCTCATCGACGACGTGCCACACACCGACGTCTGGGCGGTGCCGACCCTCAAGTGCTCGGCGCCGACCACGTGGCCGTTCAAGACAGGGGCTGCGGGTGAGGTCCACCGGATCCAGGTCAACTACCACGACCTGGGCGGCGCGGACCTGCTGCACCTGAACTGGACCCGCCCCGACGGTGTCTACGAGCCGGTCCCGGCCTCGGCCCTTCGCCCCGGCTACAGCCTGCTCACGTCCACAGTGGACGAGGACAACCGGACGAGCCGGACCGAATACGCCGACCCGGCCAACGGCATCGGCCCGCAGCACGGCCTGCCCGTGCGCACCGTCGTCGACCCCGGCGGGCTCAACCTGACCGGCTCGGTCACCTACGAGGCACCCGGAGCGGGACGCTTCCTGCGCCCGCTGTCGCGCACCCTGCCCTCGGGCGCCGGTTCGCGTACCAGCAGCACCTACTACGGCAACACCGAAACCCGCGACAACCCGTGCACCACCGCGGTCGACCCGGCCAGCCAGGGCGGCATGCTCAAGCTGGACACCGCCGCCGACCCCGATGGGACGGGGTCGCTCACACCCGTGGTGCGGGAAGTGGTGTACGACAACGCCGGACGGGTGGTCGCCACCCGATCCAGCACGTCGGCGCTCACCGCCACCGACTGGGTCTGCACCACCTACGACGCGCGTGGCCGCGCCACGCAGGTCAAGTACCCGGCGTTCGGCGGCGAACCCGCCCGGACCCTGACCAACAGCTACCTGGTCGACCCCGACGGCACCGGGCCGCGCCCGGCCAGCCCGCTGATCAGCAGCACCTCCGACGCCGCGGGCACCATCGTCAACGAGAACGACCTGCTCGGCCGGGACATCTCCTACAAGGACGTGTTCGGCAACACCACCCTGTTCAAACACGACCTGGCCAACCGGGAGATCGAGAACAGCGGTCCCGCCGGGACGATCACCCGCACCTACGACAGCCTCGACCGGATCACCTCGGTGTCGCGCAACGGGACCGTGCTGGCCAACAACCTGGTCTACGACAACGCCGGCAAACTCCGGTCGGCGGCGTACCCCGGCAGCAAAGGCACCTTCGACTTCGACCCCACCTACGGCTGGCTGCGCAAGCTGACCTGGACCGGGGCGGGCGGCGCACTGCTGGCAAGCGACGAGGTCACCCGCAGCCTCACCGGCGACCTGAAAGGACAGCTGATCGACGGTGTAGACCACCACGCGGGCAACGATTTCAGCTACGACGCCGCGGGGCGTTTAACTGACGCGTGGGTACCGGGTGCGCGTTACCAGTTCCATTTCCTAAGCAGCACAAGCTGTCCCGCACCGGACGCCCACAAGAACACCAACCGCGCCCGCATGACCGTCACCCCCACCGGCGGCACCGCGGCCCAGACCAACTACTGCTATGACCACGCTGACCGGCTCACCAGCTCCACCGACCCGGCCGTGGGCACCGTCGGCTACGACAGCCACGGCAACACCACCGCCGTCTTCGGCCAGACCCACGGGTACGACAGCGGCGACCGCCACGTCACCACGGTCAAGGGCACGACCACGATCCGGTACGTGCGCGACGCCACCGGCCGCATCGTCGAGCGCAAACTCAACGGGGTGACGACGGCCCGGTACGGCTCCACCGGCGAGGGAGACACACCGGACTTCACCACCAACGCCAGCAACCAGGTACAGGAAGTGATCATCCCGCTGCCCGGCGGCGTGCTGCTCACCACCCGGACCGCCGGCAACGTCTGGTCCTACCCCAACTCGCAGGGGCACATCGTGGCCGTGGCCGACCAGGCCGGGGTCAAGCAGGGCACCACCCGGGTCTACGACCCGTTCGGCAGGCTCGTCAGCGGCACCATGCCCGACAACAGCGCCGGCGACCTCGACTACGGCTGGCAGGGACAGCACCAGCGCCCGGTGGAGCATCAGGCCGGGCTCCAGCCGATCATCGAGATGGGCGCGCGGCAGTACTCATCGCTGCTGGGCCGGTTCCTCGAAGTGGACCCGGTCGACGGCGGATCGTCCAACGACTACGAGTACTGCAACGCCGACCCGTTCAACTGCACCGACCTTGACGGCCAGTGGGGAATCCCCAAGTTCGTCAAGAAGATCGCCAAGAAGGCCAAGAAGTTCGTGAAGAAGGCCGCCAAGGTGGTCTCCCGCAACATGGATCTGATCAGCCTGGTCTGCAAGGTCTGCGGGATCGCCTACGGCGCCTTCACCTGCGCCCGCAAGCGCACCCTGTCAGGCTGCGGGCAGGCCGTGGCCAACATGATCCTGCCGGGGATCGGCAGCAAGATCGGCAGGATCGCGAAGGTCGGCAAGTGGGCCGGGCGCGTCGCCCGCAACGTCGACAAATTCACGAAGAACACGCGGTTCGCCAAGCGGGCCTCGCGGGTGGTCGCCGTCGGCAACCAGATCCACCACTCCACCCGGCACGTTCGCGCGATCAACAAGAAACTGAAGTGGTACAACCGCGTCGAAGCCGTGCGCTCGTACCAGGCGGCGTGGAGGGACGTCAAGGACGGCTGGCGATAGCCACCAGCGTCCCCTAGCGTCCTCGCGTCTTTGGGTGGAGAGCGGCTCTCCACCCAAAGACGCCGGTCACCAGCCCCCGGCATGCAACGCGCCGCGTAACAGCCGCAACGCCAGGCGCAGCCGGGACTTGGCCGTCCCTTCGGCGATGCCCAGACGCCGGCCGACCTCCCGATAGGACAGTCCTTCGAAATACGCCAGGACCAGCGCGGTTCGCAATGGCTCGGGCAGACCGCACACGGCCGTATGCACCAAGGCCACGGTTATCTTGGAGAGCACCGGCTGCGCGCCATCCGGTGCCGACGGAAGCGCGGCCCCCAGCATCCGCAGGCACCGTTCGGCGGTCGCGACCCGGCGGACATGAGCCACCGCCCGGTTGTGCGCCACGGTGTGCAGCCAGCCGGACAGCGAGCCGCGGCTCGGGTCGAACCGATCGGGCCGCTGCCACAACAGGACGAACACCTCCTGGGTGATGTCCTCGGCCTCGGCGGCATCGCGGACGATGCCGTTGGCGACACGGAATACCGACGGCGCATAGGCGGAGTACACCTCGGTGAAGGCCCGGACTTCACCCAGGGCGAGCCGCCGGCACAGGTCGGCGTCGATGTCAGGCCCGGCTCCCATACCCGCCCCCCGAAGAGACTCATCAATGACAATTCTCTTCGGGGCGGCGGGCGGTTTGGATGGGCCGGGCCATTACGGGACTCTTACGGGGCTCCTAGGGTGCCAGCGTGACCCCATATTCCGTGAGGATCGGCCTGATCGCGGTGTAAGCGACGCGGGAGAAGCACCGGCCGTCGCTCTTATCATTCGCGTTGCAGGCCACCTTATGGTTTTGCAGGAAGTTGTCGGCCGACTCGCCCGCGCTGATGATACCGGCGGCCTCGTGATTGACGGTCGGGTCATTCGAGATCAGAATGACCGGTCCACCGCTGTCGCCGCCGCCTACCGCCAGGCCCGGGATCTCCTCCTTTTTCTTGGCATCCCAGCGTTTCCTGGTGGCGTCGGCGATCACCTGGCTCTCCGCGACCACCTTGAAGAGCTTCCGCACCTTGGCATCCAGATCTGTGATCTTCAGGTGACAGTTCATCCCGGTGGCGGCGCCGGACGTGCACACGAACAGGCCGACCATGTTCCAGCCAGGCTGGTTGACCTGCAACGCGTCGGTGCTCTCGACGCCCTTTACGTAGGTCTTGCCCGCCACCGCGTCCGCGGAGATGAGTTCGACGTCCTTCTTCTCCCTGAGGTCGGACACCTTCCCGATCTCCGTGCCGGCGACGGTCTCGACTTTCACGCCGTCCGTGAAACAGTGCGCGGCCGTCAGCAGCCAACGATCGGTGTTCTTGACCACGCCAAAGCCCGACGAGCAGCCGCCGCGCTTGCCCACCTCCTTGATGGCGGCGCCGGCCCACCATGGCGACCGGTCGTCGCGGCGGCCGAGGGTGTCCTCGAACACCGGTGCCAACTCCACCCGCACCGGGTACCCGGCAAGAGCGGTCAGGATGGTTTGCGCGTTGTTGATGTAGGCCGTCGGGTCGGACGGTACGTAGTCGGGCTCGATCCGCACCAGCACCGCGTCGGCCGCCTGTGGTACCACGAACGTGTGGAGGAAGCCGCACACTCGCGCGTCGAGGCTGTCCGCGTTGACCACCAACAGATCGCGCGCTTCGTTGAGCTCAAGCCGGCCGAAGGGCGCGTCGAGCGCTTCCACGGTGACCGGGCGGCCCGGCGCGGCCACGATCTCCATGATCTCTGGCGGTAGCGAGACCGTCTGGCGCCAGTACAGCCGCAGGGTGCGGGTGGCAACGTCGGCCACGAGACCGCCGTAGTCCGGGTAGAGGTCCAGGTGGTCTTCGACGATGGCGAGCACCCGGGCGCCGACGAAGTACAGGTCGTCCTGGGCCGCCGAGCCGCCGAAGCCGTCGTCCGGCGGGCCGTCGACCGGTTCGACGGCCGGTTCCTCGACCGGCGAGGACGGCGGGCAGATTGGCGTGGGCGATGGGCTGGGGGTCGGGTCACAGACCGGGCTCGGGCCAGGCGTCCCGCTCTGGCTCTGGGTGGGCAGCGGGACGGCGGTGGCGGTCGCGAGCCTGGCACCCGGCGTCGGATCGACGGTCAGCGTCGGCACAGGAGACGGAGGGCCCGGGTTGGTCGGCACCGGCGTGGTCGGCACCGATGTGATCGGCGGCGACACGGACGGCACCGGCGTGGACGGCGGCGATATCGACGGCACCGGCGTGGACGGCGGCGACACGGACGGCACCGGCGTGGACGATGGCGGTGTGGTCGGTGGCGGGCTGCCCGTCGCCGACGGGGACGGGCACGGCGGCAACCCTCCGGTCGCCGTCAGCGGAGTGGCCAGCGCGACCGCCATGCCGGAGGCGGTGAGAAGGCCGGTCACCACAGCCAGGACAAGACTCGGCCGTGCCGATGCGGGGGTTCGAAGAACCATGTGCGGGGCCTTTCAAAGAGACGGGTGTTGTTCCCCCGTACAGATCAAAAGGCCCGGCGGATGACGGCGGGATGTGCCAATCACGGCCGGGCCCCGGCCAGCTTGGCCCGCAGCCGCTCGGCGCCGCGGTGGTCGAAACCTTCCAGCAATGACAGTGCCTCTTGCCAGGCCGCACCCGCCCGGAACGCGTCACCGAGGTCGTCGTACACGTCGCCCTGCGTGGCCAGGATTGCCGCGGTGAGCGACAGGTCGCCACGGGCGCGTGTCAACTCCAGCGCCCGCCCGCAGTCCGACAGCGCGTCGCCGCCGCGGCCCAGCCGGTGATGGGCGACGGCGATGTTGTGCAAGGTTTCCGCGTAGTTGCTCGACTCCACGTCCACCCGGCCGAGCAGGTCCAGTGCCCGGCCGAAATGCACCAGCGCCGCCTCGGGATCGGCGGCCAGGACCAGCTGCGAGCCGATGCTGTTCAGCGCGTCGGCCTGGCCCACGACGTCGCCCAGCCGCTGGTAGAGGTCAAGGGCGGTCCTGGCGTGCGAACCCGCCTCGGGCCGGTCGCCGCTCTGCTGCTGCAGCACCAGCGACATCTCCAGGTGTACCCCGGCCAGCAGCGCGCGGTCACCGCTACGCTCGGCCTGCTCCAGCGCGTCGAGCAAAAGCCGTTGCGCCGTAACCTGATCCGGCTGCGCGGCGTAGATGCGGGCAAGGGTCCGGCCGGTGCGGGCCCGCATCCCGGGGTCGCCCAGCTGCTCGGCCGCGCGCAGCGCCAGCTGCTGTGCCTGCAGGCTCTCCTGCCAGAACCCTTGGCGCTGCAGGAAAGTCGCCAGCGACCAGGCGAGCTGCCAGGCGTGCCGGTGCTCACCGGCGGCGCTGAGCCTCAGCAGCATCCCCAGCAGTGTGCGGTGCTCGCCGAGCAGCCATCCTCTCGCCTCGGCCGCGCTCTCGAATTCGCATACCAGCGTGCCCGGTCGCGGCGGATCCACCGCGATCGACCTGCGCAGCGGGTAGAGCGCCCGGTTGGCCGCGAGCGAGCTGTGCAGATAGTGGTCGGCCAGGCGGGCGTCGGCATCCCGCGCCTCGGCCTGCCCGGCCTGCTCGCGCGCGAACAGGTGCAGCAGGTCGTGCATGACGTACCGGTGCGGCGACGGCTCACCGATCAGGTGCGCCACGACCAGCTCCCGCAGCAGCGTCTGGGCCGGGGCCGGGTCCAGTTCGGCCAGGCTGGCCGCGGCCGGCACCGAGATCTCGGCGCCGGGGTGGACACCGAGCAGGCGGAACATCCGGGCCACCGCCGGATCCAGCCTCCGGTAGGACCAGAAGAACACGGCCCGCACATCGGTGGCGTCGTCCGCCAGCTCCAGGGCGTCGAGCCGCTGGCCGGTGTCGCGCAGCTGCGCCGCGAGGGCACCGAGCGCGAGCGAGGGCTCGGCGGTGGCGCGTGCCGCCGCGACGGCCAGAGCGAGCGGCAGGCCGGCGCACAGCCCGACAATCTCGTTGGCGGCGTACGGTTCCGCCGCCACCCGCCGGGAGCCGAGCCGGTGCCCGAGCAGGCGCCGGGCGTGGCGGGTGGCGAGCAGGTCCAAGGTGATCAGCCGGGCGTCGTCGGTGGCGGCCAGCCCCGCCAGCCGGTTGCGGCTGGTCACGATCACCATCGCGGAGGCGGTCGCCGGCAGCAGCGGGCGTACCTGCTGCGCGCTGACCGCGTTGTCGAGCACGATCAGGATCTGGCGGCCGGCCATGGTGCTGCGGTACAGGGCGACCTGCGCCTCCGGCTCCAGCGGGATCCGCCCGGGCGGCACGCCCAGCGCGGTGAGGAAGGCGCGCAGCGCCGTGGGCGTCGCGACGGGCGGCGACTCCGGGTCGAACCCGCGCAGGTTCAGATAGAGGGTGCCGTCCTGGAACGTCGCCGCCACCCGGTGCGCCCAGTGCAGGGCGAGCGAGGTCTTGCCCACCCCGGCGGTCCCGGAGATCACTACCAGGCCGGGACGGTATCCGTCCAATGCCACCAGTTCCTTGTCGCGCCCGGTGAACCCGGCGATGCCGCGCGGCAGCTGCCTGGGCACGCCCTCCCGCGGCGGCGGCAGCGGCTGGCCGGCGGAGGTCAGCAGGGCCAGCTCGTCGTCGGAGAGGTTGAGCGCGGCGGCGAGCAACCGGATCGACTCGCTGCGGGGCCGCCGATCCACCCGCGTCTCCAGCCGCCGGATGGTCCGCACGCCCAGCCCGGTGCTGCGGGCGAGCTGCTCCTGGGTCAGCAGCGCCCGCTCCCGCCACAGCCGCAGCTGTTCGGCGAGCCGGCGGCCCGAGTTGGCGTCGATGGTAATCACTCCCCCCGGCCCGAGAACACGATTATGTGTCGGGTGCCGGTGGAGGCGCTACTCCGCTCCCCCGCCCACGGGCGCGTCGGAGGAGGTCGAGGCGGGCTGGACGGCGAGCGGGCCGTCATCGGACAGGCGCATCAGGAACGGGCGGAACGGCGTGTACTTGATGACGGTCAGGGAGCCGGGCGCCACGTGGATGCGCTGGAACTGGTCAAGGTGCATGCCGAGCGCGTCGGCGACGATCGCCTTGATGATGTCGCCGTGCGAGCAGGCCAGCCAGACCCCTTCCGGCCCAACGGTTTCGTTCCACCGCCTGACCGCGGCGACGGCCCGCGCCGACATCGCCGCCATCGTCTCGCCGCCGGGGAAACCCGCCGCCGACGGATGCGCCTGGATCACCGGCCACATCGGCTCGCCCATCAGGTCCTTGAGGCTGCGCCCGGCCCACTCGCCGTACCCGCACTCGGTCAGGCCCTCCTCGACCGCGGGCGAAACCCCGGGCAGGGCAAGCGAAAGCGTCTGGCGGCAGCGCTGCAGCGGGCTGGACACCACCCAGTCGAACTTCACCCCGGCCAGCCGCTCCCCGGCGGCGCGGGCCTGACGCTCGCCCACCTCGTCGAGGGCGACCGGCGAGTCACCGGCGAGGATGCCGGAGGAGTTGGCTGGCGTGCGGCCGTGACGCAGCAGGATCAGTGTGGTCATGTCGCGCTTATCGTCCCGGTCGCGAGCAGCACGATGATCAGGCCGCCGAGCACGACCCTGTACCACACGAAGGCCATCATCGTGTGATGAGCCACGAATCGCAGCAGCCACGCGATGGAGGCGTAGGCGACGATGAAGCTCACCACGTTACCGATGATCAAAATGTCGATGGAGATCTTGTCGAGGGCGTCGGGCAACTCATAGATCCCGGCCGCGACCAGAGCCGGTACCCCCAGAAAAAAAGCCAACCTGGTGGCGGTCACCCGATCCAGGTCACGCAGCAGGCCCATGGTGATGGTGGCGCCCGACCTCGAAACCCCGGGGATCAGTGCAAGGCACTGCGCCAAACCGATCAGCAGGGTGTCCTTGAGGGTCAGCTGGCGCTCGTTGCGCGTCTGGGTGGCCGCGAACTCGGCGAAGGCCATCACGCCGCTCCACACGATCAGCGACCCGGCCACGAACCACATGCTGCGCAGCGGTCCTTTGATGATGTCCTGGCCGAGGAAGCCGACGATGCCGATCGGGATCGAACCGGCGATGACGTACCAGGCGAAGCGGTAGTCATAGTTCTTTCGCGCCTCGGCGTTGACCAGGCCCTTGCCCCACGCCCGGGAGAGGCGCACGAAGTCCTTGAAGAAGTAGACGATCACGGCAAGGATCGCGCCCACCTGGATGACGGCGGTGAACGCGGTCACGCTCTCATCGTTGATCGGCAGGCCCATCAGCTTCTCGGCGATGGTGAGGTGCCCGGTCGAAGAGATCGGAAGGAACTCGGTGAACCCCTCGATGATGCCGAGAACTATTGCCTGCCATATGTCCACGAATCAGTCTCCTGCGCCGGAAAGCTGGTATGCCTCCGCCACCTTACGCAGTGTGTCCCGGCCGCTGTCGGCATCCCCCGTGAAAGGCGTCACCGAAAGTGTCCCCACGCCGGACGCGGCGTAGGCGCGCATGCGCTCGGCCACGCGGGAAACCGGCCCGAGAAGCGAGGTGCGATCGATGAACTCGAACGGCACCAGCGCGGCGGCGTCGCGCTGGCGGCCGGAAAGGTACAGCTCCTGGATCTCGCGTGCCGCCTCGCCGTAGCCCATGCGGACGGCCAGGTCGTTGTAGAAGTTCTTCTCCCGGCTGCCCATCCCTCCGATGTAGAGGGCGGCATACCAGCGGACCAGCTCCGCGCACATCTGCGGATCATCGCCGAAGACGACCGGCACGCTGGTGACGATGTCGAACCCGGCGAGCTCCTTGCCGGTCGCCGACCGGCCCTTGGCGATCGCCGCCAGGTGCTCGGCCCCCATCTCGGGCGCGTAGAACACGGCCAGCCAGCCGTCGGCGATCTCACCGGCGAGTTCGAGATTCTTCGGGCCGACCGCCGCGAGGTAGATCGGGATGTCGGTGCGCGGCGGGTGGAAGGACAGGCGCAACGCCTTTCCCGGGCCGTCGGGCAGCGGGAGCTGATAATGATTTCCTTGGTACGCGACCGGCTTGCGGGACAGCGCAAGGCGCACGATGTCGACGTACTCGCGGGTGCGGGCCAGTGGTTTGGCGAACCGCACTCCATGCCAGCCCTCGGAAACCTGCGGGCCGGACACGCCCAGCCCGAGCCGGAACCGCCCGCCGGACAAGGCATCGATCGTCGCCGCCGTCATCGCCGTCGCCGCCGGGGTCCGCGCCGGGAGCTGCATCACCGCGGCGCCCACGTCGATCCGCTCGGTCTGACCCGCTATCCAGGCCAGCACGCTCGGCGAGTCGGAGCCGTACGCCTCCGCCGCCCACACCACGGAGAAGCCGAGCCGGTCGGCCTCCTGCGCCAGGGCGAGGTGGTCGGCCGGGGTCGACCACGGGGTCTGGTAGCCAAGATTGAGACCGAGTCGCATGGCGACACGTTACCCGACAGTAAGGTGCTGGGGCAGCAACGCCTGTCAGGTAGCCGACAGATCGCTGAGGATCGAAAAGTAGCCCTTCTATCTTGGGGCGGGTGACCAACAAGACGGGCAGCAAGCTGCGCCCTGAGTGGCTCGTCGCCGGGGTATTCCTGGCCAGCGGCGCTTCCCTGCTCGTTTACATCCTCGCCGGGCTGTCCCTGCGCTGGACCTTCGTCGCGCTGGGCCTCGGCGCCGCCGGGGTGGTTTGGGCGTTGATGCGCCGGGCATCCCCCGAACGCCGTACCTGGTTCAAGCGGCGCATCGCCGTCGGCGCCATCGCCGGTCTCGGCGGGACCCTCGCCTACGACGCGGTGCGCATAGCGCTGGTCGAGTTCGCCGGGCTGCAGATCCGGCCGTTCGAGGCCTGGCGGCTGTTCGGCCTGGCGCTGGCCGAGACGCAGCGGTCGACGACGCTCGTCTTCCTTCTCGGCGTTGCCTTTCACCTCTGCAACGGCGTAGCCTTCGGCATCGCCTACACCGTCGCGTTTGGACGTAAAGGTGTCTGGGCGGCGATCGTCTGGGCGCTGATCCTCGAAACGTTCATGGTGTCGGTCTATCCGGGATGGCTGGGGCTCAAGGCCCTCGACGAGTTCCTCACCGTAAGCATCACCGGCCATCTCGCCTACGGCGCGGTACTCGGATGGCTGGCCAAGTCCCTTCTCGAAAGCTCCAGATGGGGAGAAGTGGAGAGACCATGACCGCGATCGCGCGAATAACTGATGGCATCTGGGTCGGTGTCCCGCTTGCCCTCAGACGCTTCTCCACCGGGCTGGCGGTGTCCTCTGTGGACGGCCTGTACCTTGCCGCCCGCCCGCTGCCCGGCCTGATCGGCCCGCCGCTGATGCTCTTCGTGGGCTTCATCGTCGGCGCCTTCCACCCCGGGTTCGAATACGTCTTCACCGAAGCCCTGTGGCTGCTGCTGTTCGTCGCCGCGGTCGGCGCGATCAGCGGAGCCCTCGGCCTCTACCTGACCGCCGGCTTCATCCTCGGCGACCTCGCCCTCGGCGCCCACCCGCAGTGGGACCGATTCACCCTGGGCGACAGCTTCGACGCCCCGGCCCAGTACGGCTCGATGCTCATCACCTACGCGCTGTTCGCCATGCTGGCGGTCGGCGTACCCATCGCCGCCAAGACCTTCGCCGCCGAGTTCCGGCTCCCGGCCGAGACGCCGCGGGCGCTGCGCGCCCTGGTCGGGCTGGGTTCGCTGGTCATCATCTCCGGGCTGCTGGTGTGGGTCTGGACCCAGTCGGCGCCGCTGCTCGTGCGGCCGGTCTTCGTGTGGGCCGACTTCCGGCCGACCGTCGCCGCCATGTTCACCACCCAGGAACAGGGCGCCGGCATCGTGGCGGTGGCGGTGGCGGCGACCATCGCCAGGGGTGTTTTCCAAGCGGTTCTTGCCAATCCGATCGGTACCCGGCAAACCGGCCCGGGCGATCGGATGACCTACCTGGAGAACAGGTTCCGGACCGACGAGCCGGTCGTCCCGCTGCTGAGCAGGATGCCTCTTGTCCTCAGGCTCATCGTGCGGGCGGCCGTCCTGACAGCGGTGCTGGCCGGTCTCTACGCCGCCTACTGGCAGGCCGCGCTCACCTTCGTCGTGCTCACGCTCGCGCAGTTCATCACCAGCCCGCTGCTGCCGCTCAACCTCGGCGCCTATGCCCGGCTCATCAACAAGGTCCCCAGGATCATCCGGCTGCTCATCGTGATGGTGCCGGTCTATCTGCTCGGCGCCCTGATCCTGCCGATGTTCCTCAGGCAGGAGAGCTTCCTGCCGTTCCTGCTCCTGGCACTGGTCTCCGCGGTGCTGATGACGCTGCTGAGCCCGCACACCCGCGAGGAGGGGGACAAGCGATGAGACTGTGGGTGCGCGCCACCGTCACCGGCCTGCTATCGGGTACCGCCGCCGTGCTCCTCGCGCCGGACGCCGCCTTCGCCGACAACTGCGGCAGCCTGTCCGACTGCTACCTCACGGCCCGCGCCGCGCTTGCCGCCCTCGCCGGCCTGGCCATCCTCTTCGGTGTCCTGCTCAGCGTCGCCCTCGACTTCGTCCCCGTCGTCGGTACCGTCAAAGGCGTCATCGAGGCCGTGACCGGCCGGGACCTCATCACTGGCCAGGAGCTGGCCTGGTGGGAGCGCCTGCTGGGGATCGTCCCCATCGTCGGCGGCGCGGCCGGCGTCATCGGCGCCGCGTCACGCGGATCCCGCGCGGTCGACCTCTTCTCCGCCAGCGGCAGGCTTTCCAGCGCCGACGTCATCGCCAGCGGGGCCGGCCTGCCCAGAACCATGGACACGGTGAACGAGTACTCCCGCCTGGGTGAGGTGGACTTCCTGGGCGCCAACGTCCATGTCCTGGACGACCTCGTCGAGGCGGACATGGACACCATCCGCTACCTCGACTACATGGGCGCCAGCGCGCGGACCGACGAGCTCGGGGTCCAGCTGGCACCGGCGGCGTTCCAGGACGCCGAAACCCTCGTGCGCAACCTCGGGCACGAGAGTATCCACGTTGGCCAGATACAGTCCGGGCGTACCATTGGCACCGGCAATCTTGGCGAGCTCGAAGCCGAGGCGTACGGCGCGGAGCAACGATTCGTTGACGCATGGCGGAGGAATTCACCGTGACCACCACCTTTGTCGTAGACGCCGTCCACCGGGTCGCCGCGCGACCGTGGCTCCTGCTCACCGGCAGGCTGCTCGAGGGTTCCCTGGCCAAGGGCGACAGCGTCACCGTCCAAAACGACGGCAAGCCCGACACCGCCACCGAAGTCGCCGTCGTGGAGTTCCACTCCCCTCCCGGGACGACGACCATCGGTGTCCCGGAAAGCGCCGCCGACCACGTCACTGTCGGAACAAGACTCACCCGAGCCTGAGAGAGCTTTTCCGGTCGCGTAACAATATCTCCATGCAGCAGCGACCCCTCGGCCGCAGCGGGCTGATGGTCTCCCGGCTGGCGTTGGGCACCATGACCTGGGGCCTGGACACCGACCCGGACGATGCCGGTGCCCAGCTCAAGGCGTATGTCGACGCCGGCGGCACGCTGATCGACACGGCCGACGTCTACGCCGACGGCGAGGCGGAGGCCGTGCTGGGCACGCTGCTCGACGCGATGGTCGACCGCGAAGAGCTGATCATCATCGCCAAGGCGGGGCTGCGGGCACGGCGGGGGCGGCGCCACGACGGTTCCCGCGGGCACCTGTTGCGGACCCTCGACACCACGCTGCGGCGGCTGGGAGTGTCGCATGTGGACGTTTGGATGATCCATGGCTGGGATGTGGGTACCCCCATGGAGGAAACCCTTGCCACGATGGACCATGCGGTCAGCAGCGGCCGGGTCCGCTACGCGGGCGTGTCAAACTTCGCGGCGTGGCAGACCGCCCGGGCAGCCACGTGGCAGGCGAGCTGGCCCGGCCGGGCACCGATCGTGGCCACCCAGATGGAGTACTCGCTGCTGCAGCGCGGCATCGAGCGCGAGGTGGTCCCCGCGTGCGAGGCGCTGGGCATCGGGGTGCTGCCCTGGTCGCCGCTGGGCCGGGGCGTGCTGACCGGCAAGTACCGCCAGGACCGGCCGGAAGACTCGAGAGCGGCCAGCCCGCACTTCGAGCGGTTCGTCCTGCCCTACCTACAGCCAAGGTGCTCGGCGATCGTGGAGTCGCTGTGGACCGCCGCGTCCGGGCTCGGGCTCAGCCCGGCGGAGGTGGCGCTGGCGTGGGTGCGGGACCGCCCGGGGGTGACCGCCCCGATCATCGGCGCCCGGACCACCGCCCAGCTCATGACCGCGCTGGGGATCGAGGAACTCACCCTCCCGGCCGAGATCGCGCTGGCGCTCGACGATGTCTCGGCCCTGTCCCTGGGTTACCCGGAGCGTGAGTCGTAACGCTGGAAAAATGCCGACGAAGGGTGCAGCATAGCCGCATGGACTACGAATACGTGCCGCTGCGGTTGCCACCAGATGTCGACAGAATGACCGCATCGGCGCGATTGACGATCCAGGCCGAGTACAGCGGGTGGGAGCTCGCCCGCGTTAAGCTCCTGCGCGACGGGACCCGGCAGGTGCTGCTTCGCCGCCTGGCGCGGCAAAATACGCTCCTGCCGGGTCTCAGTGTCTGAATATTGGGGCTAGTCCTCGTCCTCGAAGATCTCGCCGGTGAGATGCTCGTCGAGGCGGGCGACAAGCTTGTCCGTGCCGGACAACTCGTAGGGGCCGTTGGCGTCGGTCTCCGGGTACTCGTCGGGCTCGAACGCCGCGTCGACCTCGGCGACCGTGACTATCCCGTCGAGCGGTTCAAGCTCCGGAATGTCAAGGGCGGCAAGCGAACCGTCCGACGACTGGAGCAGCTCCAGCAGGGCGTCGGCGACAGTGGTGATGGGCTCGTCGGGGGTCCCCATCGATACCTCGACACGCGCAAGCTCCGCCGCCTTGATCAACGCGGAGATGCTGGGCACGTGGTAGTCGCGGCGCTGCCGCACCGAGATGACGCGCGGGTGCGGATCGTCGGCCTCCGACTCGGCGGCCACCAGGTCCGCGGCGAACTTGTCGGCTCTGTCCGGGTCGATCGCCTCGACCTCCCACGGCAGCGGCTCGCCGTAGGTCGCTGAAAGGACCTCGTCGTAGGCCACCGCGGCGTTGTTGAACGCCACATAGGCCCGCCAGACGTCATCGCTGTCGATCTCACCTTTCGCGTCGCGCACGGCGGTGAGGTGAGCCCGAGCTGTACTGATCATCTCTTCCAGCGCCGCCTCGACGGCGGCGTGGTTGTCGGTCATAACTAGGAACCCTTCAGGAATCGATCCAAGACCCGCACGCCGAACTGTAGTGCATCCAGTGGCACCCGCTCGTCGATGCCGTGGAACAACGCCGAGAAGTTCAGGTCCGCGGGAAGTTTCAGCGGGGAGAAGCCGAAGCAGCGGATGCCGAGGCGGGCGAACTGCTTGGCGTCGGTGCCGCCGGAGAGCATATACGGTACGGCGTGCGCTCCCTGGTCCTCGGCGCGCAGCGCGTCGGCCATCGCCTGTACCAGCGGGCCGTCGAAGGTGGTCTCGAGCGCGGGTTGCCGCACCCCGGACTCGATCTCCAGGTCGGGGCCGATCACCTCCCGCAACTGGTCGCGGAACAGGTCGTACTGGCCGGGCAGGGTGCGGCAGTCGATGGTGGCGCTTGCCTTGCCGGGGATGACATTGTGCTTGTAGCCCGCCTGCAGGCCGGTCGGGTTGGCGGTGTTGCGGATGGTGGCGCCGACGATGTTGGCGATCGGGCCGAGCTTGCCGATGGTCAGCTCCGGGTTGTCCGGATCGAAGTCGATGCCGAGCGCGCGCGCCGCCTCCTCCAGGAACGAGCGCACGGTCGGGGTTATCGTGATCGGGAAGCGATGGTTGCCGATCCGGGCGACCGCCTCGGACACCGTTGTCACGGCGTTGTTGTCGTGGACGAACGAGCCGTGGCCGGGGCGGCCGGTGGCATGGATCTTAAGCCAGTCGATGCCCTTCTCGGCGGTCTGGACAAGATATAGACGCAGGTCGCTGGTGACCGTGTAGGAGTAGCCGCCCACCTCACCGATCGCCTCGGTGCACCCCTCGAACAGGTGCGGGTGGTTGTTCACCAGAAACGTTGCGCCATAATCACTTCCCGCCTCCTCGTCGGCGGTGTAACACAGCACGATGTCGCGCGGCGGGACATAGCCGGTGCGCTTCCATTCGCGGACCACCGCGAGCATCATCGCGTCGAAGTCCTTCATGTCGACTGCGCCCCGCCCCCAAAGGAAACCGTCCTTTATCTCACCGGCAAAGGGGGGCACTGACCATTCAGAGGCATCAGCGGGTACCACATCCAGGTGGCCGTGCACGAGCAACGCCGGGCGACCCGGGTCGGCGCCGGCGATCCGCGCCACCACGTTGGCCCGCCCCGCGGCGCTCTCCAGCAGGGTGGTCTCCACCCCCACGTCGTTGAGCTTCTCGCAGGCGTACTCGGCCGCCTCGCGCTCCCCCGCGCTCGTTGCAAGATCACCTGTATTCGTCGTGTCGATCCGGATAAGATCCCGGCATAGGTCGATAACCTCGTCTTCAGCAGTGCGCACGACCCCTTCCTACCAGATGCAGGACCGCTGCCTTCTGCGAGACCGGAGCACCACGTGAACAGGAGCCCGCAAGACCCCGGTGCGGAGAGCCTGGCCAGCCTGCTGGGCGGCCGCCGGGCCGCGATCGACGCCACCCTCGGCCCGCTCGTGTTCGGCGCCACCTTCGCCGCCACCAACCGTTCGGTCGTCTGGGCCGCCCTGGCCGCGGTCGTCGCCAGCGCCGCCATCGGCGCCTGGCGCCTGTCCCAGGGCGACAAGCCCCGCGCCGTCGTGCTCGGCCTGCTCGGCGTGGTGGTCGCCGCCCTGATCGTGCTGCGGACCGGGCGGGCCGAGGACTTCTTCCTCATCCGCCTGTTCACCAATGCCGCGAGCGCCCTGGCCTGGGCGGTCAGCATCGTCATCCGCTGGCCGCTGCTCGGGGTGGTGGTCGGCACGCTGCTCGGGCAGAAGGCCAAATGGCGCCACGATCCGGTACTGCTCAAGGCGTACAGCCGGGCGAGCTGGGTCTGGGTCTTCCAGTATGTGATCCGGATCATCGTATGGACGCCGCTCTACCTGGCCGGGATGCTCGGGGCGCTGATCGTGGCGACCTCCGTGCTCACCTGGCCGCTGGTCGCCGCGTGCGTCGCCGTCAGCGGCTGGGCGATCGCCCACTACATCCCCGAGGGCCACCCCGGCCTGCGCCACCCGCAACCGGCGGGAGAGAGTCAGGCGGCGGGCAGCGCAAGCTCGTAGAGGTGCACCGGTTCGTCGAACTCGGGTACCTTCCGCTCGCCAAGATCCCGCAGGTCGGGTCCGGAACGGTCGCCCTCCAGCAGCGCGGCCGTCGCATGCGAGACGAGCACCTGCCCCGGCTCGACGAGCTGGCCCAACCGGTGGAGCCGCACCAGTGCCGTGCTCGCGGCCGGCCGTCGCGGGTCACCCGACCACCGTCCAGAGTGGACGGCGATCCGCAGCTCGCACTCCTGCCCGGCCGGCCACCGGATGCCGGCCAGCGCCGCCCGCGCCCCGATCGCCGCCCACAGCGCCTCGCCGGGCTGGCCGAAAACCGCGAGTACGGTGTCCCCGACCCGCTCGAGGACCGTTCCGTTGGCGTCCTCGATGGCCTTGGTCATCGCCGCGTAGTAGCCGGCGACGACAGCGGCGCTCACCTCGTCGCCCAGCCGCCGCACGAATTGATGCCAGCGGACCAGGTCGGTGGCGAGAAACGTTGCCACGCCCGGGGTTTTGGCGGCCGCCTCGCGGGTGCGCGGCCGGTCGAAGCCCTTGGGCAGCCCGGGGGCGGTCATCTGGTACAGCCGTTGCCGGCGCGGCAGATCCTTGAGCGAGTGCTCGCCGAGGTCGGCCAGCTCCACCCCGGAAAGCTCCGCATCCTCGACGATGCCCGCCGTCGCTTGCGAGGCAAGGATCTGGCCGCCGTGGGCGGCGTCGCAGATGCGTGCCGCGCGGTGCACCCCGAGCCCCACGTAACCGTCGACCGTCCGGTGCGGTTCCGTGGTGTGCAGGCCCATCCGCACGCGCACCGGGGCGCCATCGGGCCAGGCGTGCGCGGCAAGCGCTTGCTGCGCCGAAACCGCCGCCCGCACCGCGTCGCGGGCGCTGCCGAACGCCACAAAGAACCCGTCCCCGGCGGTGTCGACCTCCTCCCCGCCGTGCGCCTCGAAAGCCTGGCGCAGCAAGCGGTGATGGTCGGCCCGGATCGCGGCGAAGGCACCGTCACCCACCCGCCGTACCAGGTCGGTCGAGCGCTCGATGTCGCTGAACAGGAAAGTGACGGTCATGCATCAAGACTAGTTACGGCCGCACCTGCGTGAGGCGCCCCGGGCTGCATGTTGTTCAATCACCGCATGGTCGACTGGTCGC
>DASUXL010000205.1:0-10071 GCA_036377915.1 Candidatus Limnocylindrales bacterium
GAGGACTGGCGCATCGAGTACAACACGTACAGGCCCCACGGCTCGCTGGGCGGTCTCACCCCCGAGGCCTTCCACCAGCAGTGGATCAACAACCACGAAGAACTCTCACTGGCTGTGGACCAATAACCGGGGTCCAGTCACAACCGTTGCTTCCGTCGACCCTATTGAGTAAATGCTCACGGGACCGCGCATCCGATCCCAACGCACCCCCGACACGGTTGAGTTAAACAGGACAGCTGACCTGGACATCCGACTCGGAGAGGGATCGCCTGGGCTCCGGACCGGAATCCTCATAACCCAGAGGTCGCAGGTTCAAATCCTGTCCCCCGCTACTTAGGAAAACTCCCATCAGAGATCATCCTGATCGAGGTTTTCTTCCTCTTTGCTCACGTGGGAGTAGACGTCGAGGGGCGGTGCGGACGGTTCGAAGAGAGGCCCGCTGGCGTGAATGGATAGCACGCACGGCCTATCGTGTTCGCGTGGCCGTTGGAGCGCCGGTGATGCGGGACTGCCGTGAGGCTGTACGCAGTGTGCTCGCCGCGGAGTTCGGGGCCGGGACCATCCGCTTCCTGCGTCCGCGCACGCTCGGCCTCTTTCGTACTCGGGCACCCGTCGCGCTACAGCTTTATCGGGCGGCGAAGGAGGGGCGCCTGATCTGGCTCGGTCCGCGGTCGTTCGCCATGCTGAGCCGGCCCGCCGACCGTGCGCCCGGCGGTGGGGCACGGGCAATGCGGTGGATCGACCACCAGTGGTCGCTGGTGGTGCTGGTCTTCGAGTTAGTGCTCTTCGTCGTGGTGGCGTTGGCCATCGCGGCGCTGCGCTCGATGATCGGTCCGGTGGCGACTTGGTACGCCCTCATTGTCCTCGAGATCCTTTTGATTTTCGTGATACTCGCCGATCAGGTGATCCAGCTTCTCGCAGCTGCCTGGCGAGGGTTGCGGGCACTGGTCCGAGACAGGCCCAGCGCCGACCGGATCGCAGCTGAGACACTGCCGTTCGAGGAGTGGACGATGCGGCTGTGCCACCACGACGACGAGCGCGGTGCGGCCGACCTGCTAGCCGCCATCGGCGGGCGGCTCGCAGAACTGGCCGGCCCCGACGCCGCGCTGGCCTGCCCGCGCGACGCGATCACCACCTCGGGGATGCGCGCCCGGGTGGCCAGCTGGGCCGACGGACTTGAGTCCGACGACGACCAGGAGATCAGCGTTCGCGTTCCGCGGCAACGGCCGATCCGCCGGCACCGGATCGTCGACACGGGCTCGATCTTCTTCCTCTGGCTCGCAGCGATCACCGTGCTGCCGCTGTCCATAGCGGGATCCGTGGCGAGCTGGGAGCGGGAGGCCTGCGCCGGGACGTGTACAGGTCGGCCCATGACATACGCATCAGCGCTGGAGTGGCTCGCCTACCGGCTGATGTGGCAGGAGCCGCCGGACCTGACGGCGGCGACCCACCTCGCCCGCAGCATCGGCCTCATGTTCGGGATGTTGCTGCCGGCCACGGTCGTGATGGCGGTGGTCTGTTCCGTGCGTTACACCCGGTACCGCAAGCAATTGAAAGAGGAGTATCGGCAGCGGATGAACGAGATTTATGAGCGGGAGCGAGTGCTTCTGATTGTGGCCACACCGGTCGAGCTGGAGGCGGTGCTGCGGCAGGTCCGCACATACCGGGATGCCGATCCGGTGCTCGATTTCGACGGCGGCCATCCCGTCTACCGGCTCGGGATGATCGGCGGCGCCGAAGTGCTGCTCGCCCAGGTCGGCCCGGGCATCACCAGCCCGGTCTCAGCGGCGTACAGCGTCCCGGAACTCCTCGACGAGTGGCGGCCGGGTTACGTAATCATGCTGGGGATCTGCTTCGGACTGCGGGAGGAGCGGCAACGCCTCGGCGACGTCATCGTCGCCGTGCAACTTCAGGTGATCAGCGTCCGGGCAGGAGAGACGGAGGACCGAGATCGCGGCGACAAAGTCACCGCGGGCCATCGGCTGGTCGAGCGCTTCAAGGTCGCGGTGCCGCCGTCGGGTGTCCGAGTTTGGCCCGGTCTCCTGCTCTCCTGGGATGTGCTCGTCGACTCCGGGTCGCTCCGCGAGGCACTGAAGGCGCGCTACCCCGACGCCGAGGGTGGCGAGATGGAGGGTGCCGGAGTGTACGCATCGTCGGTCCGAGTCGGCACTGAGTGGATCGTGGTGAAGGGTATTTGCGACTGGGGATGGGACAAGAACTCGGATAGCCAGGAACTGGCCGCGGCCAACGCGTCCAAACTGGTACTCGACCTGATCGCGGCACGGGCGTTCGCGCCGCGTCCGGGCAGAAAGCCATGACAAACTTGCGCATCCGTACGGCGCCCCACAAACCACGAGACCCCGGCCCGTAGGTGCCATTTCCGTTGGTTCGTATATCCTCCGGATCATGTTTGCTACCCCTTGGACACTGCCTTGATGGCCCAATTCGTCCGCGAAGCCGCCATGACCGGCGTCATCTTCGGCTTCTTCGGCATGACGTGGTTCGGCTGGGCCCAGGAAGCTCCGCCCAAACGGGCTCGCTTGGCGCTTGCCGCCGGTTCCGTCGCGTCGATCGCGCTTGCCATCTTCGCGGGCGTGCTCAGCTGGCGGCATTGGAATGACGGCAGCGCGATCAATGCCGAGACCGGCCCGCGCTTCGGCGTGGTCGTGGCGATCGAGATACTGGCGGCAGGTGTTGGGGCCGTGGTGTTGTCGGCTCGGCGCCGCCCTGACCTCACCGCACCGTGGGTGGCGTTCGTGGTGGGGGTGCATTTCATTCCGCTGGCCGTGCTCCTCGAGTATCCGCTCCTGTATGTCGCGGCCGCACTCGTCGCCCTCGGAGCCGTTGCCTCCGTGCCGATCGCGGCCTGGCGGAAGCTGACGGTCAGCTACGTGACCGGTGCCATGACCGGGACGGCCCTACTGATCTGCGGAACGATTTCGGTCGCCCTCGCCCTGGCCTGAGCTTCGATCGCGTTTGTCAAGCAAGGCGTGTCAGCGACGAGAATGTCGTACCCGGATGGCAGGCTTCACGCGTGCCAGATAGCAGCAACACCATGCCGGTTCAATCCAACGGTTCGCGCTCGGGCTCGGGCGTGAGCCGTGCCGCCGCCTCGGTGGCGGAGTTCCACGTCCGCTTCGGGCTGCACCGCCAGGCCGAGCCCAACGCCCGCATCGACGCCGGTGTCGCCGCGCTGCGGGTCCGGTTGCTCGAGGAGGAGGTGGGCGAGCTCGCCGAGGCAACGGACAACCGCGACATCGTGGAGATCGCCGATGCCCTGGCCGACATCGTCTATCTCGCCTACGGCGCGGCGGTCACCTACGGCATCGACCTTGACGCGGTCTTCGACGAGGTGCACCGGTCCAACATGACCAAGCTCGGGGATGACGGCAAACCGCTGCTGCGCGAGGACGGCAAGGTTATCAAGCCCGCGACCTTCCAACCTCCGGACGTCAAGCGCGTCCTGGCCGACCAGGCACCGCTCCCGCTCGAGGCAATCGAGCTCGCATCGGCGGTCGGGTAGCGCAGCGCACGGCAATCTCCATTTTGGACAGCTTCATAGGTGGGCTTGCTTTACCGGCTGCCGCAGGATCGTCTTGAGCTTTGCCGGCTCGGTCCGCCGGGCATCGCTGAGGTAGATCTCGTGGTGCAGGCCGTTGAAGTCGAGCCCGTGCTCGGCGAGGAATCTGTCGTGCAGCTCGGCGAGTTTTGGCCCCTCGTCGTCGTAGGAGCCGGTGTGCAGCAGCTGGGCGCTCGGCCCTTCGGCCAGCTCGACCACGCGAACACTGTCGATGGCCGGCAGCTTCTTCTTCGCCAGCGCCGCCCGCTTGGCGGCGTCGATGTCGGCGCCGGTGATCCAGGGTGGCTGGCTGATGAGCATCGTCCACTTCCAGGATGCCTTGTCGCGCTTGACGAACGCGGACGGGTCGTCGGCCCACCATAACCCTTCCAACGGGCCAACGGTGAACGGCCGATCCCGGTCCTTGTGCGCGAACTTGATGGTGTACGCCACGGCGTAAAGCGCCTCGATGGCGTCTGAATAGGACCGTTCCGTATTGGGGTCGCCGGCGCCGTCGATGCCGATGTAGCGCACCGGCGGGACGTCGACCACTTCCCACCGCGTGTTGCGCGGGCCGTAGAACGGCTTGAGTTCCTTCTTTATGTCATACGTCGTCGTCGCGGTCATGGTTTCTTGCCTTCCAGATAGTGTTCGAGCCACCGCCGCTCCGCCTCCAGCTGGCCGATGCTGTACTCGAAAATGGCCGTCACGAACCCCGGCACTCCGGGTTGGGCGGCGGCCGCGGCACGGACAGCCGCGATGCGCTCGTCGAGGGCGCGGTGGCGGGCCTTGAGCGCGGCGATGAGGCGTCGCGGCGGGATGGCGGGCTCGTTGGCCAGCCCGGCCAGCAGCGCCGGAAAGACCGGGTGCGGCTCGGCGATCGCCGTCTCCGCCGCCCTGGCCAGCTCGCGCAGCCCGGCCGGTGTGGGCGCGAAAACCTTGCGCGCCTTGCCCCGGGCCGACGGCTCGGCCGTCTCCCGCACGAGCCCGCGAGACCGCATCCGGCCAAGCACGTAGTAGATCGAGCTGAACCCGATCTCGGTCCACTCGCGCATGCCTCGGGCGGCGATGACCTCCTCCAGTTCGTAGCCGTGCCGCGGGCGCTCGGCCAGCAGCCCGAGCAGAACCAGCTCCGACGGGGTCACGCAACTTATTCTAGCACTAGAATAATAGCGACCGGCATGCACCCGCGTGTCACGCGACGTTAACTGCACCAGCACGCTGCCGATGCGCAGCGCGTTTAGCCTGCCCATGGCACTTGTCGCATCGACACATGTGGAGGCCATCATGGAGCGCCGCAATGTCATCCGGGCCGGCGTCATCGGGATCGGCGCCGCAGCGTTCAGCGGGGCGCTGTGGCGGGAGGCTTTCGCCGCACCGGCACAACCCGGGCCGGGGCCTTACGGCTCGCTACAACCCGCCAACGCCAACGGTATCCAGCTTCCGGCCGGATTCACCAGCCGCATCATCGCCCGATCCACCCAGACCGTGAGCGGAACCTCCTACGCCTGGCACCGCGCACCGGACGGCGGCGCGTGCTTCGCCGACGGCTCCGGCTGGATCTACGTCTCCAACTCGGAAGTGTCCGCCTCCTCCGGTGGCGGCGCGTCGGCCGTCAGGTTCAACAGCTCCGGCGGCGTCACCGGCGCCTACCGGATCCTGGGCAACAGCAACACCAACTGCGCCGGCGGTGCGACCCCTTGGGGCACATGGCTTTCCTGCGAGGAGGTCTCGCTCGGGCGGGTGTTCGAGTGCGATCCGCGCGGCGTCAACGCGGCCGTCAACCGCCCGGCCATGGGACGATTCAAGCACGAGGCCGCCGCCTGCGACCCCGACCGCCGGGTGATCTATCTGACCGAGGACGAGTCGTCCGGCTGCTTCTACCGGTTCATCCCCAACACCTGGGGCAATCTTTCCAGCGGCAGGCTGCAGGTGGCCGTGGGCGGCAGCGGCACCAACGCGGCGATCACCTGGGCGGACGTGCCCGACCCGGACGGCTCGCCCACCGCGACCCGCAACCAGGTCAGCGGCGTCAAGCGGTTCAACGGTGGCGAGGGCTGCTGGTACCAGGGCGGCGTCTGCTACTTCACCACCAAGGGAGACAACAGAGTCTGGGCCTACAACGCGGCCGCGTCAACGGTAGAGCTTGCCTATGACGATTCATTGGTTGGGGGTACCGCTCCACTCACCGGCGTCGACAACATCACCGGATCGTCCTTCGGCGACCTATACGTTGCCGAGGACGGCGGCAACATGGAGATCTGCCTGATCACCGCGGACGACGTCATCTCGGTCTTTGCCCGGGTCACCGGGCAGTCATCCTCCGAGATCACCGGACCCGCCTTCAACCCGGCCGGCAACCGGCTCTACTTCTCGTCCCAGCGGGGTACCTCGGGTTCGTCTTCGGGTGGGATCACCTATGAGGTGACCGGCCCGTTCCGCCGCTGAGGGCAGCAGCGGCCCAGGGTGCGGGCGGGACCTGTCGTCTTCCAGGTCCCGCCCGCCCATCCGTCTGCCGCTTCTATTCGGCGTACCTGACGACCAGCCAGATGTTGGTCGGGCGGAACTTCTTCCACTGAGTCCAGGTGGACTCGTCCTGTGCCCGCAGCCCCATGGTGACGGTAGGGTGCTGCATCGCCGCAGCTTGCGCCACCGTGGAAGTCACACCGGTACCCACAAAGGAAATATAGGAATCGGGTTGCCCGCATGACTGGTTGGCGGCGGCGTAAGCCTGGGAAATCGGGCTCAGCCACGGTCCCTGGGTGTTCCAGGTGACCGACGGCGTCACGGTGACGCCTACCTGCCACAGCTCCACCGGTGTCGGGTTGCACGAGGCACTGTGGTCGAGCACGATCTGCAAGGTCGCGTCAATGATCGTGCGCCCGTGCAACGGCTGGATGTCGGCCTGCACGAACCCACGCCACAAGCCGGGTTCGCTCGGGACGCGCCCGACCCTGATCGCGTCACGGGGGTAGGTCCAGTAGGAGGTGTTGGGGCTCGCGGCGTTAACGTGGGTCCAGGTGCTGACCGGCAGCGAGATCGTGACCTCCGCGACCCTCACCGGGTCGGCCGTGCCCCGCGCCGGGCTGGTAATGCCCACCCCGACCAGCGCGACCAGGCTCAGTGTGAGCGGCAGGAGGTTGCCGAACACGGCCCGCTTCAACGATTCTTGCATCCTTCCCTCTTTCTTTCCGTCCTCATCGGATCTGTCCTCATTGGATTCGCCAGCGCGACAGCATCGGTGTTGCCGCGATTGCTCTCTGCACGAGGTTCTTCAGGCCCTCGTCCGGTGCCGCCTGCCCGGCACGCGCCGAGAAGGCCGAGACGTCGATCCCGCGGGCGGCCCTGATCGCTCGCAGGTGCTCGATCCGGTCGGCCGGATGGGTGTGCACCCAAAGCAGATCGACCAGAACCTCCGGACTGACGCCGGCCTCCCCACCGTCGGGCGCGACCAGCGAGAGCATGACCAGATGCATGAAAAACGCGCCCTCATCCAGACCCAAACGCTTGCCAGCCCTAGAGAGCATCGCCCGGCTCGCAGGTGATGTCACTAGGGCTGGCACCTTGTTGCCATGCGGACTTGCGCGGCCCCCACCGCGGCGGCGACTACTGCACAATGGTCTATCAAACGGGGATCAATATGGAGGCAGTGATGCTGCAGACGCTCGGCCTGCCAGCGCAGGCGGAGGAGGTCTATCGTGCGTTGCTAACCCATCCAGGGATGGGGGTGCCGGAGTTGGCGGATCGGATGAAGCTGACCGAGACGCAGCTGAGAGAGTCGCTTGACGTGCTTGTCGATCTGGCGTTGCTAAACCCGTCGTGGCTCTGCGACGGCACGCTGCGCCTGGTGAGCCCGCGGATAGCGCCGGCGGGCGAACAGAGCGGGCCGCCGGGCACGAGGATCGGGCCGGCGAGCACGCAGACCGCACTGGCGAGCACGCGGGCAGAGTTGTCAAACGTGCTCGTCCAGGCCGAGGCCGAGATAGCGGTGCGGCAGCGGCAGATCGAGGCGACCCGCGCGGCGATCGCCGCCGTGGCCGCACACCATGACAGCATGCGCGATCGCGCCGACACCATCCGGTACTCCAATGTGGACGCGGTCCTGGGGCGCCTCGCCGAGCTTGCCCAGGCCGCCAGCAAGGAGTGCCTCTGGCTTACGCCGGACATGTCACCGCCGCAGGCGAGCGCGGTCAAGCGTGCCGTCTCCATCCGCGCCGTCTGCCAGGAGGGCTCCCCGACCGCGGGGCTTGGTGGCCAGATTCGCACACTGCCTCTGGTACCCATAAAATTGTTTATCATCGATTCAAGGGTTGCCCTGCTCGGCGAGTGGGAGGTCCGCAGTCCCGGCACGCTGGCGGCGCTGCGCCAGCTGTTCGAGCAGATGTGGTCGCAGGCCACGCCGCACGCGAGTCTCGCCGACGATCTGGATGCGACAAGGCGGGAGCTGATAAAGCTGCTGGGCGGCGGGCAGACTGATGAGGCGGCGAGCCGGCGGTTGGGCATCTCGGTCCGCACGGTTCGCCGGCTGATGGCCGGTCTTGCCCAGCAGCTCGGTGCCAGCAGCCGATTCCAGGCCGGTGCGGAGGCGGTCAGGCGCGGCTGGCTATAAAGGCTGGCTGTAAAAGGCCGGCTATAAAAGCGGCTGGCTATAAAAGCGGCTGGCTATAAAAAACGCGGGCGCTGCCGAGCCGCGCCTCAAGACGGGCCGCTGCCGAGCCGTGCCTCAAGACGGGCCGCTGCCGAGCCGTGCCTCAAGACGGGCCGCTGCCGAGCCGCGCCTCAAGACGGGCCGCTGCCGAGCCGCGCCTCAAGACGGGACGGTGATGCCCAACCCGGCTGCCATCTGGAGCCCCTGCGCCGCCCGCCCCGGCAGCAGGAGCAGGGTGAGCGCGTGCTCGCCTCGGGCGCCCAGGGCCTCCCACATCCCTGCCGCCGCGGCCAGACCGGCCTCATCGCCGGACAGCCGCGCCTCGGCACGGGTCAAACACGCCGTGGCCCAACGGTTTTCGAGCACCACCGGGCGGGCCGCGGCGATCAGCTCGGGCGCGCTCGCCAACCCGGCCGCGACGGCCAGCTCCGCCCCGGCCGCCTGCGCGTAGGACCTGTTCCGCCCGTGCGGAAACTCGGCGAACGCACGGTCCACATAAGACTCCGGCGACTCTCCGATGTGCAGCGCCACCCGCGCATCGACGAAGGCGGCGAACGATGCGTACGCCGGGGCATCGGCACTGCCGGCCGCGACCAGTGCCCGCTCCCGCCACCACCGGCTGCGCTCGGCGTCGCCGCTCATGCCCGCGGCCAGCGCGGCCGAGAGCAGCCCGGCCGCCATCCACGGCGCCGCGGGACTACCTTCACGGCTCCAGGCGGAGTGCATCTCGTCCGAGTGCGCGAGCGTCGCCTCCACCTCACCGGCGAGCGCCAGCGCGATGACGAGTTTGCTCGCCGCCGAGTACGGGTGCTTGCCGATCAGGTCGTCGCGGCGGGCCGCCCACCCCGCCTCCAGCGCGGCCGGCAGGTCACCCGCGGCGATCGCGTACACGGCGCGCATGTGCAGGCAGTCAACGATCTCGGCCCCGGTGCGGGGATCGTCCCGGTCCAGCCGCTCAAGTCCTTGCGCCCGTTCGTCACTGAGCCGGTGTGCCAGCGCGAGCCGGCCGGCGCTCGTCTCCACGGTGGACATGAGATCCAGGGCGGCGCCGATCAGCAGCGGGTCGCCGGTGGACCGGGCCGCCGCCAGGGCCCGCTCGGCAAGCTCCGGATCCGGGTCGTGCCGCTGCCCGGTCCGGTCCCACGCCGCCGCGATCGCCAGCTGCGCCCCGACTTGCGCAGCGCCGCCGCCGCCCCCCTCAACGGATTCAGCCCGCGCAAGCAGTTCCCGCCGCTGCCGCGCCGGCATTTCAACGGGCAGCCCACCGGAGTACCGCACGATCACCTCCACCGCCCGCCCGAGCGCCATCGCCTCACCCTCGCCATCGCCGCCCTCCCGCGAACGGTCGGCCGCCTCGACCAGGATCGGCAGCGCCTGCCGGCCAAGGTTGGTAATCATCAGCGTGCAGGCGGCGGCGCGGCGCAGGTCGGCGGCGGCCTCCGCCGGATCGGGCGCGAGCGCGGCCGCGCGGCGGAAATGAGCGATCGACTCCTCCAGGAACCGGCGAGCATAGGTGAGCTGCCCGAGCGCCCGCGCCAACCGGTGCGCCAGCGCGTCCACCCCCTCGGGGCAGTTCGCCAGCGCCTCCCGCAGATCGTCGACGACCAGGTCGAACTCGTGCGGGGCCAGCCTGCTCGCGGTCGCCTCGGCCCACAGCAGGTGGCGCCGCCGCACCTCATCGGCCTCGCCGTTGGCCCGCAGCTCGTCCAGCGCGAAAGCCCGGACCGTCTCCAGCAAACGCCACCGCGCCTCGGGGCCGCGCCACCGCATGACCAGACTCTTAGCCGTCAACCGCCCCAACAGGTCGACCACCGCACCCCGATCGTCGCCGGGCCCGACCGCGACCACCGCCGCCAGGTCGAAG